>JAJHPK010000016.1 GCA_020890945.1 Nitrosomonas sp.
GTTTAAAAACATTATTATCTGTCATTGCGGTGTTCTCCTTATTTTGATAGTTGATCTGGGCAGATCTTTATCAACAGATTACACCGCTCTCTTCTCCTTCCATACACCAGAAATGATCATAGCTCGTAGTCGCCTCGCTCATCGGCCGACAAGAACATTCATTGGCGGTCACAGATTTTATGCTGCGTCCCAGCGGTTTTGAACGCATCCTGATTGTTATGTCGGCGGATGCGTCTGAAACACGGGCAGGGAGAGTTTTACAGCGCTTGCTGGAAATTGAAACTTATCGATTGATGGCATTGCGGAGCTTGCCGATGGTCAAACAGCTTATGCCTGAACTAACCGATGCCGAACGTCTATTGGCTGAAATAACTGCGCAGCTAGAAAACAAAGCCGCTTCCGATCAGGATCTGCTGGATACGCTCACGTTACTGGCTGCGCGCATCGAGCGAGCAACGGTCGAACATGGATACCGCTTTGCTGCAACTCAAGCGTATAACAAGTTAGTATTGCAACGAATCGCTGATTTGCATGAAAAAGCCATTCCCGGAACGCAAACAATCGGGGAATTCATGCAACGAAGACTTTCTCCCGCCATTGCCACAGTAGAAGCAACCGCTCAACGTTTGGGTCATTTATCGTCGCGTGTTTCACGCGCTAGCGCATTATTGCGCACTCGGGTCGATATTGTTACAGAAACGCAAAATCAACAGTTGCTGGAGAAATTGACGCGCGGTCAGGAATTGCAATTAAGACTACAAAGCACTGTAGAAGGGTTATCCATTGCGGCAATATCGTATTACGTCGTCAGCTTGTTGCTTTACGTCACCAAAGCAGGTAAAGCGGCTGGATTGCCCATTCATCCGGAGCTGGTAACCGGTGCGCTAATCCCAATAGTGCTATGGATAGTATGGCGAACCACGCGGAGAATTCACGACAAATTTTTTAAACCACATTAATTTTGATGCAGGGGAAGAGATGATAGGAATTCTTACATCAATTTCTGCAGCGCAGGTTGTTTGCAACGGTGAGTTGTTTTATTAACTGCAAAGGCCGCATAAAATACTCATACTCTACCACCCTCATCAGGCGGTGAAAAATCATCTTCACCTATTTAACCCTAACTTTTGCATCAATTCCTTAATCTTTATTACACGTTGATTGATATCTTGAATCTTGACCTGTACTCTTAAACGATCTTGTCCGGCGAGCGAATATTCGCGACCACTCTGAATTAACTGAATAATTTTCAGTGAATCGATAGGAGGGTTCGCAATAAACTGAATTTGAATGCTATCGGCGCTGGCGTCGATACGGGTTATGCCAAGCGGTTTAGCAGCGATGCGCAAGCGATGGCAGTCCAACAAAGCGCGAGCCGGATTGGGTAACAACCCGAAGCGGTCGATCAGTTCGCGTTGCATGTCGTCGAGCTTTTCATCGCTATTGCAATTGGCCATACGTTTATACAGTACCAAACGTTCATGAATATCATGGCAATAATCTTCCGGCAGCAGCGCCGGAACATGCAAATTAATTTCCGTTGCCACACCCAGTGGATGCTGCATATCTGGTTCTTTACCTTGTTTTAAAGATTGAATCGCGGTATCTAGCATTGCACTGTATAAACTAAAACCGACTTCCTGCATTTCACCACTTTGCGATTCGCTCAAAACAGCGCCTGCGCCACGAATTTCCAAGTCGTGCATCGCTAGATAAAAGCCCGATCCTAGTTCTTCCATTGCTTGAATAGCTTCCAAACGTTTTTTCGCTTGCGAGCCAAGCGCTTCTTCAGGCGGTGTTAGTAAATACGCATACGCTTGGTGGTGTGATCTACCTACACGGCCACGCAGTTGATGCAATTGCGCCAAGCCAAATTTGTGCGCGTTGTTGATCAGAATCGTATTGGCGCTGGGAATATCGATGCCGGTTTCGATGATGGTGGTGCATAATAAAATATTGAAGCGTTGTTGGTAAAAATCACGCATGACGTGTTCCAGTTCGCGTTCCGGCATCTGTCCATGAGCAATGTGAATTCGCGCTTCAGGCAATAAGTTGGCTAATTTCTCATACATCACCTGTATGGTACTCACCTCGTTATGCAAAAAATAAATTTGCCCGCCGCGCTTTAATTCTCGCAAACACGCTTCACGAATGATGCCAAGCGAAAAACTGCTGACAAAAGTACGAATTGCTAAGCGACGCTGCGGAGCCGTGGCGATAATAGAGAAATCACGCAATCCTTCCAGTGACATCGCTAAAGTACGCGGAATCGGTGTGGCTGTTAGTGTTAGCACGTCTACTTCAGCGCGCAGTTTCTTCAGTTGCTCTTTCTGCCGAACACCAAAGCGATGTTCTTCATCGATAATAACTAACCCTAGATTTTTAAAATGAACATCTTTCTGAATCAATTTATGGGTACCGATAATAATATCGATCTCACCTTTCGCAAGCCCAGCGATTGCTTGCGTTTGCTCTTTGGCAGAACGAAAGCGAGATAATTCGGCAATTTTCACTGGCCACTGATCGGCAATTAAGCCAAAACGGTCGGAAAAGTTTTGAAAATGTTGTTCGGCGAGCAATGTGGTTGGAACCAGAACGGCAACTTGTTTTCCATCGGCAACGGCTACAAAGGCTGCACGCAGCGCTACTTCGGTTTTGCCAAAACCGACGTCACCGCAGATCAATCGATCCATCGGTTTACCCGAAGTCAAATCGGCAATCACCGAATTGATTGCCGCAGCTTGGTCAGCGGTCTCCTCAAAACCAAATCCTTCCGCAAACGCATCATAATCGTGCTGTCGTATGGTAAATGCGTGACCTTCGCGTGATGCGCGTTGGGCATATAAATTCAATAATTCTGCTGCGGTGTCGCGCACTTGCTCCATCGCCTTGCGTTTGGCTTTATCCCACTGACCGCTGCCCAGTTTGTGCAGTGGAGCGGATTCAGGCGCTGCACCGCTGTATCGACCGATCAGATGTAATTGAGAAACCGGTACGTATAACTTGTCGCCACCTTCATATTCCAGTGATAAAAACTCGCTCAACGAGCCGGGATCTCCCTCACCAACATCCATACTGACCAAGCCCAGATAGCGGCCGATGCCATGCTGTTCGTGCACCACCGGATCTCCAGGTTTGATTTCAGAAAGGTCACGCAAAATATTATCGGTTGACGTTACTTTGCGAGATTCACGTTCGCGACGCCCGTGCACATGCGTGGCATACAATTCACTTTCTGTAATTAACGCTAAACGCTGTTGCGGCAAAAGGAAGCCATTGTGCAGCGGTGCCACACTCAACATAAAAGGCAAGGTGCTATCAACAAACTCTTGATAACCCTGACAGCTAACAGGATGCAGATCGTACTGATTGAGGTATTCGGCAATTAACTCTCGTCTGCCGATACTCTCGGCTAATAGCAAAACACGCCCGTCACTGTGCATAAATTGCGTAACGAATGCATTGAGTTTTTCCAGTGGATTTTCTGCGTGCCGGTTAACTTGAACAGACGGTAAAACTTCGCTGACAAGATTTTTGACTGGCTTGGTTAGAGTTTCTTGAGGAGAGATTTCGATTCGCGCATAGGGCTTTAGCTGGGCAAAAAAAACATCGCTGGGTAAAAACAATTCGGTCGGGGGCAGTAACGGTCGCTCGATATCCGCACGTAATAATTGATAGCGCGATTGTGTGTCGCGCCAAAATTCATCGATGATTGACCGTACATTTTGATGCAAGCAAACCAGAGTTTTTTTTGCCAGATAATCGAATAGCGTTGCTGTCTGCGCAAAAAATAACGGCAGATAATACTCAATTCCCGCAGGTGTCAGCCCCTTACTAATATCTTTATAAATTTGTTTCTTGGAAGGGTCGCCTTCGAATTGCTCTCGAAACTTGCCACGAAAAAAAGTACGGCCAGCCTCATCGAGCGGAAATTCTCGCGCGGGTAACAAACGAATTTCATTGACGGGATAAATACTGCGCTGCGTATCGACATCGAATGTGCGAATGGTATCGATCTGATTGTCCAGTAAATCGATCCGATAAGGCAGTGGGCTTCCCATCGGAAACAAATCGATTAACCCGCCTCGAACACTATATTCACCGGGTGAAAAGACTTGCGTCACATGGGAATAACCTGCCAGCGTCAATTGACTACGCAAACTTGGCACATCGAGTTCTTCTTTCTGCTTCAAAAAAAACGTATGCGCTGCCAAAAATTCGCGTGGCAACATGCGATAAAGCGCTGTGGTAACCGGCGTAATCAATACATCGCAAGCACCGATCATCACTTGATATAGCGTTGCCAAGCGTTCCGATACCAAATCATGATGCGGAGAAAACACATCGTAAGGTAACGTTTCCCAATCCGGCAGCAAATGCGTTTTGAGTTCTGGCGCAAAATAGGGAATTTCTTCAAACAAGCGTTGCGCATCAAGCGCATTGGCAGTGATGATGACCAGCGGTTTTGCTTGCTGCCCAATCTGCGCGAAAAATAGTGCGTCTGCGGAACCAAAAAAATTGGGGTAACGTGCTATGGAGCCAAGTTCTGGGAATGGATGTGGAAGTCGCATAATAAAAATTACAGATGTACTAGATTGGCAGCTACAAATTTTAGTTCATTTCTTCGAATTTTTTAGCTGTTGTTTTGAAGATTGCAAATGGCGGAGTAAAAAATTGTGATAGAAAAACTTCGACAGACTGACATGATTGCCTCATTTTTTCTATTAAACGTGTTGACACTAATTTAAAATTACCCGAGGGAAAACAGAGCGCAGGTTACTACGCATCTGTGGATAAGTCGACCAAAATGAAATGGTTTTTCCCCTATTAATTTAGTTCAACATGATAGTAATGAATTAGAAGTCAGTGTTTTTTTTCTTGTAGCGAGTATTTTACTTCCCCCTCCCCCGCACGCGGTTGGATTCTCTCCTTTGCGGATGTACTACTTTTCTTGAAGCGGATGATTCATTACCTATTTCAATAATGTGGCAGTAATGAGTCAGTCGATCCAATAATGCAATGGTCAGTTTAAGCTATGCTTATTTTGATGTAACCCGTTCTACGAGGAAAGGTAATTTCCTGAAGCAGATAGATCAGTTAATTGACTGGAATTCTGTAGAGAAAGCAGTCGTGGTTCATTATGCACCGGTTTGCGATGCTGCGAAGCGTCCAACGTATTCGGGGTTGCTGTTGTTTAAGGTGCTATTGGTCGGGATTTGGAACGGTGGTCTAAGCGATGAATCGGTGGAAGACATGGCGAACTCGAATCTGCACGTGATGCGGTTTCTGGGTTTGTCGCTGGAAGATGATGTGCCTGACCATTCTGTGCTATCGCGATTTAGAACGCGACTGACGGCAGCAAAAATATGGGATGGGTTATTGGCGGAAATCAACCGGCAAATCCAGGCTTACGATATTACCGTTAAGCAGGGTTGTCACGTTGACGCGAGCATTACGCAGAGCCCGCGCAAACCTAAAACCAAACCAGCTTATGAAGTGGTCAGCGATCGGGAAGAGCGCGATGATGAAGCGAATGCTCAGTTAGAGATGCAGGTTATTGAAATAGCACAACCCAGCGTCGATACGGAAGCACGATGGATTAAAAAGGGTGACCGATCAGCGTTTGGCTATAAGCAACACACGATAGTCGATGGCAATGGGCTAGTGGTAGCGATTGAAACCACTGCGGCCAATTGTCATGACAGCAAGCCGCTGCTGGATCTGCTTGATAAAGCCAATATTCAACCGGGAACTCGCATTCATACCGACAAAGCCTATCGTAGCCAAAAGCACCGCGATGTGTTGAAATCACGCGGCATTAAAAATGGCATTCAAGATAAAGCAACAAAAAATATCCCGCTGTTACCAAGGCAATTGCAGCGCAATCGCATGATTACTAAAGTCCGCTATGTGGTAGAGCGAACCTTCGGCAGCCAAGTACGCTGGTTCAATGCCAAAATACTGCGTTACTGCGGCCTAGCCAAAGCCCATACCTGGCACATATTACTCGCGATGGCATACAACTTGAAAAGACTTCCTAAACTCTTCGCTGAGCGCCAAATGATTGCGAAAATATAGGATTATTGCGCCCTTGCGACCGGAAATAGTTAATTGAGAATGAATATTCCGAACTCATTTGCGGAAAAATGCTGAAAAATATCTTGAAAACTTACAAATAAACCCAGAATTGCATTGAAACAAGAACTAGGTGTGATTTTGCAAAAGTCTCCTACTTGATATGGTCGCTTGCCGCCTGGAATCTGAAACAATGGCTGCTAGCCATTGTTTTGTTCTTCTTTCAATGGAGAAAACTGCAAGTTTCGAAAATTCCTTGAGGAAAAAAGTTCAAATTGCTTGATTTTGTCTTTATTACCCCCCTCTTTTGGAAGTTGCCGTTCCAAAAGAGGGATTGATGCGTTTTTTTTCTGGGACGACTAGATTAATGGCTTTTCTATTAAAAGGTGATTTTTCTCACATACTTATAAATCTCTCTGTGTAAAAATCCAAATTCATGCAGGAATAAGGCATGAGCTAGAGACAGTTTTTATCAACGTGTATCTCGATAGGAGATGAGAATGAAAATCCATAATAAGAATTACCAAAGTAAAACTTTCGGTATAGTTTTTGGAATTGTTATTTCTATGTTTATGACTCAAACCGTATTTGCAGCAGGCGAAAAATATACTGGAAGAAGTGCAATTTACGTAATTGAGTCTGGTTGGGGAGCTGATACTTATTCTGTAAAATTAGTCAGCGACACTTCTTCTGGAACGTACACTAATCCTGCAGGCTGTTCTGCGCCCCAGGCGGGTTATGTGACGTCTACAACCGATCCAGGTCGTAGGTTATATCAAGATCAGCTTCGAGAAGCATTCTTTAGTTTTACACCCGTAAAACTTTTAATCCACCCTACAGATTGCCCCTTTAATAAACCACGAATTATTGCAGTTCAAATTTGTCATCCTGACACTGTTAAGGGATTGAATTGTTAGTAAGATAATTTTGTACTCAGCAAGTGATAGAGTTAATCGAATTTAGCTCTATCACTATGAAGGATTATGAAATTTATCTTCTAATTTGTCATTAAATTTTGACCTGCTAGATTGTCAAACGCAACAGTTTAAAGCTGACCTACCTAGTAAGAAATAGTTGCCTTTGATGTTTCCAAAGGCGATGTAATTCAATGTTGTTTTTACTAGCGAATGCTTCCAAAGCATCGCGATGTTTCTAACTGTGATACGTCCTTTCAGCATGAATGCAAGTATCCGGCCGAATGTCGGCTTTATCAATCAGATCCAACGTCGGGTTATATCAAATTCCGAAAAACTTATGCTTATCACTTTAATACTAATTATTAATTTTTGATCAATTGATTAAAGATAGCGCACAACTTTTAAAGCAAGAAACAGAATCACCAAGGCACTATCTGTCCATCATAGGCAAAAAAATTACCCGAATCTTCCATTTTTAATTGATTAATGACGCGACGCATACCGGTCACACTTTGTTCAGTCGTAATAAGCGCATTTGGACCACCCATATCAGTTTTTACCCATCCAGGGTGTAGCACGACTGCTTTAATTTGTTGTGGTTTCAAATCAATCGACAAGCTTTTGGTAACAATATTCACTGCCGCTTTACTGGAACGATAGACATAGCTGCCGCCCCCACTGTTATCCACAATACTACCCATTTTGCTAGTAATGATGGCGATTGTTTTGAGTTGGCTACGTGCAATTTGCTGAATAAAAGCTTCCGTCATTTTTAATGGTGCCATGGTATTGACTTCAAATGCATACTGCCAAGCGTCATAATCTGTTGAACCGAATTCATCACCCTTACCCGAAGGATAAACACCAGCATTGTTAATCAACAGATCAATCGTTGCGGTTGATAAAATCTGGGATAAGGCATCAATCTGCTGATGATTGACCACATCAAGCGCATATGTCTGTATAAGCTTCGGGTATTGACCACTTAAATAATGCAATTTTGTTGCCACATCTGGATTACGACAGCAAGCGATGACACTCCAGCCTTCTTGCGCATATTGTTGAACAAACTCCAAACCAATTCCACGATTGGCGCCCGTAACTAATACTGTATGCATATGGTTTCCTATTAAAATATATTGACGAACGATTCATCTAATCAGATTTGATTTATATGACTCACATTATCGAGAAGAATTTACCGCGATTTTGTTTTAGAACGGTAGTAAGTCTTAAGAGCGTTGTGCTAAGCTAAAAGTATTACGTCGCTTATAGCGTACATCGAATTAACAATGTCGTGTCGGTTATGGTATATGCCCTAATTCGGCCGAACAAATGATTGAAATGCAAAGTTATGATTGAAATTATTGCCGCTGTTTCACGCTGGTCACAATTGGCAGCCAATCTGATTGTACTGGGAAGTTGTCTTTTTTTTGCGCTGATTGGAAAAGATCGCGCAATATTTAACGCCTCCTGGTTGTTGCGCATGGAAAAAATTTTTCCCTGGCTAGCATTGATTATCTTAATAGGCTTGGTCGGTATTCTAGCAACAGCCACTAGCGCAGCAACAGGATTACTTGCTAATTTGTGGAATCTTCAAGCGTGGCTCGACATTCTAATCAATACCCAAATTGGTCACATTTGGCTAGCCCGAGCGATCTCAGCGACATTATTACTGATAACGTTACTGATTTTATTGCGACAGAATCGTCGGCGCTGGCATTTCGTCGTGATAGCAATGGTTGCATCTTTGCCTATTATCGCAGGGACATTGATGAGTCATTCCAGTGCGGATGAAATGTCATTTGTTGCCATTGCACCTTATGCGGCCCATATCTTATTAGCTGGCGCTTGGTTTGGCGCTTTACCGGCAGTTTTACTGATATTATTCAGTGATAAAAAGCGTTTTGAAAATGAAGCGCGCCTGCAAAAATCCGATTATCTGTTCACGTTTTCATCGATCGCGCTTCCTGCGATGCTTCTGTTGATCATAACCGGAGTTGTCGTAACGGACCGGCTTGTTGATAACCAATTTCATACTTTAGTAGCCAGTCCGTATGGCTGGTTATTGAGTATCAAATTAGGCATTCTGGCTATTATTCTATTCATCGCGTATCAGGTACGAAATAATTGGTTGCCGGGATTATCGAAGAAAACGACAGAGTTTGCCCAACGTCAAGACATCTTTGCATTACGGAAGTGGGTTCGCATTGAATTTGTTTTTGCTGTGTTTCTAGTACTCTTTGCCACTATTTTAGCGAATACACTTCCGGCTAAACACAGTATGGTGCAGGAATGGCCTTACTCTTTCCGGCTATCGTTTTATGCGACCGAAGATCTGACTGAGCAAGAGCTTATTCGACTTGGCATTGCTTTGTTTATCGTTGCGTTAGCTTCTGTCTGGTTTGGTCTTAGCAATCGTTGGGGGGCATTAAAACTAATTGTTATTCCAAGTGTGCTCGCCATAAGTGCTTCAGCCATTGCATTGCCGTATATGGCACTCAAGGCTTATCCCGAAACTTATTTAAAACCTTCGGTAGCTTTTGATGCGGTTTCGATCGCCAACGGTATGAAATTGTTTACAGAAAACTGTGTTGATTGTCACGGCCCGCAAGGTAAAGGAACCAGTAAAATTACCGATCCCGATATCAAAGATCCAACCGACTTACTGACGCAGCCTCATACTGCGAGTTATACGGTCGGAAATACTTATCATTATTTAACGCATGGCATTTCTGGTACTAAAATGCCGGGATTTTCCGCCAAGTTATCCGAAGAAGACCGTTGGGATTTAGTTAATTTTCTTCATGCGTTATCGCGTGGATTTGACGCGAGGCTGCTCGGTAGCATGATTGCTCCTGAAATGCCATCGATTGCATCGCCAGTATTTAATTATGCGGCCCATAATGGATCTGGAGGTAGTTTGAAAGATTTCCGGTTACAAAAAAATGTGTTGCTGGTGTTATTTTCATGGCCGCAGTCGCAACAACGCATTCATCAACTCGCTGCGGCTTATCAGGAGCTTAGCAATTTAAATACGGAAATTCTGGCTATCCCTAATCGCAAATTATCAGAAGAAGAATTAATAACCATCTCAAAGATGGTTCCTTTTCCAGTGGTAACCGAAGGATGGTCTGAAATTAAAGATAGCTACTGGCTGTATCGTCGGATACGAACCGTGCCTGATCTATCCGGCAAAGGCATGTTTCCAAGTCATATTGAGTTTATGACGGATCGTTTTGGCTATCTACGCGCTCGTTGGGTAGCACAATTTGAAGGATTCGGATGGCAGAGCATTGACGCGTTAACTTTACAATTAACGAAACTCAATCGAGAAGAAGAAATCATGCCGCCCCCCGGAGAACATGCTCATTAATTCACCCGCTAATCAACGAGCATATTTGTTTCGGTTTAAGAATGATGGTCCGTAATTTTTTTGTTCGTGAACAAGTAATCTTTCAATTCCTTGTCGAATATTGAATCTTGCCGGCGAATCCATTCCAAAACCATCGCCGCATGTTCTTTTTCTTCGTCGCGATTATGTATAAGAATAGCCTTTAACTCCGAATCTTTACACGCATCGACGCGTTGATTGTACCAATCCACCGCTTCAAGTTCTTCCATCAATGAAACAATGGCACGGTGCATATCGCGAGTTTTTTCAGATAATTCATTAATCGGTTCGTGATAGCCTTCATTAGACATAGCAAGTGTCTCCTATTTTATCAACATCAAAGATCCATTATAGCCAAACTTCCTGAGAAATAAGAATTTTGAAAAATTTAAAGGCTGTAGTAGATTCGCTTATCATTTAAGCCAATCTACTACAATTCCTTACTTTTCATTCGCAAAGAACTGACAAATGCAAGCGGATCATCGCGCAAGAATGCCTTTTATCGATGCTTTAAAAGTTATTTGCTGTTTATTGATCGTCGCGCATCACTTGGCTATTTATGGCCCTATGTCGGATTTTGCTTATCCGTTGATGTCAGGATTGCTCGATTGGTTGCGTGAAGACGGGAGAATCGCGGTACAAATGTTTTTTGTCATTACGGGTTTTTTGGTTGCAAAAAAACTTGCACCGCAGGGTTTAGCGCTTAACGAAAATCCAATCGAGCTTATCCAGCGACGTTATGTGCGATTAATAACACCTTATCTGGCGGCATTAACGCTCGCGATTGCCGCGGCTGCGCTGGCCAGAATCTGGATGCAACATGAATCGGTACCCGGTGCGCCTAATTTACTGCAACTGCTCGCGCATATCTTTTTGCTGCATGATCTACTGAACCAGGAGGCTTTGTCGGCGGGCGTCTGGTATGTCGCCATTGATTTTCAATTATTTTCGCTGACAATTTTAGTATTGTGGACTGCCCATCGAATCCAGAATCGATATGCAGGACTGAAAATGTTGAACATCATTTTAATTTGTAGTTTAACCATCGCTTCATTGTTCTTTTTTAACCGGGATCGTTACTGGGATGAAACGGCTTTATATTTTTTCGGCGCTTATGGCCTCGGCATTCTGGCTTATTGGACATCGATCAGCGCACGTCAAGTGCTATGGTTCACCGTACTGATGGCACTGATTTTTGTCGCGTTGATGATAGATTTCCGTTCACGCATTGCTGTCGCAGGCGGTGTTGCCTTGCTATTGCGATTGGCGCATTATTTTAATGCGTTACAGAGTAGGCACATTCCCGTTTATCTGACTTATCTTGGACGCGCTTCTTATTCCATCTTTTTAATTCATTTTCCGGTACTGTTGATCATCAATACTGTGTTTTTCAGATTCTTGCCGCATCAGCCTGAAATTCAATTATGCGGTTTGCTATTGGCGATGTGTGCCAGTATTGGCAGTGGTATTTTACTCTTTAACTGGCTTGAAGCCAGCCCCGTAACCAAGCGAGTACATATCTGGCTGCCTGTAGGGTTCATGACCTGTGGTTTATTGATCATGCTCGGAAGTAGTTAAAATTGCGGTTTTGTAGTCGTTACGCGTATTGTTCATGATAGAAGCGCGGTCATATAGTAATCCTTCCATTTTCAACAGGAGCATGGAGTGCTACGGGAGCATCGTTCATCCCTACCAGGCAAATATGAGGCATCTTCGAGGGAGTAAAAAGATGCAGTCTATCAATGGCGAGCATTTTGGCCTATTTTCAACACCATCGGCTTGATGTTGGGCTTTCTTCGGCAGCCCAACCTATACCGCGTTTGATCAACCGACCAGCCAATAACATACCACCGTAATCACCGCAGTCCCAATAAAGTTAAGTACCAGACCTTCCCGCGCCATGCTGGTCATCGGTACCAGACCGGTGCCGAACACGATGGCATTCGGTGGCGTACCCACCGGCATCATAAAACCGTAGCTGGCGGCCATCGCGGCCGGTGAAATCTGTCCCGCTTATCTGGGGCCTGCGCTACGCTCGCATTGGGGTGTCGATGACCCCGCCGAAGCCACTGGATCCGAGGAAGAGATCAATGCGGCATTTACACAGGCTTATCGAACTTTGCGTGAAGGTATCGAAACTTTTTTATCGCTGCCACTTGATGATTTGCAGCAAAATTCTTCTGCCTTCCGGACGAAACTGGATAGCATCGGCATTATGAAATTTAAACAAACACACATAAAATGATCACCACGGACCAAGACACGATAGCAATGGACGTATATTGATATGCTAATTGCCCTACTCATTTTCATCTTAACCCTTACGCTGGTTATCTGGCAGCCGCGCGGCCTCGGTATTGGTTGGAGTGCTCTGCTTGGTGCTACCGTTGCATTGCTTTTTGGCGTGGTGCAGCTCAGTGACATTCTGGTGGTGTGGCATATTGTCTGGAACGCGACAGCAGCTTTCATTGCCATCATTATTATCAGCCTGATACTTGACGAAGCGGGGTTCTTTGAGTGGGCAGCGTTGCATGTGACGCGCTGGGGGCGTGGCAATGGGCATTTATTATTTGCCTATATTGTTTTACTGGGTGCAGCGGTTTCCGCACTGTTTGCTAACGATGGTGCAGCCTTGATTCTAACGCCAATTGTCATGGCGATGTTAATTGCACTTGGGTTTAGTCCAGCGGCTACACTCGCTTTCGTCATGGCGGCGGGTTTTATTGCTGATACGGCCAGCTTGCCGTTAGTGGTATCGAATTTGGTTAACATCGTCTCGGCTGATTATTTCAGGATCGGGTTTGCCGAATATGCTAGGGTGATGATTCCGGTCAACATCGTTTCGGTAGTAGGAAGTTTGGGCGTGCTTTTCCTTTACTTCCGCCGCAGTGCTCCGGCTAGCTATGATGTCGGTCAACTCAAGGCGCCCAATGAAGCAATACGAGATTTGGCAACGTTTCGTGCTGGCTGGGTGGTGCTGGCATTGCTGCTGATTAGCTTTTTTGGTCTCGAATCTTTGGGGGTGCCTATCAGTCTTGTGGCCGCTGTCGGCTCGCTCATATTGTTCGCGGTGGCAGCGCATGGTCATGTGATTAATACGCGTAAGGTAGTACGCGAAGCGCCGTGGCAAATCGTTATTTTTTCACTGGGCATGTATTTGGTGGTGTATGGTTTGCGCAATGAGGGCTTGACCGGATATATTACCGGTCTGCTTGATGTTTTCGCCAGTTATGGCGTGTGGGGAGCCACGCTCGGCACCGGTTTTCTGGCTGCCTTCTTATCGTCCATCATGAACAATTTGCCGACGGTGTTGATCGGCGCATTGTCGATCGACGCAACCAGCACTACCGGTGCAATCAAGGAAGCAATGATTTACGCCAACGTAATCGGTTGTGATCTGGGACCAAAAATCACGCCGATTGGCAGTCTAGCAACTTTGTTGTGGTTGCATGTATTAGCGCGGAAGAATATGGTTATCACGTGGAGATATTATTTCCAGGTGGGAATTGTGTTGACTATGCCAGTATTGCTTGTCACACTAGCTGCCCTCGCTATGTGGCTGAGCATTCAATGAGATAACATTGCAAAAAATTCAGCGTAATCGCGAAAGCCTGAAAGAGAATTAAATTGTATCGTAACTTTGTTAGAGTAACTTTGTGGCTGTAGTAGATCAGGTTAAATTTGAGTCCAAGATTTCAAAATTTTTAACTGTTGTTCAGGTGTTCCATAATTGAATCTGAATCACATTCCCTGAGAAACAATGGAAATGATCGTTTAGGAATGCCATTGTATTTTCTTCAGACGCGTTTAGCCTGGTTCCAGAAGTTTTCAATGCCGTTGATGTGATTCTTGCCTTGTGCAAATAGTGTGGAACGGTTGATCCGCTCATGGTAAAAATGATTCACGTCGAGCGCATTGTAACTGCGTTAACAATCTATATAAACTAGAGGCCTCTTACACTTTAAAGCTAATTTACTACAGCATTAAAAACTCTAACTTGTTTGATTTAAAATAGAATTTATGTACCTAGATGATTGCGAAGATTACGGTCGCGCAAAGTTATTTTCCATTGGTTTAATACCAGGTTTTCCATCCTGCGAAACATAGCAGTGTCAAAAAAGCTGCGACGATATCATCGAACATGACGCCAAACCCCCCTTGCAGTTTTTGATCGAAATAACGAATAGGATTGGGTTTGGCTATATCGAATAGACGAAACAAAATAAAAGCAGACAATTGCCATAACCATTCATTGGGAATAAAAAAAAGGATCAAAAGAAATGCGACCGTTTCATCCCAAACCATGCTGCCATGATCTTGATCACCAAGAGCTTTGCCAGTTAACCCGCAAGCCCAGATTCCCGCAATAAACATAATGTCGATAGCCAACAAGAAATATGCTGGCGTCAGTAACTCATCGAATAACCAAAACAACGGAAAAGCAGCTAAAGTACCTATCGTGCCGGGAGCGAACGGAAACAATCCCACTCCTCCTGAAAAAGCAATGAAGTACGCTGGATGGCTGAGTGCTAAAGCGAAGTTAGGCTTGAATGCAACAGCACTCTTCGAATCCAAGTGTTGCTCAGTATCAGGAGATAAAGTGGTCATATCCTTTGTTATCCAATGAAATTGATCTTCCTTGAGAGTCTTCAATGATTAGCTGGTTTCCCGTCAGAATTTTACCGATGCGTGTAAGGGATACATTTAATTCAATTCCGAGCGACGCTATTGCATTGCGATTTTCTTCAGGCGCGGTGAAACACAACTCATAATCATCTCCTCCCGCCAATAAACATTGTCTAATCAATGGTTGAGAAAGATTTTCTTTTACAAAAGGCGAGCAGGGTACGTCGTCTATATTAATACAAGCGGCTTTCTCTGAGGCTTTCAAAATGTGGCTTAAATCTGCTGCTAATCCGTCAGAAATATCAATTGCGCTATGGGCAAGATCAACTAGCCTCTGTCCTAGCTCAACACGGGCGGAAGGCATTAGTAGCGCAGTTAAACAACGAGTTTTTTCTTCGAGCGGCAAGATGATGTGCTGCCGCTCATGTCGCAATGCCAGTGCTGCATTTCCGAGCTGACCCGATATCCAAATATCATCGTCTGCTTGCGCGTTATTTCGGCGAAGTGCTTTACCTCGTTTTATCTCACCAATGATTTGCACGTTGATATTCAATGGACCTGAAGTAGTATCGCCACCGATTAACGCAACTTGATAAGAATTCGCTAAATCGAAAAAGCCTTTACTGAAATTGGATAACCAAGGATTGTCATTGCCGGTTAAATTTTTTGGTAAAGTCAGTGCGAGCAAAGACCAACGCGGTTTCGCTCCCATGGCCGCCATATCCGAAAGGTTAACCGCTAACGATTTAAACCCTAGTTGATAAGGGTCCGTGTCTGGAAAGAAATGTTTGCCTGAAACCAGTGTATCGGTAGAAATTGCAAATTCAATGGTTTGCGAAGCCAGAATAATGGCGGCATCATCGCCGATTCCCACTATTTCGTTAGGTACAGATTTTTTGAAAAATCGTTCGATAATATCGAATTCTGACGGCACTTGAATTAAAGCGGTGATTGTTTTGTTTCAATATTTTTTGCGTTAATTTCTACAGCACGTTGTTTAATCGCCAATTTATCCAGAACGCCATTGACGTATTTATGTCCGTCAGTGCCACCATAGGTGCGAGCCAACTCAATGGCTTCATTAATAATGGCTTTGTAAGGAATTTCTGGATGGTAGACCAATTCATAAGCACCGAGCAACAAAATAGCAAATTCCACTGGACTTAATTCATGCAAAGGACGATCCAAGCACGGTTGAATATGTTCATTCAACAGTTCAAAATTTTTAATCGCACCTTCCAGTGCTTGCGAAAAGTGTTTTTCATCGACATGCTTGAATTCGGGGGATTCGCGTAATTGCCGCTCAATAAAACTAGCGCTTTCACCCGTAACTTTCCACTGATATAGGCCTTGCACTACGAATTCACGGGCTGCTCTACGATGGCTTTTCGGTTTCTGGACTTTATTGTGCTTATCAACGGACGAATCAGAAGACGTACTATTCATAAGGTAATTCGTCTATTTTTATTTGCAGATTCGCCATTTCCAATGCAACCCGAGCGACATCGGTGCCTTTTTCATGCATACGGGCAATGGCTTGGTCTTCGTTATCGGTGGTAAGAATTCCATTGGCGATAGGAATTTCAGTTTCTAACTGCGCTAACATCAAACCATGAGCGGATTCATTGGCAACCACTTCAAAATGATACGTATCGCCACGAATCACCGAACCAAGCGCGATGAAAGCATCAAATTGATTCGTTAATGCGATACGTTTGAATGTCAAAGGGATTTCTAAAGCGCCAGGTACTGTCGCAAGCAAAATGTTGTGATCGAGAACACCATTTTTTCTTAATTCAATGATACAAGCGCTTAACAAGCCTTCACTGATATCTAAATTAAAGCGGCTCATGACGATGCCTATCTGCAAATCACTACCGTCGATAACGGGTTCAATTTCTGGAATATCGTCGTAAAAAGTCATGGTCATTCCTCAATGTGCAAAAGGCTCGTATTTTTGTTTATTATAAACCTTTGAGTATCTATCAAAGGGTGTCTTTTTCATTAATTTCCGCATAGCTGGAAACTTCTAAACCAAACCCAGTAACACTAGGCATTTTTCGCGGTGTTGACATTAAACGCATTTTACCGACATTCAAATCTTTCAATATTTGTGCGCCAATTCCATGATGGCGTAAATCCATTTGACGATTCACAACATTGGAATTCTCGTCTTTCGATTCAACACGTTCAACTAATTTTAGCGGATCATCTCGGCGATGCATTAATACAATGACACCGCGTCCCGCTTCGGCAATCATTTTCATCGCCGCATAGATATTCCAGGAATGAGAGCGATCTTCGATATCGAGAAAGTCGATTACCGACAACGGTTCATGAACGCGCACCAGTGTTTCATCAGTGGGATTGATGTCACCTTTAACCAAAGCCAAGTGGGTTAGATTAGCAATATCATCGTGGTAGGCGATCAATTGAAATGCACCGTGCAGGGTTTGAATAGAGCGTTCCGCAACGCGCTTGACGAGAGATTCGTTTTGGTTACGATATTGAATTAAATCGACAATTGTGCCAATTTTGAGTTGATGTTTTTGAGCAAACACGATTAAATCTGGCAACCTTGCCATGCTGCCATCTTCTTTGAGAATCTCGCAAATCACCGAAGCTGCAGTCAATCCCGCCATCCTTGCCAAATCACAACCAGCCTCGGTGTGACCTGCTCGCACCAATACGCCGCCTTTTTGCGCTTTCAGCGGAAAGATATGGCCAGGTTGCACGATATCTTGTGGTTTCGCATCTTTTTGTACGGCGACTTGGACAGTTCTGGCACGATCCGCTGCGGAGATTCCTGTGGTGACACCTTGAGCCGCTTCAATGGAAAGGGTGAAGTTGGTTCCTAAAGGCGAACGATTGTTCGATACCATCAGCGGCAAATCCAAATGATTGCAACGTTCTTCGGTGAGTGTTAAGCAAATCAACCCACGCCCATGAGTGGCCATGAAATTGATCGCAGCCGGTGTGACAAAATCAGCAGCGAGCACCAAGTCACCTTCATTCTCGCGATCTTCTTCATCAACCAGAACAACCATTTTCCCGACTTGAATGTCGGCAATAATTTCTTCAATTGGACTAATATTCATAGTGGCAATGCTATCACTTTTCAATATTGAGTAACCTTGCGACATAACGCGCGAGCATGTCGGATTCCAAATTCACCAATGCCCCTACCTGGAGTTGTCCCAATGTGGTTACTGCAATGGTATGCGGGATCAAATTGACCGAAAAAGTATTACCGATGATTTGATTAATCGTCAAACTCACCCCATCGACTGTAATCGAGCCTTTGTGCGTTAAATAGCGCAAGATAGCACTGGGCGCATCAACTTCAAGCGTAGTATTTTCTCCGGTAGGCTCCCATTTGACAACTGTACCGATGGCATCAATATGTCCGCTCACCAAATGCCCTCCGAGTCGGTCGGATAGCCGCAATGCTTTTTCCAAATTCACTGGTTTGTTGATTTTATCCAACCCATGCGTGCAAAGCAGCGTCTCTTCCGATACATCGAAATGAAGTTGTCTGTCTGCCAAAGATTTGACTGTTAAGCAAATACCATCAACCGCAATACTATCTCCCAAATTAATATCTGACAAATCGAAATTCCCAGGTTCAAGCCGCAATGACAAATTTCTTTGCGGGGTTGTATGAGAGATATCGGTAGCAACTATCTTGCCGATGGCTTGTACGATTCCTGTAAACATTTAAAAGACCTCTGCATAACTGCGTAAATTTGCTGTGCTTAATGATAAAATATCTAAATGACACTTGTTATGCGTCATTTTGGTAGAAAGTAAGTTTTTTTCTTTTTTTTAGGGAAAGTTTCCCCCTTATGCAACATTTGGGCGGATTTCTTCCCTTAATGGTTGATCTACGAAGATTTTGTTGGCTTCTTTTTTCAGACTCATGCAGATATATACTCTTTAATATGACTTGGGTGTTGACTTTTACCGTACCGAAGTAGCTGGCGTGCCGAGAGTGGTTTTTTTATATGCGCGATGCATGATTGCGCTCTTGATCTTTTGCTTTCTTAGAAACTGCCGATTGGCATTGCTGGCGGATCCCTTGTCGGCATACACCCGATTCGCCTCGATATGCGCATCATCGATAGCTGCTTCGAAATGCATCATATTTCACTCTGGTTGGCAGGGGCGGTGTGAATCCCGCGCACATAGCCGTCTTGTGCGTCCACCACCAGGTAACTGTGGTAACCAAACTGCGACTTCTTGCCTTTCTTTAGTCAAGTCGTATCCGGAACTGTACTTTGTTCTTCGGTACAGCTGATTCCAGGCTGACTGTCATCTTCAAACTGTTCGGCATCTACCTCCCATTCTGGGGCGTGCCGCCGACTCAATCAACGTCGCATCAATGCCTCCCCCCCGTCGCACCCTTGATCATCAATCCGTGAGATTGAAGCTGCTCATTGATAGAACCAAGCAAATCATCGAGTCGGTCGTTGGTCACTAGCCGGTTACGGAATCGGCACAAAGTGGCTTCGTACGGTATCGCGTCCGATAAGGACAATCCACAAAACTGTAGAAAATCAATCCGTACACACAGTGCTTGTACCAATGCCGCATCCGATAAACTATGCCACTGACCCAGCAGGATCGCTTTGAACATCAACAACACATCAAACGTTTCCTGTCCCCCACCATGCGATAACTCGCGCCTATATAAACTCGTAAGCTTCGGACGTAACTCCTCCCACTCAATCAACGCATCGATCTTCATCAGAACATTTTCTCGCTTCAATCGCTCTGCCAATTCAAGTGTTCTAAAACTCATCTGCATCTTTTGCTCCAACTGTCTTTTAACTACCTCTATTTTAGTTGGGTATTGCAATGGCAGGGGTGGTTGTGCAGGAGTCTTTGATTTGTCTTTATTAACCCCCTTGCTTTTGAAGCTTCCGTTACAAAATAGCAATTGACGCAGTTTTTCAGGGGCAACTAAATATTTCTCTAAAAGAAAATAATCTTATGAACAAGAAACGCACACAATATTTCGGCGAATTAATTGTTCTGTGAGCTACCTGGATCTAACCCCGCGGCAAGAGCGCGGGGGGTATTGCAAGTTTAAAAAAGGTTTGCCCGCAAAAACCTCTGCTACTTTACCCTAAAGCAACTCGATTATTGATTTGTCCTAACGATTGTTCAACTTGATCTACCAATATAAGACAAAGTTCTCCATCTTCGAGACTTGAAAGCGCAGTATCGATTGCGATCGCTTCACCAACAATTTCGCTTACTTTTTGTGTGCGTCTAGCATTACCTAAACCTTCTCTTAACAAAGAGATGACTTCGCCATCGGCACGGCCACGCTGACATTGGTCTTGGTACAACACCACTTTATCAAAAGCGTCACCTATAATTCGGGTTTGCTGACGAATGTCTTCATCACGTCGATCGCCCGCAGCACTTATCACAACTGAGCGCTTTTTCGATGGGATATTATCAATCGCTGATACAAGTGCCTGAATGGCATCAGGATTGTGACCATAATCCGCAATTAAAGTAGCATTGCGATAATTGAACAAATTGAAGCGACCAGGTGCGGTTTGCGCATCACTCACAAAACTCTTTAAGCCTTCAGCTATGACTTTCCAATCCATTCCCAAAGCCCAAGCTGCACCGATCGCTGCCATTGCGTTTTCAACTTGAAAATGAATATTACCATTTTGAGTAAGAGGAATGCTTTTTAGTGATACTTTATGTATCCCATTCGAGTCCGAAGCAACGATATAACCATTTTCCAAATAAATAACTCGCTGACGTTTAGCGTGATGCGTTGCTAATACCGGATGATGAAGCGTATCGCGAGCAAAAAAGATTACTGATCCAGGGCAGTGTTCTGCCATGCCAACCACCAAAGGATCCGAAGCATTTAAAACAGCATATCCGCTTGATGCTACATTCTGAACGATAACTCTTTTAACTGCCGCTAACTCTTCCGCGGTGTTGACATAACCCATCCCTAAGTGATCACCCATCCCTATGTTGGTTACGATTGCGACGTTACAGCGATCGAAACCAAGTCCCTCTCGCAACATGCCTCCACGCGCTGTTTCTAATACAGCAGCATCGACATCCGGATGAAAAAGTATATTGCGTGCGCTGATCGGACCGCTGCAATCACCGGTATCGATACACTGACCGTTGACATAAACACCGTCTGTACAGGCAACACCGACGCGTTGTTTATTTTTTTCGAACAAATTACCCATCAAACGAGCCGTAGTCGTCTTACCGTTCGTTCCGGTAACCGCAACGATTGGGATACGTGCATCCTCTCCCTTGTCAAACATGTAATCAATGATAGCTTCGCCAACATTGCGAGGTTTCCCGGCTGAGGGTTGTAGATGCATGCGCAGACCAGGAGCGGCATTTAATTCAATAATGCCACCACCTTGTTCTTCTAATGAGTACATAACGTTATCACAAACAACGTCTACGCCACAGATATCCAGTCCTACCACTTTTGCAGCGGCTACCACTTGCGCAGCTAGTTCTGGATGGACGTCATCGGTAACATCCGTAGCGGTTCCACCGGTTGATAGATTTGCATTGTGCCGCAAAATGATACGTGCTCCCTTGGCAGGAATAGAGTCAGTCGTTAATCCTTGAGAAGCTAACAGTGATAGAGAAATTTCATCCAAACGAATTTTTGTTAATGATGTAGCATGCCCACTACTGCGCAGCGGATTCTCATTAATTTTGTCTACTAATTGTTGAATCGAATGAATACCATCGCCAATTACTTGCGGGGGATCACGTCGAGCAGCAGCAATCATTTTGTTGCCGACTACCAGCATACGGTAGTCATTACCCGGAATATAACGTTCTACCAAAATACAACTACTAAATCCTGCCGCAATTGCATAGGCTGATTCCACTTGCTGCTGGGTAACGAGATTGACCGCAACACCTTTACCTTGGTTACTGTCTTGTGGTTTTACAACCACCGGCACGCCTATTTCGCAAGCCGCTAACCATGCATCAGATGCACTATCGACTTCACGTCCGAGCGGTACTGGAATGCCTGCGGCATGCAGCAAATTTTTTGTCAAATCTTTGTCCTGCACAATAGATTCTGCGACAGCATTAGTTTTGTCGGTTTCAGAGGCTTGAATACGTCGTTGTTTGCTGCCCCAACCAAACTGCACCAAACTACCTTGAGTTAAGCGGCGTACAGGAATGTTGCGCGCAATAGCAGCATTGACGATTGAACCGGTGCTTGGTCCAAGACGGATGTCTTCATAAAGTTCTTGTAAGCGCGATAGTGCTTGCGTCAAATCAAATGGTGTATCATCGATCGCAGAAAGGCATAGCTGTTGAGCTAATTCAAACGCGAGCTTACCGACTTTTTCTTCCGCGTATTCGACGACAACACGATAAGTACTCAGTTCTGGCGTGTTAGCCGTGTGACTGAACGTTACTGGGCAACCAATTTCGGTTTGTAACGTCAGCGTAATCAATTCAAGAACATGTGCTAAAGTAATTGCATTATGGTGGCCTGCGGGCTGTAACAAAGGGATTTCAGGAAGGCGTTCTCGCAAGCGCGTTTCGAAACCATCGATTAAATTAATATTGTTTTCAGATCCGTTACAAAACAGAGTTACTTCGATAGAAGTATGTTGACTCCATAAATTAGGGCCACGTAATGTTCTAATTTTTAGCACTTTCATGATTATATTCCTTGAGTTTGCAGATTAATTGAAAGATCTTGATTGCCAGCGTTGACTTTTTGCTGCGATAAGCCGAAAGATTCAATCCCCATTCGGATGAGATCTGTTTCTAAACCTAACGCCCAAGCCGCAGCAACAGCGGCCAAAATATTTTCTATTTCATGGATATTTGATTTCTGAGAAAATTCTGAGGATATCTTTGGTATCTTGATTAATGCAATTTCATGCGATCCGTCGACAAGAACAATCGTATTCTTTTGGAAAATCACAGCGCGCTTGCCTTGTGTTGATCCAGTACCATTTTGACAATGCTGCGCAATGATAGGTGATTTCGGTTCGCTACTGAAGAATATGATTTCACCATGACACAGTTCAGCCATGTCAGTTGCCATTTCATCCATGGCGTTGAGAATGCCGGTTCCTATCGGTAACTGAATATCTTTTTCCACGTCGCTGACCGCAGCAGCAGTGGGTGTCACAATATCCATTTGCGTGCGAAAAACAGTAAAAACTTGTTTTGGCGTCTCAATATCGTTACGACCCATGTGGCGATTAGGATCTATATTCGTAATGACGCCAATCTGACAACTGTCATAAGCCAATCCTTCATTCAGAAGAGCTTCAAAACCATTTTCAAATACCGCGGCTTCAATAATTGGATTCATCAAAGTACGGTTAGCAGAAATCCAATTGGCACTGTCTTTTTTGTCGATTATCCGCTGATCAAGATATAGTCCGTCGCTACAGGCTAAGCCAGTGTGTTTTCCTGAGAGAATGAGCAATTTAGCTATGAGGGTAGAAACCGCTGTTTTTCCATAACTGCCAGTGACGCCGACAACCGGGATGCGGCCATTTTCTTGATTAGGGAACAAATTCTCCACGATTGCTTTGCCAACAGGTCTAGGCGTACCAACCGCTGGTTTTATATGCATCAACAAACTTGGACCGGCATTGACTTCAACGATAGCACCGCCCTGTTCATTTAAAGGTCGAGAAATATCATTGACCACCAAATCGATGCCCGCAATATCTAAACCGATGACCCGCGCCGCTAAAGATGCAATCGCTGCAGTACTTGGATGAACTTCATCGGTAACATCGAAAGCATGATTTCCATTGCGCTGAATTAGAATCTGCATGCCGACAGGAATGATTGAATCACTGTCATAACCTTGATGAGCGATTTCCATTTTTGCAGCACTATCGAGACGAATGAGATTGAGTGGATGATCCTCAGTGTTTCCACGCCGAGGATCAGAGTTAATTTGAGACTCAATGAGTTCAGATACAGTAGAAGAACCATCTCCAATAACCGAAACTGAATCACCCCGAGTAGCAGCAACCAACTTTCCACCGACCACTAGCACGCGATGTTCGATTCCAGGAATATATTTCTCAACCAATACTTCGCTGCCTTCATTGAGAGCAACGTGATAGGCGGATTTGATTTCTTCCTGTTTCGATAACTCAATAAAAACACCGCGACCATGATTGCCGTCGCAAGGTTTTACCACAACAGGCAATCCAATATCTTCAGCTACTTCCCAAGCTTCCTGTTCGTTAGAAACGATGTACCCTTGTGGTACGGGAACGCCACATGACTGCAGCAGTGTCTTGGTTAAATCTTTATCCCGCGAAATACTTTCAGCAATTGCCGGAGTGCGATCGGTTTCAGCCGTCCAGATATGATGACATTTGTTGCCATAACCGAGCTGCACAAGGTTACCTTTGTTGATCAATCGAATAATGGGAATATTTCTCGCTTTGGCAGCATCTACGATACAAGCGGTAGAAGGTCCCAACCAAAGAGAATCTACCATGTCGCGAATTTTACTGACGGCACCAGTCACATCATACGAAGGAGATGCCAATTGCTCGAAATTCATCGCAGCTAAAATCAATTCGCGCGCTAAATGCATTGCTGTTTTGGTAATGTCGGCATGCCAAGCTGTGACAGCGACATGATAGACGCCCCGGGTTGATGTTTCACGCGCACGGCCAAAACCGCCTTTCATACCCGCGAGATTTTGCAATTCTAGCGTTACATGTTCGAGGATATGGCAAGGCCAAGTCCCGTCTTGAACACGCCGCAAAAAACCGCCTCTTTCCTCATAGCTGCAACGATGTTCAATCAGTGATGGCAGCCAAGCCGATAAACGCTCATAAAACCCGGGGATCTTGTCAGAAGGAAAGTCTTCCAATTCGCCGATATCGATAAGGGCTTCTAGCGCTGGATAGTAAGTCCAACGATTAGGTCCATTCAAATGCTTGACATCCAAAAATTTAAGATCTTTTGTACCGTTAAGATTTGAGCTTACGACTTCAGACATATATAACCATTTCGAATGAGAGATAACGTATTAACGTTGTCTCAATCGATAGGTTTACAACGAAAAGAAATAATTTTTAGCTTTTATTATTAGATTACAGAAAATGATCTAATAATTTTCGACTATGGCGATCTAGTTTTGATCGATCGCTAATCAGAAAATGAATCCCGTGTTGATCGGTAATCATGACAGATGAAGGACTTAAGCGACGGATTGCTTCTTCACCTTTGAGAATAAAATCAGTATTGCCCCGATCTGTTTCAACAAACCAGGTATTAGGGGTAATGAGACTCGACAGTTCGATGATGCGCTTAATTTCAGGAATAAATTCCCGACTGGCCAGTTCTTCCTCAATTAATTCACGAAAACTTTGCGGCAGATCACTTAAGCGATCTATCCAGATTTGTTCATGGCCATGTAAATCCACCAAAGCGATGCCTTCTGACGGATCAGAAATAGGGAATGCGCGCACCGGAACAATTTCTTTTTCTGTCGAATCCGATGGATAGGTGAGAATCATTCTTCCAAAGGCATTACGGCTCAAATGAAAATCAGGCATAGGAATCACTCTTCTCCTCTGAAGAAATGGCATTGAATTCAGTAACGACAGGAGATTTATCTTCAGTATCGACATTTCGCGCTTGCGCTTGGTACAAACGATAGTAAAAACCCTCGCGCGCCATCAAATCATCATGATTGCCAATTTCAACGATCTTGCCGCGATCGAGCACAATAAGCCGATCAGCTTTTCGCAACGTTGATAAGCGATGCGCAATAGCGATAGTAGTACGACCCCGTACTAAATTCTCAAGCGCTTGCTGAATTTCTTTTTCGGTCGTCGTATCGACGGAAGATGTTGCTTCATCCAGAATCAAAATGCGCGGATCAATCAACAATGCTCGCGCAATCGAAATCCGTTGCCTCTCTCCTCCCGACAGTGCTTGTCCTCGTTCTCCTACGATAGAGTCATAGCCATGAGGCAATCGCAAAATAAATTCATGTGCATGCGCAGCGCGAGCAGCAGCGACTATTTCTGAGTGCGTGGCAGTAGGTTTTCCATAAGCAATATTGCTCGCAATCGTGCCAAAAAACAAAAATGGTTCTTGCAGCACTAAACCAATATGCTTGCGATAATCAGCAATCGGTACAGAACGCACATCATGACCGTCAATCAAGATAGCGCCTTCTGCGACATCATAAAATCGGCATATTAAATTCACCAAGGTGCTTTTTCCTGAGCCGCTGTGACCAACAAGTCCGACCATTTCGCCAGGTTGAATCGTTAAACTGACGTTTTTTGTGATACTCCGTGTGCCATAACGAAAGCTGACATTTTCGAGCTTTATTTGCCCCTGAATACTCGGCAAATGAACAGGATTTTTGGGCTCTGGGACGTTTGATTGGTGATCCAAAATGTCAAAAATGCGCTTGGTTCCTGCCGCAGCTTTTTGCGTAATGGATACAATTCGGCTCATGGAATCAAGGCGGAGATAAAACCGACTGATGTACGCTAGAAACGCCGTAAGCACACCCACTGTAATTTCATCTTGAGATATTTGCCAGATACCGAATACCCAAACAATCAACAAGCCGATTTCGGTGAGTAATGTAACCGTTGGCGTAAAAAGTGACCAAATTTTATTGACTCGATCATTGGTCTGCAGATTTCGCTGATTGGCTTCACGGAATCTTTCCGACTCTCTTTTTTCTTGCGCAAATGCTTTGACTACGCGAATGCCTGGAATAGTATCCGCTAGTACATTATTAACTTCTGCCCAGATGCGATCAACTTTTTCAAAACCAATGCGTAATCGGTCTCGAACCAAATGAATAAGCCATGCAATGATGGGCAATGGAACCAGTGTTACTAATGCTAACCACGGATTTATCGACACCAAAATTACTGCCGTCATGGCGATCATAATGACGTCGGTTGCAAAATCCAATAGGTGCAGGGATAGAAACAGATTAATTCGATCAGTCTCAGTACCAATTCGCGCCATTAAATCACCAGTACGCTTACCGCCGAAATAATCTTGCGAAAGACTCATTAAATGTTCGTAAGTAGTCGTTCGTAAATCAGCGCCGATGCGCTCCGATACTCTTGCCAACATATATGTTCGTGTCCAACCAAGAATCCAAGCAACAATTGCAGCGACTAACAAGCCTGATAAATAAAAAGTCGCCAATTCCGCATTGATCGATTCACCGTTCTGGTAAGGAATTAACACGTTATCCATCAACGGCATTGTCAGATAGGGCGGCACCAAAGTCGCAGCAGTACTGCATAAGGTCAATAAAAATCCAAGCAGCAATCGGCCTTTATAGGGTTTTGCAAAACGCCAAAGCCGCAACAGGGTCCATGTCGATGGAGTTTCATCGGCTGGTTCATCGGAAGAAGACGTTTCTAATAGACTTTGTGCCGATTCATTACTCTTTTCTTCTGGCACGATGAAAGGTGACGAAAAATCCGTGCCATTCTGAGTAAAATGATCTCTTTGATAATTAAAGGATTCTATAAAATCATTGATCACTGAGTGATCGCTAAGGCGATAGCGCCAGTATGCGAGCCGCTTGTGCGTATCTTGTAATTCTAAAAAGCCAATTCCCGCGTGATCACGTTGTATCAATTTCAGATCTTCGCGGAAAAGCCATTCTTGCCAGGCTTTCTCACCGCGCATTTTTGCCATCAAACGCTCGCTAGTCATCACAATAATGCCATCAGCAAATTGCAACTGCGTATTAAGATCAACCTTAAGATAAGCCAGCGTGCTTTCGTTATTGTCCAGCAATGACGAAAGCTCGTCATTCCAATCAATTGGCAAACTATTCAAAGATCTCATGGAATCCACGAAATAAAGTCAAAATCACAAAAATCATTCTTTAAAATGAAAAATCCAATGAATAACATAATTGGATTTTAAAGGAATAGGTCAAAAAGATACCACTTAGCAGATACAATCTAAAGAATTTGCTAATGTTTATCGGGTAATTTGTTTAAAATTACCCGATAAGGCGCTATATTTTTCTTTGAAACTTGATACAGCGAATATTTTAGCAATTATTCAGCGTCTAGCCATTCATCAAATTCATTATCGATGTAAGCGTCTATTGGTAAATCATTGGTCAATATCAATTTATTCAAAGAAAAAACGTTGATATCGCCGCCGCTAAATTGAGCGTAAATTGTGCCCATGAGTGCCAGCAACAAAGCCACTAATACCAGCCATTTACCCCCACTCAAGTGGTGATCATGCCCACCTAAAGCAGAAGTGGCATTTCCAGAATTAACTACTTTTGTTGCCGTTTGCAAGTTTTCTAAAACCTTCAGACGGTTAGTTTGCAGCTGAATCAGGGTATCTTTTGCAATATTCTCATTAGCACTCATGTCAAGCACTAGAGCAATTCTGTTACCGAAGTCGCGTTCTTTCTGATTCATAATGTAACTCCTTTTTCCTTCAACAGTATGGCTAATGCATGAACAGCTCTCGAACAGTGTGTTTTTACACTTCCTTGAGAGCAATTCATGATCTCAGCCGTTTCAGCTAAATTCATCTCTTCCCAATAACGCAATATAAATGCTTCGCGTTGACGTGCAGGTAAAGTTTTTATTGCATCTTCGATAATCTTAATTAACTGTAGTCTTTCCAATTGCGTTTCTGGCGCATTCCAATCTTCCTTTAGAGCAGGTAATAAGCTGTCAAGGATATCGAAATCATCCTGACTTCCATCGCTATCTTCGGGAATAAATGAAGAAAACAATGTCGTCCAGAGAGATCTGGTTTTCTGCCTGCGATAGTAATCGCGAATGGTGTTTTGTAGAATAGTCTGGAATAAGAATGGAAATTCTTCTGGAGGTTTGTCGCAATATTTTGTTACAAGCTTAGTCATTGAATCCTGCACAATATCTAACGCCGTATGTTCATCTTGCACCGCAAATAAAGCTTGTTTATACGCACGACGCTCTGTTTCAACCAGAAAGTCCGAAAGTTCTTGTCGAGTAGCCAGAGCGTAGCCTTTATTTTTTAATCAAAATACCTAAAACTAATTCAATTTTTCATTATGTCCGTTAATTATGAGCTAAGAAATGGATTTATTCACGTAAAAATTTATTTATATAAACTACAACACATTTGAAAAAATAATTTTCAAGAATCAAGTTCTTCAAATGCAGATACTTTAGCAATACCAAATCCTTGCGCGTAATCAACGCCAATTTCTTTTAGTTTCGCGACAATCTCATCTGTCTCAACAAATTCAGCAATTGTTTGGATTTTACGTTCATGTGCTAACTGATTGATTGCAACAACTTCTTTAAAATCATCGTCATCCCGCAAGATGTTACAAACCAAACTACCATCGATCTTAATATAGTTTACCTTCATTTGATCGAGCAAAGTGACCAAGTCTGGCGTTTGTGTAAAGCTGCACAATGATATTTGGCATCCTATTTCGCTGACTTTTTGAGTGAATGCGGTAATCGGTGTTTTTTGATCTTGCACATCCATCGCCTCTATTTCAAAGCAAAGACTGGATGCGGGTACGTTCATTTTTTGCAACTGTATTTGTACAAATCCCGGAAAACCTCCGTCATTGAAAGTATCTTTGGCGATATTTAAACAAAAAATATGATTTGAAGCAGTCCGAGTCGATAACCATTTGATAATATGATTTACTACCCATCGATCTAACTGGGGCATCAGTTTGAATTGTTCAACAAAGGGTAAAAAAGAGCCCGGAGGCATAACACTATTTTCTTCGTCGCCCATTCGTATCAAAATCTCATGATGTACGGGAGAATCGGTTGACTTGATTGATTTTATATCTTGGAAAAAAAGATTGAATTCTCCTTCTTTGATTGCCTGTGCAATTCTCGCAGCAGTCGTGGTAGTTTCTGCGGCGGATGATGGCGCTGAAGGTGGTGCTTTCTGGACATTATTCTTAATAGCTAACTGAGAAGCGCTATCAACCTCCGATTTTTGAAGATTGGGTTGATTTTTTTTGAGTGAAACACGGCTTTTTTCTTGTGCAAGCGGAGTATGTATCGTATAGAAACCGGCGATTTTTCCCTTGTGATCCAGATGCGGAACATATTGTTCCGTGAAAATGTAAGGAAAGCCTTTGGTTGATTTAAGGGTGCGTTCGTTATGAATAGTTTTCCCGGTCAAAATTTCTTTGATGCAATTGCGAATATCCAAATAAAAACTTTCGTTCGAGAAATCAGTCAGCAATTTACCGTCAATTTGATCCGCATTTAATCCAAACCAACGGCGAAAAATCCGGTTATGGTAACGGCATCTGAGCTCTGTATTGAAATAAGCCAGCATCACGGGAAAGTTTTCATCAATGTAAATGGATTTAACTTTGCTTTCAGACGCATTTTTTTCGGCCCACAACCGGTGTTTCATTTCATTGGTGAGTCTTTCTTTGGTAAGCGATAACTGTTCAAAACAGTTGTCAGCAGTTTTTTTCTTGCTAACAATTTGATAAATAACAATTGCTTGAAATAGTATCAAACACCCCCAAAGAATCATCGACCAGTATTCTTCGATACCATTAATGAAATAAGTAATCGCAATCAGACTACAAGCAAGCAAAAAAGAGATACCTGCAGGTAAGTAAGACTTGATACTATTCATTTGAACAGCTTTTTGCATCAGTACTCCTCGCTATTTTCATCACAGACTTAATAGGGTTAATTATGAGGCGATTTTTAGAATAGCTGAATCTCATTTAAAGTGCTTTTCTATCGCTATTTCACAGTTTTGAATAATGTTAAGCTACAGAAAGAGAGAAAGAGAAGTCATTGATTTTATTGATCGCCAAAACTTCCATAAATCGGATGGTATGATTCGAAAATTTTGAGCTGTGGCATTCGATCTTATAACAGTTAAATCAATTTGACTTATTTTTTTGTCTGTAAGTGCACTATATAACGGCGAAAACCATTTTTTCTCCATCTCTTTTAAAGTTTCTCGCCACTCATAAGCGTCTCTATATTTAGCCTTCCCATACAAACTATCCAATACGATCAAATGATTACCAGGCGAGGATTTCTTTATAAAATCATTCGCATTCAAGGGTAATTCTTCCCATATTGTATTGCTGTGAAATGCTAACGCCTTGACTAAATTATCGTTACACCAGACATGGCTATAGATAGATTCAATTTTTGTTTGCGGCATGATACCGCCACCCCAAAACCACACGCTATTAATAGGCAATTCCCCGGCACTCTCTCGTTGTTGGTTTATAGGGTTTTCATGCAAAATCATTTGGATTTCATTAAACAGCATATTCCAGAAAGCACCTTCAGCGCCCATTGCTAAGTAATTGTTAATATTTTTACAAGTCACTTTGCTTAGCGTGTGAGTCTCAAGTTCAGGTATTTGTGTACAACGCAAATACCAGCGAGTAGGTTGCAATGCTATTAATTGAATATTTGAATCATTTAATGAACGATTAATGATTTCTACTAATTGCTGCGATTCTTCTGCTGATATTTTGAAGGCCTGGCTATCGGCGAGAAGAATATGATTTTGCTCGATGCGTAAATGAACCGGATCCGCTCGCATCCAGAAATCAGATCCCGGATAAATTGTATTACTACTATCGTTCTGCAGCATGATGGGAGCAATCGGCCAATCAGATTGCTGCTTATTAATCTCAAATAAACGACAAAGCCATGCTTCCAATGAATCAGACGAAAAACTATCCTGCTTACTTTTTGATAATATTTTTTCTAATTTCGGAAGCGATAAATCACTATAAATCTCTTGCTGCGAGCTTTCGGGCCAAAAAAGATCTGGTATAACAAGTTGCAAATTCATTGTGATATAAAAAGATAGCGATCACATTGCATAAAATATCATGCCTCTTTGTAGGTTAAGCAATTTACTGAAAAAATCAATTACCATGCGTAATGGAATAATATTTCGTTTATACAATATAATGACGAACAAATAAAACAAATTACACAATTACTTTCGATCGATGGTAGAGGTAATTACTCTTGTAAATTTCTAAGGCGCTTGCGATGTATCAACATATAAAAATACCTGCCAATGGCAAAAAAATTGAAGTCAATTCCGACAATACACTTAATGTCCCCAATAATCCGATCATCCCTTTCATTGAAGGTGATGGTATCGGCATTGATATTACGCCCGTCATGCGAAAAGTGGTTGATGCTGCTGTCGACAAAGCTTATAAAGGACAGCGTAAAATCTCGTGGATGGAAATATATGCTGGAGAAAAGTCCACGAAGGTATATGGACCGGACGTATGGTTACCCGACGAAACACTAACAGCGGCTAGAGAATTTGTGGTGTCCATAAAAGGACCATTAACGACTCCAATCGGAGGAGGCATTCGTTCGATCAATGTTGCATTGCGTCAACAATTAGATCTTTATGTTTGCTTGCGGCCAGTGCGATATTTCAATGGTGTTCCCAGTCCAGTCAAAAGCCCTGAAAAAACCGATATGGTCATTTTTAGAGAAAACTCAGAGGATATCTATGCCGGAATCGAATGGGAAGCTGAATCAGAATTAGCGCGAAAAGTAATTGATTTCTTAGTGAATGACATAAAAGTAACTAACATACGATTCCCTAAAACTTCCGGCATTGGAATTAAACCAATTTCAAAAGAAGGAACGGATCGTTTTGTACGCAAAGCCATTCAGTATGCCATCGATAATCAACGTAAATCCGTGACCTTGGTTCACAAGGGTAATATCATGAAATTTACTGAAGGTGCATTTAAGAAATGGGGATATGATCTTGCTGTAAAAGAATTCGGTGCACAATTACTGGATGGCGGACCGTGGATGAAATTACCCGAGAAATACGGCGGAATCGTTATTAAAGACGTCATTGCCGATGCTTTTTTGCAACAAATTTTATTGCGACCGGAAGAGTACGATGTGATCGCAACGCCTAACTTAAACGGGGATTATATTTCTGATGCTTTAGCCGCACAAGTCGGTGGAATTGGTATCGCGCCAGGTGCAAACTTAAGTGATTCAGTCGCTATTTTTGAGGCAACGCACGGCACAGCTCCAAAATATGCGGGCAAAGACCAAGTTAATCCAGGTTCAATTATATTGTCTGCTGAAATGATGCTGCGACATATGGGGTGGACAGAAGCAGCCGACATGATCATTCAATCCATGGAAAAAACCATTCAAAACAAAGTAGTAACCTATGACTTTGCAAGACAAATGACCGATGCACAAAAAGTTTCCAGTTCAGCCTTTGGTGACGCCATAATCAGTCAAATAAGCTGATTAGGTAAAATAATACGGGCAATTTACAATTAATTTAGATTGAAAGTAAAAAGCCTCTTGTTCTTTGAACAAGAGGCAAAAGTTTTCTGCAAATCTTTATGATCTCTGCGCTAACTTCATCACGTTTGTTTCTGCTACTTAAATTCAGTCGACGTCAGCTTTCATATTCGAACAAGCAATTAAACGGATTGGATATTAGAGGCTTGTTTTCCTTTTGGCCCTTGAGTAACGTCAAAGCTTACTTTCTGGCCTTCTTTAAGTGTTTTAAATCCAGACATGTTGATTGCTGAAAAGTGAGCAAATAAATCTTCGCTACCATCATCAGGAGTAATAAAACCAAAACCTTTAGAATCATTAAACCATTTTACTGTACCTGTTGCCATTTCTACTTCCTATAAAAAACTGGGCCGGAAACCCAAATACTATTTGAATTTCAAGACATTTACGGATGATACGGTGCCGCAGAGAACTTGAAGCCAAACGCCACGTGCTGTTTTACGCAAATTCCATGTTAAAGTCAAGCGATTACATTTATTTTTTAAATAAACTGCTTTTTTCTCTGCTAAGAGACTTGAAAATTTTGTCGTAATCATCAAATATGGTGGTAATGATGTACTTGATACTAATTTTTTGAGTGAATAGTAAAAGTAGGTTACCACATACATATGGTAGAAAAAGAATTACAAGCTGTTAGACAAAATTTGAAAGAGCGGCAAGAAAAACATAAAGAAAAAATCCCTCCGCTTTATAAAATATTATTATTAAATGATGACTTTACCCCAATGGACTTTGTTATTGAGGTACTAATGTTATTCTTTTCAATGAATCAAGAACAGGCAACCCGTGTAATGTTAAAAGTACATACCGAAGGAGTTGGGGTATGCGGTGTCTATACGAGTGATATTGCAAGTACCAAGGTTAATCAAGTAATTGAGTTCGCTAGAAGAAACCAGCATCCACTTAAGTGTGTAATGGAGAGAAATTGATATGATCGCCCCTGATTTAGAAGTTAGTTTGCACATGGCATTTGTTGAATCCAGGCAAAAAAGATATGAATTTATAACGGTTGAACACCTTCTATTGGCAATGCTTGATAATGCAAGTGCCGTGGAAGTTCTGAATGCTTGTTTGATCGATATTGCAGATCTTCGCGAAGTATTGATGGATCATGTCGTACGCCATACACCCGTTATTAGCGGCAGTGACGAAGTTGATACACAACCTACTTTAGGTTTTCAACGAGTCATTCAAAGAGCGATATTGCATGTTCAGTCGTCTGGGAAAAAAGAAGTGACGGGAGCCAATGTTTTGGTATCTATTTTTGGCGAAAAAGATTCGCACGCTGTTTATTTTTTGGAACAGCGAGGCGTGACGCGTTTAGATGTAGTGAATTATATTTCACACAACATTCGAAAAATGCCACAAGAACATAATGCGAAATCAGGAAACGAAAGCGACAATGAACAAGACTCCAATACGGCAGGATTTTTAGAAAATTACACGGTAAATCTTAACTATCAAGCACTCATCAATAAAATTGATCCTCTCATTGGGCGGGAAAAAGAAGTTGAGCGTGTAATACAAACGCTGTGTCGTCGTCGCAAAAATAATCCCCTGCTCGTAGGAGAAGCCGGTGTAGGAAAAACGGCCATTGCAGAAGGTTTAGCAAAACGCATCGTGGAAGAAGATGTTCCCGATCTACTTTTAAAACATCAAATTTATGCGTTAGATATGGGCGCTTTGCTTGCCGGTACAAAATACCGTGGTGATTTTGAGCAGCGCTTAAAAGCATTGTTAAAGCAATTAACCGATAATCCTTTTGCGATATTATTTATTGATGAAATTCATACTTTAATTGGTGCAGGAGCTGCATCAGGCGGTGTTTTGGACGCATCCAATTTATTGAAACCGGTATTGAGCTCAGGGCAATTACGTTGTATTGGCGCCACAACTTACAACGAATATCGCGGCATTTTTGAGAAAGATCACGCGCTATCAAGACGCTTTCAACAAATAGAAGTGAACGAACCGAGCGTTGACGAAACAGTGGCCATTTTGCGCGGACTCAAATCACGGTATGAACAGCACCATAAAGTAAAATATACCTCTAGTGCTCTGGTATCCGCAGCAGAATTGTCAGATCGCTATATTAATGACAGACATTTGCCCGACAAAGCTATTGATGTCTTGGATGAAGCTGGTGCCGCGCAACGAATACTGCCTAAATCTAGGCAACGTCGCATAATTAGCAAAGCTGAAATTGAAAATATCGTGGCCAAAATTGCCCGTATTCCGCCACAAAATATTTCTTCGAATGATCGCAATAAATTAAAAACATTAGAACGCGATATGAAGTCGATCGTTTTTGGCCAAGATAAAGCGATCAGTTCATTGGCAGCAGCAATCAAGATGTCAAGAAGCGGGCTAGGAAATGTGCAGAAACCGGTAGGTTCATTCCTGTTTTCAGGGCCAACCGGTGTGGGAAAGACCGAAGTTGCTCGACAACTTGCTTATGCACTCGGCATACATTTGCATCGATTCGATATGTCTGAATACATGGAACGCCACGCGGTGTCACGTTTGATTGGTGCTCCTCCGGGTTACGTAGGTTATGACCAAGGAGGGTTATTGACTGAAGCCATAAACAAGCAACCTCACTCGGTTCTTCTTTTAGACGAAATTGAGAAAGCGCACGCCGATATTTTCAATATCCTTTTGCAAGTCATGGATTATGGAACTTTGACCGATAATAATGGACGCAAAGCCGATTTTCGTAATGTCATCATCATCATGACAACCAATGCTGGTGCGGATGCATTGACTAAATCTACTATCGGATTTAAGCAATCGAAACCTACTGGCGATGAGCTGATCGACATCAAAAAATTATTCACTCCTGAATTTCGTAATCGGCTTGATGCAATTGTTTCGTTTGCACCTCTGGATGAAGAAATCATTTTACGTGTGACTGATAAGTTTTTGATTCAACTAGAAACTCAATTGCATGAGAAGAAAGTCGAAGCAACTTTTACTGAATCGCTACGTAAATACTTAGCAAAAAATGGCTTTGACCCATTAATGGGCGCTCGCCCGATGGAAAGGCTTATTCAAGACACTATACGCAGTGCGTTAGCTGATGAACTTCTATTTGGACGCCTGGAGAATGGTGGAAAAGTTACTGTCGATATCGACGATAACAACAAAGTTGTATTGATTTTTGAAAAAGAGTCTGCAACGATCTAAGGATTATTTAACTCTTAGATAAAATTTCAGTTATTGATATAATTCTGTCCATCTTTGGACAGAATTATATACTTTTGATGCAGCGAAATAACTTGTTTTTTCAGATGATCGATGTCTTCATCATTGAAAATAACATCATGTGATTTTTGTAGACGCTGTTGTCTTGTCATTTGTGTTGCCATAATCGCCTTTACTTTTTCTTCTGACAACTGACTTCTTGCCATCGTCCGGATTAATTGTTGACGTTCATCGCAATCAACGACTAATGTACGATCAACAATATTTTGATAGTCATCAATTTCAAATAATAGCGGAACCACTACTATGATGTAGTTGTCTGACACTTGTTCGATCTGAGTTTTGACTTCGTTTAGAATCAACGGATGAAGAATTTTTTCAAGCTTGTTTCGTGCTTCTTTATCTGAAAAAATTAATTCTCGCATTTTAGCTCTATCGATCCCCTCGATAGAATTAGTGTAGGCTTCCCCGAAGTTTTCTCGGATTCTGTTAATAGCTATTCCGTTTACTTCAGTAAGTTTTCTCGAAATTACATCGGTATCAATTACTGTTATTCCTAAATTCTCAAAGAGCTTGCTAACGGTAGATTTGCCAGATCCAATTCCACCAGTTAATCCGACAACAAAACTCATTGACTAAAACAATCCTAAATACATTTGATTAATTTTTTCACCTGCGAATAGAGCAACCAAAGCTCCGCCCGCCAAATAAGGACCAAATGGAATTGTGCTATTTTTATCGTGTTTAGATTTCAATATCAAACTGATGCCGACAACTGCACCTATCAGCGAGGAAAAAATAATTACCAATGGTAGCATAGCCCATCCCAACCATGCCCCGATGGCGGCTAATAACTTAAAATCTCCATATCCCATACCTTCTTTACCGGTTAGCAACTTAAAACACCAATAAATTGACCATAAAGATAAATAACCTATTACCGCACCTATAACTGAACTGTTGATGTCAGTAAATCCGTTGTTTAAGTTAACAAGAATCCCTAACCATAACAGCGGCAACGTGATATCGTCAGGCAATAATTGGGTATTCAAATCGATCACAGCGAGCGCAATTAATGCCCATACAAAAATCAATGCAGCTAACGTCAATAAACTAAAACCAAAATGCCAAGCTACTAGGCCACTCATCAAAGCTGTCAAAACTTCAATCAAAGGATAACGTAATGAAATAGGCTTTTTACATTGCGCGCAACGTCCACGTAATGCAACATAACTAATGATGGGAATATTCTCTAAAGCAGTAATTTTATGCCCACAATGAATACAAGCAGAACGGGGTACCATCAGATTAAATTTTTCTGAGGAGCTAAGCGTTTCTCCTCGCAATTCCGCGCATTGTTGCAGCCAATCTCTTTTTATCATTTCCGGTAATCGGTAGATGACAACATTGAGGAAACTTCCTACCATCAATCCGATGATAGTGATCATGGACATAAACAAAAGAGGCGTATCTTGCAGTTGAGTAATGAATGTCATAGTCGATTTAAAATAGAATAACGATTAGAAAACATTTGCTGCGATTTAACTAACAACCATACCCATTTTAAATATCGGCAGATACATGGCAACGACCATTCCACCTATTAGTGTTCCCAGTACTACCATAATAACTGGTTCCATCAAGCTGGATAGTGCCGCAACCGCATCATCGACTTCAGCCTCATAAAAATCAGCAACTTTACCAAGCATAGAATCCAGCGAACCCGATTCCTCACCAATCGCAACCATTTGTACCACCATACTGGAAAATACTTCACTGTTGGTCATGGAAGACATCAAGCTATTTCCTGTACTCACTTCCAGTTGAATTTGTTTGGTTGCTTCGTAATAGACATAATTGCCCGCAGCTCCGGCTACGGAATCCAACGATTCGACTAACGGCACACCAGCGGCAAACATAGTTGAAAGTGTACGTGACCAACGAGCGATGGTTGCTTTGCGAATCACATCACCAAATACCGGTACTTTTAATAATAAGCGATCCATCACGCGTTGCATCGGAACTGACCGCTTCCACGTATAAAGAAATGCATACACACCACCGCCTAATATTCCGATGATAGCCCACCAATAAGCAACAAAAAAATCTGACACAGCCATCACCATTAATGTCGGTGCAGGCAAATCAGCACCGAATCCCTGGAACAAATCTTTAAACGCAGGAATGACAAAAATCATAATGACAGCAGTAATGATAAAGGCAACCACGATAATCGAAATGGGGTAGAAAAGCGCTGATTTAATCTTGCCTTTAATTGCTTGAATTTTTTCCTTGTACGTCGCTAAACGGTCTAGCAAACCATCCAAGATACCCGCAGCTTCTCCAGCTTCTACTAAATTACAAAATAATGAATCGAAATAAAGCGGGTATTTGCGAAAAGCATTGGCTAAGTTACTTCCAGTTTCCACATCCGATTTTATATCCAAAAGTAGTTTTGCCACGGCGCGATTGCTGTGTCCTTTGCCTACGATATCAAAAGCCTGCAGCAATGGCACTCCTGATTTCATCATGGTTGCTAATTGGCGCGTAAATAAAGTGATATCTTTATCCGTTATTTTGCCACTGGAAGGAGCTTTCTTGATTTTTTTGACTTTGATCCCTTGACGTCGCAACGCAGCCGTAATAATAACGGTTCCCGCCGCACGCATCTCGCCCTTTACATCTTTCCCGAACCTATCTTTACCCTCCCATAAATAATTATATTGCTTTACTTCCTTTTCTTTTTTAGCTTTAGTCGCACGAGAAGATACAGTTGTTGTTGCCATTTCAATAAGCTCCAGATCAATCAAAGAATGAATCAATTCAATATGTAACAACTTAAAACTTCGTGCAAATGAAGCTTTAAGTTGATTTGAATAACATGAGGAACTTAACGGCACAGTTCGCTACATTCTTAAAAGGAAGATTCTAAAAATGTGCAATTGGAGGGGATAAAACAAAAAAATTATCGCTAATGCATCCTAATAAAATATCTGTGCATTTGTGAAATTTATCTTTCTGAATTCACTACTAACGATTAATCTCTATTTCGATAAGCTGTTACTTGAATTTCAATTTTCATGCGTGGATCAGACAAGCCAGCCGCCAACATCATCGCTGATGGCCTTACATCGCCTAAGTATTTACGCATGACGGGCCAGCATTTTTCGAAATCTTCAGCTTTAGGAAACACGTAGGTAACGCGCACAACATCTTTCATGCTCGATCCAGCTTCTTTTAAAGCCATTTCAATATTTTTGAAACATTGTTCTGCTTGTTCCAGCAAATCTTCTGAAATAGTCATTTTACTGTAATCAAAACCTGTCGTACCCGAAACCAAAATCCAGTTATCTTGAACAACAGCTCGAGAATAACCAATTTCTTTTTCAAATGTAGAACCTGAACTAATCAGCTTGCGTGTCATACTGTTATATCCTTTTCAAAATTTTTAAAAAATATAGCTTTATAATGGCTTCACTATTAGCTAGCTGAAACCCAAACAGTTTTATTCAATCACCGATTCCATTTCATCCCATCATGGCGACAACTTTATATTGGCACGATTATGAGACTTTTGGCGCCGATCCACGCCGTGATCGACCCGCACAGTTTGCAGGAGTGCGTACTGATGAAGCGCTCAATGAGATCAGCGAGCCATTGACGATCTATTGTAAACCATCACGTGATTACTTGCCCCACCCAGAAGCCTGCTTACTTACGGGCATTACTCCACAATTAGCCGATAAAAATGGCATATTGGAACCAGAGTTTATTGCGCGTATTCATAGCGAACTGGCAAAACCGAATACCTGTGGTGTGGGTTATAACTCAATTCGTTTTGACGATGAAGTTACGCGATTTACTTTGTATCGAAATTTTTATGAGCCTTATGCGCGTGAATGGCAACAAGGCAATTCTCGTTGGGATATTATCGATCTAGTCCGTATGGCTTATGCGCTTCGCCCTGTTGGAATCAACTGGCCGCAGCATGAAGCAGGGCAACCGAGTTTTCGTTTGGAAGATTTAGTCGCCGCAAACGGCATTCAACATGAATCCGCGCACGATGCATTATCAGATGTGCGCGCCACCATCGCACTCGCGAGACTAGTGCGTGCGCAGCAACCGCGTCTATACCAGTGGTTGTTTGAATTACGTGATAAACGCAAAGCAGCAGCACAACTCGATCTCGTTACACGCCACCCGGTTGTACATAGCACACGCATGTACCCTGCTGTCACTGGCTGCACTTCATTGGTGATGCCGTTAATCATCGAACCTGGCAATAACAATAGCGTACTGGTTTACGATTTGCGTCACGATCCGGAGATTTTTTTATCGCTAGATAGCGATGAACTGAGTCGATTGTTGTTTACGCGCACCGAAGAATTGCCCGATCAAATGCAGCGGTTACCTGTTAAGTCAATCAAAATTAACAAATGCCCAGCGCTTGCGCCAAGAAATACGTTGAATGCCGAAATTGCCGAACGCATTGCTCTCGATATGGAGGCCTGCCAGAAACATTGGCAGATACTCTGTGAAAATCCTGATTTTTATAAACGTGTTGCTGCAGCTTACACTAATCTATCGTTTGAGCCGTCGAATGATGTCGATGCCGCTTTATACGACGGTTTCTTCAATGCTACAGATATGACTCTGATGACACAAATACGAAACGCTAGTCCTAAAGAGCTGGCGAAAGCCAAATTTGATTTTCAAGACGCACGACTACCGGAATTACTTTTTCGCTATCGTGCTCGTAATTGGCCAGAAACCTTAAGTGAATCGGAAAAAGATCAGTGGGAACAACAACGATTAACGCGATTAATGCAAGGTAATGAAAATACTAGCTTGACAGTAAGCGAGTTATCTAAGCAAATTAAATCATTACATGATATGGATAACGCCAATAAAAATCATAAACATATTCTGGATCAGCTGAAAGCTTGGATGAATAATCTGCAGCTTACAGAGTAAGAATTTTGTTTTAAAAGAAACAGAAAATTTGCACACTTCAATCTCATGCTAGAATTTTTCATTAAATTTATACGTATTATTTAAATCTTTTAATTTTCCATGAAAAACAATTACCTTGAAAGAATTCTGACCGCCCAGGTTTATGACGTAGCGATTGAAAGTCCGTTGGAACCCATCATCAATTTATCGGAACGAATTCATAATCAAGTGTTGTTGAAACGTGAAGATCTTCAACAGGTTTTTTCCTTTAAATTGCGCGGCGCTTATAACAAAATGATTAAATTATCCGCCGACGCGCGTAATCACGGCGTGATTGCTGCTTCAGCAGGTAATCATGCGCAAGGCGTTGCGTTAGCGGCCAAAAAATTGAATTGCTCCGCTACCATTGTGATGCCTGTCACAACCCCGCAAATCAAAGTACAAGCCGTAATGGCGTTGGGTGCGACAGTGACCTTGCATGGAGATTCTTATAACGATGCCTATGATTACGCAATAACGCTTGCCCAAGAGCAACATGCTACGTTTGTGCATCCGTATGATGACCCTGACGTGATTGCGGGACAAGGGACCATTGGCATGGAAATTTTGCGGCAGCACACCGGCCCTATTCACGCTATTTTCGTACCGATTGGCGGTGGTGGGTTAATTGCAGGAATTGCTGCCTATGTAAAACGCTTGTATCCCAAAATCAAGATCATCGGGGTGGAGCCTGTCGATGCAAACGCTATGTATCGTTCCTTGCAAAGCGGCCGTAGGATCAAATTAGCACAGGTCGGTCTATTTGCCGATGGTGTTGCGGTTCGTTATGTGGGTAAGGAAACTTTTCGTTTATGCCGAGAATTCGTCGATGAAATCATTTTGGTTGATACCGATGCAATTTGTGCGGCCATCAAAGATGTGTTCGAAGATACGCGTACCATTCTTGAACCTTCTGGGGCCCTCTCGGTTGCTGGTGCCAAATTGTATGTAACGCGTGAAAAAATTCAGCATCAAACGTTGGTTGCAATTGCATCCGGTGCCAATATGAATTTCGATCGATTACGCCACATTTCTGAACGTGCCGAAATTGGGGAGCAACGTGAAGCGGTGATGTCCGTAACGATTCCCGAAAAACCTGGCAGCTTTAAGAAATTTTGTAATTTGTTAGGAGCAAAAAGCATTACCGAATTCAACTATCGTTATTCCGATCCAAAATTGGCGCATGTATTCGTCGGTGTGTCGATTCGCAATCAAGAAGAAAAACAGGCTTTGGTAGAGAAATTAAGGCGTAGCGGTCTAGCGACTGAAGACATGAGCGACAACGAAATGGCTAAATTGCATATCCGTCATTTAGTGGGAGGTCATGCTCATGCGGTCAAAAACGAAATCATTTATCGTTTTGAATTTCCAGATCGTCCTGGTGCTTTGATGAATTTTCTCAATAATATGAGCCACAATTGGAATATTAGTCTATTTCATTATCGCAATCATGGCGCCGATTACGGACGAGTGTTGGTCGGGATTCAGGTGCCCCCGGAAGAAAAATCGCATTTCAAAGCTTTTCTGAATGAATTGGGTTATCAGTATTGGGATGAAACAAAAAATCCTGCGTACCAATTATTCCTCGCCTAAATTAATGCGTTACCAGTTGAAATAGCAGCAAAAAGTAATCCCTAAAAAAGATGCCTTTTCCCGGGTCTAATTGCGTTTTTGAACACCCTATAAGTGACTATGCTATGACTCACTAACGCACTAATGATGCTTATCATTCATTAGATTGCATTGTGATCATCATGATTAGGGAGAATCAGATGCAAGCTCACTTTCCAAAAATCAAACTGTCTTCAGGTATTTCTGCACTAAAAAAAGATTTACCAGCCATCGTGTTATCAAACAAGGTGAATGACGAGAAACACGTATCATGGCTCCATAATCAATGGATCATGGGAAGTGCGGTTGCTGTATTCATGCTGGCGATTGTGCTCATTTCAATCATCAGTTCCTACCATAATCAACGCATTTCGCTGCAAGCAATGATGGTTTCCGAGCTCCCTTCTCAGCAATTACAATTAGCGAAGAATGTGCAAAGAATCACGCAAGGATATACATCAACAGCAACCTTTTCTGAGTTACAAGGTTTTCGATCTGAAATTAATGAGATACTGAACGCTCTGGGCGAAGGTGGCTTATATCATGGCAAAACTGTCGCTAGCGTGACCGATCAGAGTGCTATGGCAACATTGGAAACGTATCAACGCGATTGGCGGCAAATTGAGGAAAAAATCAATTGGCTACTTGTCCATCAGGACACATTACTGAAGCTGGGTAATAGCGCTAAAGTGATCGAAACCATTTATAGCCAGTTAACGCGTCGGATTGACGAAACTGTTCAACGCATGCATGAAATAGGTAATCTATCCCAAGAAATACGTATCATGGAAACCATCCGTACGCATGCACGCAATACCACACGAAATCTACAGGTCGTTTTTATGAACGATTTATTACCTGCTGAAATTACTGCGCAACTCAATCAAGATCAGGCGCAGGTTGCAGCCGTTACCCAAATGGTAAGCCAAGGGTCGCAAGGCCTAGGTGCTATTTCAGATAAAGACGAAACTACTCAGGACTTATTGTCCCATATCTATTCGCTGTTAAAAAAATTCGATCAGCATATCAGCTTGATTCAGAAAGAAATTACCGTTGCAACAACAGCGCAAGTAACAGCACAACAAATCAGCAATAAAAGTGAAACAGCACTGATCTCGATCGATGAATTAAAAAATAAAATCCAAGAACATCATTCAGCATTATTTTCTCTGTTAACGACATTGTTTTACGCATCAGTTGCCGGTTTGATCGTTAGCTCGATTGTTTTTGCTTATCGGATGCGCCAAAATTCACGAAATACACTCTTCCAAAACGACGATGAGGTTGAGAATACACAAAAAGCGATTCGTAACTTATTAAGCGACATGAAAAGAATTGCCGAAGGTGATTTGACAGTTCGCACCGATATCACGAATGAAACCACTGGCGCCATCGCGGATGCGATCAATTGCACGATCGAAGAACTGCATACCTTGGTAGAGCAAGTCAATCAAGCAGGTGCGCTGGTTGTTAAAGCGTCGAATCAAGCACAATATGTTTCGACCGAACTGTTGTCGGCTGCGCAACACCAATCGACAAAGATTGAGGAAACCACCTTAGCAGTTCTAGGCATGGCCGAATCAATCAGTGAAGTTTCGAATCTAGCAACTGAATCCGCTAAAGTAGCCGAACAATCATTAACGACTGCGGAACGAGGCGGAATCGCAGTGCGTGATTCGATTGCCGGCATGAATGAAATTCGTCTGTATATCCAAGACACTTCCAAACGAATTAAACGCCTGGGAGAAAGCTCGCAGGAAATTGGCGAGATTATTGCGTTAATCAGTGATATTACCGATCAAACCAACGTGCTTGCACTGAACGCGGCTTTACAAGCAAGCGCTGCGGGAGAAGCTGGTCGTGGTTTTAGCGTCATTGCTCAGGAAGTACAACGCTTAGCAGAGCGCTCTACCGAAGCCAGCAAGCAAATTAGTGAATTAATCATGACTATTCAAGGGGATACTCAAGATGCTATCGCAGCAATGGAGCGAAGCACGCTCGGGGTTGCGCAAGGTGCACAGCGATCCGATGCCGCTGGCCGCGCGCTGGAAGAAATTGAACAGGTTTCAAAACAGTTGGCGCATCGGGTAACACACATATTTGATGTGACCAATATGCAAACTCGAGCAGCACATCAAGTAGTCGCTAATATGGAGGATATTCTTCACATCACGCGCAAGAATACTGAAGGAACCCGTAAAACCACCACCTCGATTAAGCAAATTGCGGGTTTTTCTTCTGAATTGAAAGCGTCTGTATCCAACTTTAAAGTTTAATTGTGTTTTCAATCAGAGCATTGACTGATAATATTCCCATATGAGTGCTCAAGCCAAAGTCAATATTTCGTCAATCTACGGGATTAAGGAAGGAATCTATCAGGTTTTTTCGTTGATTGATCAAAATCTGGAAAGCTATAAGCAGTATCCAGATAAGATGAATTTAATCCGCGATAGCCGGAATTACGTGCAGCAACTCAATGGCCTGCTCGAAATGCTAGGGTTGAGTGGCATTACAGTCGTCAGCAAGCAAATGATTCAGCTAATCGATACTCTGATAGACAAGAAAATTCCACCCAATTCTGACATTCCACAAGCATTGCAGCTCGCTTCAAAAACGATGCGTCATTATTTGAACGAATTAATTGAAGGGAAAACTGAAAATCCGCTTAATTTGTATCCTGCATACCGTTCGTTAGTGCAAGCGTACGGAAGTGATTATGCTCCAGAAAGCGATTTATTTTTCCCCCGCCTTACTGTTGAGCCACCTTTAGTGGATGCGGTAATACAACCTGACGCCGATGCGAACAAACATCGAATCAAGCAAGTTGGGGGCGAGTATCAAGCAGGATTACTCAAGTGGTTGCGCGATCCGGCACACCATGAAGGCTTGCAGCAGATGACTGAGGCCGTTTACCAACTTGAAAAACTGCCGGGCACACTAGAGCAACGGGCTTTTTGGTGGGTGACTGCTGGATTTTTGGAGGGGCTGTCGAATTTACAGTCCACAGAAATCGATGTTGCAATTCGACGATTATGCGGAAAAATAGAACAAACGATACGCCACTTGGTTGCTGAAACGCTGATCGATACACAACCGCTATTACGTGAATTGTTATATTACGTTGCACATAGCACCGGATCGAATCAACGTATCGCTGACATTAGACGGTGTTATATATGGCCTGGGCAAGATATGAATACCAGCCCTTTGACACTGGAACAATCAGAAGCGTTATCCCCAATACTCGGCAAGTTGCGTGGCACTTTGATGGAGGCTAATGATATCTGGCGCGAGTACTGTGCAGGGCATCAAGAAAGTTTGATTTCACTGCGCGAAAACATTAAGCAATTGCAACAATTGTCGCAGCAAGTTCAATGTGCACCGCTCGAAAAATTAGTCAATGGCATCAGCCAAGCCGTTAGCTTTTTGCACGATCGGCAGGAAGATATCAACGAAGAATTGGCAATGGAAATGGCCACTGCTTTATTACTCGCGGAAAGTATTGTTGACGATTTCAATCAACCTTCCACTGATCTGCCGCAGCAAGTTGAAGCGGTCATTGCTCGATTACAACAAGTAACATTATCGAGCGGCGATATATCAGGAGAGCTGCATCATCTTCCCTTCAATATCATTGATAACCGGAAACAAGAAAAAGAACTGCTCACGCAAATCGCGCAAGAGATTCAGGCTAATTTAGCTTTGATCGAAAACACGTTAGACGCTTTCTTTTTTGAACCGGAGAAACGCCCCGAACTGTCTAAACTCGCTACATTATTTAAGCAAATTTCCGGCGCATTTGTTGTATTAGAGCTAGAACGCGCGAATAAATTACTCGATCTTTGTCAGAATCTGGTAGCAAAGTTACTCGACCAAGAACATCAAATCATTGAAGCTGAACAAATTTTGTTGGTCGATGGATTAAGCAGTCTCGGTTTTTTTATCGCATCGCTCAAGAATGGCCGGCCAGACAGCTATCAAATCATTGAGGAAGCCATTGCTTTATTTGAAATCGCTTCATTACCTGAAAATGCTTCATTGCTGGCGCTGGAAGCTGCGGTTGAAGCAGACAACCTTCCACAACCTACTGCTGAATCGGTTGAGCCATTAGATAAATTAACAAAACCAGAACCTGACCGAGAATTATTAGATGTTTTTCTGGAAGAGGCTGACGAGGTTCTAGCCAGTATCACTAGAGATTTTAAGAATTGCCAGAAAAATCGCAGTGACGGCGTTGCCTTAGTAGCTATGCGGCGCGCATTCCATACGCTGAAAGGTAGTGGCCGAATGGTCATGCTGGATGAAATGAGCGAGGTCGCCTGGCATCTTGAACAAGTTTTAAATCTTTGGATTATCGAAAAAAGAACTGCGTCCGATTCTTTGATCGATTTAATTTCCAGAACGGTGGATACTTACAATGTATGGTGTAAAAATTTAAGCACGTATGGCGCCACAGATGTGGAATCCGAGGATTTATTGCAGCTTGCATCGGAATTACTGCAAAGCAAAGATAGCCGCCAAATCACCCCGAAAATAACCAAAACTACGGCGGAAGACAATGTAACAACCGATGCCGACGACGAACTTAAAACGGCGGCTGCTACTTCGATTTCGAAAGTTGATTCGATACAAGCGGATATTGAAAAAGTAGCCATCAATGAAGTTGCCACTGTCTCACCAATACAACCGCCAAGCTCGGTTGAAAAAACTGACCAGCAACATGCTAACGAAGACCGCCTTAATTACCGGTTATTGCCGGTATTCCTTGAAGAAGCGCAAGATATCATTCCACAAATTGGTAGCAAATTGCGTGCATGGCGCATTTTGCCGCAAGACAATGATATCCATCATGCGTTGATGCGCTTACTACATACGCTTAAAGGCAGTTCGCAGATGGTGGGTGCTATGCGTATAGGTGCTCAAGCACATGCGCTTGAAAGTCATGTCGTTACCGCTTTTCAACAACATAATATTTCAGAAGTTGCACTGGATCAGCTTGAGAATGAATTTGATAGCATCAGTGGTGAAATCGAACAGCTACACATCCTTCAAGCTCAGCGACATCAGGAGAATACGGCTACTACAGCCAAACATAGCCCAGTCAGTGATGGCGACCCGGTGATACAACAAACTGAGCAGGATCTTGATAAAGCGCTTTCACTGCAATCTAAAACAATTGTTCGAATCAACTCAGATTTGATTGACCGCTTAATTAATGAATCCGGGGAAATGAACGCACTGCGCTCAAAAATTGAAATGCAATTAAATGCTTTTAAATTTTCCCTGCAAGATCTATCGGAAAGTGCAAGTCGTTTACATGATCAGCTACGCGAAATAGAGATTCAAGCGGAAACTCGTATTCAGGCGCATACCTTACAGTCACGAGATCACGATCCTGCCTTTGATCCACTCGAATTGGATCGATTTACACGGTTTCAGGAACTTACGCGATTAATGGCCGAGAGCGTCGACGATATCGTGACCGCACAGAAAAGCCTGCGTACGACCCATCACATTGCAGAAGAAGCCACCGCACAGCAGGCTATTATGCAACGGCAGCTACAGCAATCACTGATGCAAATTCGCACGATACCTTTTAGTCATTACGCTGAAAGGTACTACCGCATCACCCGTCAAGTTGCGGAAGAAATGGGCAAGAAAGTGCGTTTGCAAATTCACGGTGCTGAAGTTGAAATTGATCGCAACGTACTGGAAAAAATCAATGCACCATTAGAGCATTTGCTTCGCAACGCTATCGCTCACGGTATAGAAGATCCAGCGCAACGAATCAAAGCTGAAAAATCCGAGATGGGTGAGATAGCCATTCATGTACGCCAAGAATCGAATGAGGTGATTTTATCGTTATCCGATGATGGTCAAGGTTTGAATCTCCCACGTATTCGTGAAGAAGCGCAACGGTTAGGCCTGATCAAGCAAGATGAAACCCTCGACGTTGATGCGGTGACGTCTTTGATTTTCTCGCCAGGGCTATCAACGACTGAGTCTGTTACCGATATTGCAGGACGTGGTATTGGTTTGGATATCGTTAAAAATGAAATTACTGTGTTGGGAGGGCGCATTAGCGTCAATACAGGTTCTGGCAAAGGTACGTCATTTACGCTGAATCTACCGCTAACGCTTTCTGTAGCGCAGGTATTAATGGTTCGTGTTGAAAAACAACGTTATGCAATTCCAGCATTTATCGTAGCCAGTCATTGTGAAATTGAAGCAGAAAAATTGAAACCAGCGTACCAAAAACATCATATTGTTCTCAACGACAAACAGTATTTGTTTTCGCATTTAGCGCATTTGCTCGGCGAACCAAATCACGTTCCTGAGATGAGCAAAAAAAGCCAAGTGTTGTTTTTGCATAGCGGCACGCAATATTTGGCCGTTCATGTTGATGAGCTTATTAACGACACGGAAGTAGTCATTAAAAATCTAGGAGCACAATTAACGCAAGCACCGGGTATTGAAGGTGCAACCATTACAGGTGATGGCGAAGTGATTCTGATTATGAATCCGGTTAAGCTATTGCAGCGTAGCGATGTTCAAAAACTGCTGAGTACGCCAACAAAAATATCATTGAGCACAAATCAGCGCAAAAAAGCGAAAGCTCTACCCACCATCATGGTCGTTGATGATTCGCTGACAGTACGCAAGGTCACTTGCCGTCTTTTAGAACGCGAAGGTTGCGATGTATTGATCGCAAAAAATGGCGTGGAAGCAATGGATATCTTAAAAGAGACTATACCGGATGTCATGCTGATCGATTTGGAAATGCCCAAAATGAATGGCTTCGAATTGATTAGAAATATTCGCAATAAAGCCAGGACAGCCAAAATTCCGGTTATTATCATCTCATCCAGAACTGCTGAGAAACATCAAAAATTGGCTCAGGAACTGAATGTGAATGTGTTTTTAGGTAAACCTTACAAAGAAGATACCCTAATCAAGCACCTTGCAAAATTTATTACCAAACCAACCTCGATTTAGGTCGATTTTATTTTTCTAGCATTCCGGATTCTTTCAGTTTCGCAATCAAGCAAATGAAATCGCACGCAATGTGCGCTGCTGCTAATGCGGTAATTTGGCTTTGATCGTAAGCGGGCGCTACTTCGACCACATCCATGCCGATCACATTAATGTCAGTCAATCCACGAATAATTGCCAGCGCTTGCGCGGTCGATAAACCGCCACAAACCGGCGTACCAGTACCCGGTGCAAAAGCCGGATCCAGACAATCGATATCAAATGTTAGATAAGCCGGATGTTGTCCGATAATACGTTTAATTTCGGTAATCACAGCATGCGGACCATGATGATGAACCCAAGCCGCATCTAAAATAGGAACCCCCATAAAATCGTCATTCCAAGTGCGAATACCAATCTGCACCGAGCGTTTTGGATCGACAAGTCCCTCTTTAATCGCTTTGTAGAACATGGTGCCGTGGCTCAGAGAGTCCGTGCTTTCATCGGCCCATGTGTCGCTGTGCGCATCAAAATGTATCAATGAAAGCGGTTTGCCGAATTTTTCCGCATGCGCTTTAAGTAGTGGATAACTAATGTAATGATCGCCACCCAAAGTCAACATGCGTGCGCCCGAGCTTAAAATGTGCCGAGCATGATCGACGATCGCCTGGTGCGTCGTCATCGGATGATGAGTATCAAGATAACAATCGCCAAAATCAATCACCGAGAGTTTTTCAAAAGGATCAAAACCCCAAGGATAGGGTTTCAGAGACGCTACTTCTGCCGATGCCAGTCGAATTGCTTGCGGTCCGGAACGCGCACCCGGTCGATACGTCACGCCTAAATCAAACGGAACACCGCTGACAACAAGATCGACTCCGGTCAAATCTTTGGAATAATTACGCCTTAAAAACGACAATACACCTGCGTAAGTCGGTTCTCGCCGCATGCCATGCAAAGATTCACTCGCTATTGCGCCGTCAATTTTGATTGCTTCATCCTTCATAAAAACTAATATCTCCTCAATATTGCTGCAGCAAACTATAATGATGCATATTCAATCGGTTCAAATATTGTTATGCCACTTTCATTTTTCTATTATTCCAGAAAAGCTGCTGTATTGATTTTCATTTTAATCAGCGGATGTGCTGTCAATTCGATCGATAAAGGCGGATCTAATATTTCACTCCCCAATTTGAATGCCGCATACAATAAAGCTTATACAGTTTTCGGCGTAACCTATTACCCATTGAAAACTGCCGTTGGATATAGCGAAACGGGTTATGCCTCCTGGTATGGCGCCGAATCAGGTAATACTACTGCGATGGGCACCTACTTTAATCCCAATAAAATGACCGCAGCGCATAAAACGTTACCGCTTCCTTCGCGCGTCAGGGTCACGAATTTACAAAATGGCCGGCAGATCGTGGTGATTGTCAATGACCGTGGTCCTTTCAAGAGGAATCGTATTATCGATTTATCGCGTGGCGCAGCGAAAAAAATTGGAGTTCAAGGTGTAGCAAAAGTAAAAGTGGAATATGTTGGACTCAATTAACGCTATGGGCATTTAATCAAGATAATCTATAAAAAGGTACTTTGGTTCAGTTCAATAGTTTCGTTATCAGAAACCTTTGCAAAATCACACGTAGTTCTTGTTTAAATGCAATTCCGGGTTTATTTGTAAATTTTTCAAGGTAATTTTTCAGCTATTTTTCTGTAGCGAACAGTAGATAATCACCCTAAACCGGCTATTTTCGGTTGTGAGGGCGCAATAATCCTATATTTGCGCAATCATTTGACGCTCAGCGAAGAGTTTAGGAAGTCTTTTCAAGTTGTACGCCATAGCCAGTAATATGTACCAGGTATGGGTTTTGTCTAGACCGCAGTAACGCAGTATTTTGGCATTGAACCAGCGTACTTGGCTGCCGAAGGTTCGCTCTACCACATAACAGACTTTGGTAATCATATGTAATCAGCCATGATAATTGACGCGAGACATAATGCTCGTGTCAACGTGACAATCCTGCTAAACGATGATGTTGTACCTGGATCTGCCGGTTGATTTCCGCCAATAACTCATCCCATGTTTTTGCTGCCGTTATTCGCGTTCTAAATCGCGATAACACAGAATAAGTTCCTCACATCATCTTCAAGCGACAAACCCAGAAACCGCATCACGTGGAGATTCGAGTCCGCCATGTCTTCCAACCGATTCATCGCTTAGACCGCCGTTCCAAATCCCGACCAATAGCATCTTAAACAACAGCAACCCCGAGCGCAGCATCGCAAACCGGCGCATAATGCATTGCGATTGTTTTCTCGATCGAGTTCCAGTCAATCAATTGATCAATTTTCTTCAGAAGATTCCCTTTCCGGGTGCAGCGGGTTACATAAATTTTGAAAAACTCATACTTATTACTCCGGCACTATTGATTTAATAGCACTATCATAGCGGTCGACTGGACAACCAAGATCGAAACCGTGCAAAGGTCTCATCTAGTGTCAGTAATACATTAGGTTCGCTGAGCCTTTCATAAGAATATATTTATAAACATTCAATTGACCCACATTCTGATTCGGATCAATTGAAAACTTATGCTGGGTCATAGTCCCCTGTGTCTGAAGATATATCTGGTTTTCAGAACCGAGATCACTCTTAGGAATCAGGAGCGTAAAAGTCGTAAATCCCGATTTGGTTTTCCACAGTGTGACACTCACAAAAGTTCCAATTTCGGTCCCTACCGTTCTAATCTCATCGCCGCTGAAATTTCTAATCTTGACGCCATTGTCATAACTTAAATACGGCCTACCGGTAAAACTTGTAGTCGAGTAGGTAACATTCAAATTATCTCCCTGTAATCTAAAATGATTCGGTGGTTGGGCAAAGGCCGAGGAAGTTGTTGCGATAAAAATAAAAGCAGTAAGAATCAGATTCTTAAATTCCACTCTGGTTTTCATGCCACCCCCTCTCTTAAATAATGTATTAAAGGTAATTTCCATAGAAAACTTATCCACCAAACATAAACAACCAACATGAAGTGCTTCGGATAAGACGAAATAATTTGAAGCTTAACTCAAAATTAAATCCTGATAGTTAAAATTAAATGGATAAACATAGGGTTAATCAATCCATTAATAATGAAAATATAGAGAGACCTTTGCAAAATCGCAGGTAGTTCTTGTTTCAATGCAATTCTGGGTTTATTTGTAAGTTTTCAAGGTTTTTCTGTAGTGAACTGGGAATAATCGTCCTAACCCGGCTATTTCCGGCTATAAGGACGCAGTAATCCTATGTTTGCGTAATCATTTTCCGCTCAGCGAAGAGTTTAGGAAGTCTTTTCAAGTTGTATGCCATAGCGAGTAATATGTGCCAGGTATGGGCTTTGGCTAGACCGCAGTAACGCAGTATTTTGGCATTGAACCAGCGTGCTAGGCTGCCGAAGGTTCGCTCTACCACATAGCGAACTTTGGTAATCATGCGATTGTGTTGTAATTGTCTTGGTAACAGCGGTTTATTTTTTGTTGCTTTATCTTGAATGCCATTTTTAATGCCGCGCGATTTCAATGCATCGCGGTGTTTTTGGCTACCATAGGCTTTGTCAGCATGAATGCGAGTTCCAGGTTGAGTAATTGGCTTTATCGAGCAAATCCAGCAGCGACTTGCTGTCATGGCAATTCGCCGCAGTGGTTTCAACGGCTAATACCAAACCATTGTTATCGACTACGGTATGCTGCTTATAACCAAATACTGAGTTTCCACCTTTTTTAACCCAGCGTGCTTCAGCATCGACACCGGGTTGCGTTACTTCAATGACTCGCATGGCTGATTGCGCATTCGCTTCATCACCGCGCTCTTCCCGGTCACCAACCACTTCGTAAGCTGGTCTGGTTTTGGGTTTGCGTGGACTCTGTGTAATGCTCGCGTCAACGTGACAACCCTGTTTAACAGTGATGTTGTAAGCCTGGATCTGCCGGTTGATTTCCGCCAATAACCCATCCCAAATTTTTGCTGCCGTCAGTCGTGTTCTAAATCGCGATAGCACAGAATGGTCCGGCACATCATCTTCCAGCGACAAGCCCAGAAACCGCATTACGTGCAGATTCGAGTTCTCCATGTCTTCCACCGATTCATCACTTAGACCACCGTGCCAAATCCCAACCAATAGCATCTTAAACAACAGCAACACCGAATAAACTGGCCGACCCGCCGCATCGCAAACCGGTGCATAATGCACCGCGATTACTTTCTCTATCGAGTTCCAGTCTATTAACTGATCTATCTGCTTCAGAAAATTCCCTTTCCGGGTACGGCGGGTTACATCAAATTCTGAAAAACTCATACTTGCTACTCCGACACTATTGAGTTAAAGCACCATTATATCGATCGACTGGACGACCAAGATCGAAACCGTGCAAAGGTCTCTTCTAATGCTATTTTCGCGGATCACAATGAAGGCATGGATATCATCAAAAAGCGTTGCGGTTATCGATTTTAAATAGGCAGTTGACTATCAAGAGCCAGTCGTTAAGCATTCTGAAAGCGCGAATGTTTAATGATCAAAATTGTTATGAGTGGAAGGACGAACCCAATAATCGTTGTAGTAATCAGCAATTGGCCTAATTCGCTGTAATCGGCCGGTACAGTAATTTGATCGGTGAGATTGTCTTTCACCTCTCGTTTGACGTTAAAAATTTGATTCAAATATTTAGTGCCCAGCTGTGAGGCTGAAAGCGCCAAATTGGTAAACGATGCCATCACAGCAAAAAACGTTGCTTTTAGCTTTTCCGGTGCAGAATTGGCAATCCAAGCCAGCATTGGGATCATAGCAATTTGTCCCAAAGGTGATTCTAGCGCAGTATCAATCAACGCGATAAAGCGAGCGTCTACGACCCCTCCTGTTACAGAAGCCGTCCATTCGTGCAAGCCAAAGTACATTCCCAGAATCGGCAACGATAAAAAGGTACCGACGATCGTCAGAAAAGCGATGATGTAAGCAATAGAGCGTTCCGCCATGAAACGGCGAAAAATGAACATGCCGAACAATGTCAAAATCGCACCTACCAGTGATAACACGGCAAGAAACTGCTGGTCGAAATTCAATTCATCGATCATCCACCAGGTAGACCCCGCGCCTGGACCCGGTATGGCGCGAAACACAAATATCATCATGGCGGTTCCCACTAAAACATTGCGCGCTTCCGGTTCAAGTTCCTGCGTTAAACGCCACATCAGGAAGATGACGATCGTCATCGAAACAACAAATACGATTTCTTCTCCGGCCGGAATTCGAGTCAGGCCAACGGCTATCGACATGATCGTAAAAGCTAATCCACCACCGAGAATCCACCAATTCACGGACGGCGTTTCCGAATGAGCGTTTAACATGGCGTTAATTTCGTGATGATCATGCCCAAGCGAGTGCAAGCGTTTGTATTCTCGATAATTAAGCCAAGACGCTAATATCACACCCAAGATCGAAATCATTGGAATAACTAAAGCCAATTGATACACCAATAGATACACCGCATCTTTTTCGGAACCAGACATGGCCTCCGCATCGCGCAATAGATAAACGTTTACGATAGACACCAGAAGGCCACCGCCGATTATCGCTACCCGGCCAAGCGTTTGCATGGTTACGTGCATCAACTTCCGCTTTTCCAACGACAATTTTTCGCCATTTTCATCAACACGCGGCACCGCTTCAACCGTCATCGCATCGGCAACAACATCTTGTAAAACATAGCCGATAGGTGCCAGTAATGCGGATAAAACGTACCATGTCTCAACCGATGCTTTAGCTGCCATGGCTTCGGTGTATCCCAGCAAACCTACCATGATCAACAAACTCAACATGATTAAGCTTGCGCCCAGATACACTAAGATGCTTTTCCAACGCCAAATAAGATCCACTAAATGACCCAAAGGCATTTTTAACGCCCAAGGCAACATCATCCAAAACCCTAACATCGCGAGAAACTCAGGCGATAATCCGAGTTTCTCTTTGACATAGAAAGTTCCTACGATACCGGTCAATCCTGAAACGCCTGCTGCCACATACACCATCAGAGGAGGCAAGTAAGACAAGCGCATTTCTCTGCCGAGTGAAAAAATATTGCTATCAAACCAAATAAAGATTTTTTGTAGCCAATGCGATTGAGAAGACTGTTCAGTCAGATCGTTTTTTTTCATTATTTTTTGATTATTGTTGTCGAGGCCGCACGCCTACTTTTATAGAAATATCTTTCCTTTCATCATTACGAATCACCGTGACATTAACGGTTTCACCAGGTGCCAATGCAGCCACTAGATAAAGAATTTCCGCAGCATTTTTAACAGGCTTATTTTCCACCGCCACCAGTATGTCGCCCGGTTTAATGCCGGCTTTATCGGCGGGCCCATCTTTTAACACGCTCGCCACCAGTGATCCGGTCTTCTGCTCAGCATCCAGCGATTCGTAAAGTTCAGGCGCCATGTCTTGCATGCTAACACCTAACCAACCTCGAATGACAGTACCCGATTCAATGATTTGTTCCATCACTTGTTTGGCCACATGCACCGGTATCGCAAACCCGATTCCCAGCGAGCCTCCGGTTTTTGAATAAATCCCTGTGTTGATTCCAATCAAATTACCTAAAGTATCCGTCAATGCTCCGCCTGAATTGCCGGGGTTGATCGCGGCATCGGTTTGAATAAAGTTTTCAAATGTATTGATGCCCACTTGACTGCGACTGAGCGCGCTGACAATGCCCATCGTAACACTTTGACCCACACCAAACGGATTCCCTAGAGCTAATACCACATCACCCACTCTAGCTTGCTCAGATTGACCAAAAGTGATCGCTGGCAAGTCCTTTAAATCTATTTTTAACACCGCCAGATCTGTTTCAGGGTCTGTGCCAATGATAGTTGCTTTTGCTTTTCTTCCATCTATCATGGCAATTTCAACTTCATCAGCCGCTTCAATCACATGATGATTGGTTAAAATGTATCCTTTGGCACTGACGATGACGCCGGAACCCAAATTGGCACGTCGGCGTGCTTTCGATTCAGACGGGTCGCCGAAAAACTTGCGTAATGTCGGGTCATCCAGTAAGGGATGAGAAGGCTCTTTAATTTCTTTGCTGGTAAAAATATTAACCACCGCAGGCATGGCTATCTCTGCAGCTTTGGCGTAGCTATCGGATCGATTCACATTGGCCGAAGATGGGCTGGCTTCTTTGATGGTCACAAGCTCTCCGCGAGGTCGCCAAGAAAGCAAATCAGGACGTAAAGACGAAACGATAAAAAAAATAGCCAGCAACACCGTGACGCTTTGTGCAAAAATTAACCAGTGTTTATACATAAACCCCTTATCCCCAATCGAATTAGACTGCTAGAATCTTTAGTATTAATTTTCTGTATCGCATACAAAGGAATCCATATGCATCGCGATGTACTGGAAAAATACCTGAATGAATTATTGGACATCCATCGCTTTCAGGATTATTGCCCAAATGGGCTTCAAGTGGAAGGGCGCCATCAGATTGAAAAAATCGTCAGTGGCGTAACCGCTTCGCTCGATCTATTGCAAGCAGCTATTGCGGCTAAAGCCGATGCCATTCTCGTCCATCATGGTTATTTTTGGCGCAATGAAGACAGTCGAATTGTTGGCATAAAGTCGCGCAGAATCGGTTTATTAATGGCAAACCAAGTGAATTTATTTGCCTATCATCTCCCGCTCGATTCGCATCCGCAATTTGGCAACAATACACTGTTGGGAAAGAAGTTAGGATTTATTGAAACCGGGCGCTTTGGCGGACAAGATATCATGATGCATGGCGAATTACCGAAGAAAACGACACTGAAAGAGCTAGAGGAAAGAATATCACGTACTTTGTTGCGTAAACCGCAAGTCATTGGTGATGAAAATAAAATCATTCACCGAATTGCCTGGTGTACCGGTGGAGCGCAAAACTACTTTGACGCAGTGATTCCACAAAATGTCGACGCCTATATTACCGGAGAAATCTCAGAGCACAATGTTCATTTGGCTCGCGAAACCGGTATTGCGTTCATATCGGCAGGACATCACGCGACAGAACGTTATGGTGTTCAAGCACTCGGTGATCATATTGCGCAGAAATTTTCACTGCAACATCAGTTTATCGATATGGATAATCCCGTATGATCTACAACAAAATCACGGACTATGTATCGCAGCAAAATTGGGTATAAAATTCAGCCATTATGAGTTGTCATTTTCACCATCTTTTTTCTTCTTGCCTGAAAACATTGTCCACCAAATGATAAAAACGAATAACGCTAAAGCGACTGCTGCTTCGACTACAAGTAACCACCACATAATTTAAATTTCTTCTCACATTGAAAATAGATTAATTCACGAAATAAAATTTTAATGAAAAAATTGCTTTATTTCATTTCATTCATGGCTATGCTGGCATTGTCAGCATGCTCGACAAGCACTGTTGCTCCTACAGATAAGCCTGCTCAGAAACCTGAAGCTTCTTCAGATTCTCAAGCGACAACTGCAATACAGCCCCCTTCACCTACTAATGCGACTGACAAGGGATTTACCAAATCGATTCATAAATCATCAACTTGGTCAGCATTAACTGATTGGGAAAAAGACGATTTATCGCCAGCGTGGCAAGCATTTCTAAAAAGTTGTAGCGTTCTGAATAAGCAAACATTGTGGCAAAAATCTTGTAAAGCAGCTACAACACTCAACAATCCGAACAATGCAACACTCGCAGTTTTCTTTTCAAACAACTTTACGCCTTACCAAATAATTAATAAGGATAACACCGAAGAGGGACTTGTGACCGGTTATTACGAACCGCTACTGAAAGGTAGTCGTAAACCCTCCGAACGCTATCGGTTTGCGATTCACGCTGCGCCGCCGCAATTGCTAACGATTAATTTGGGCACAACCTATCCAGAAATCAAAGATCTACGTTTAAGAGGTCGTTTGGAAGGCAACAAAATCGTGCCTTATTACACGCGCGCAGAAATCATGCAAAATCCCAAGCTGCTCAGTGCACATGAGTTTCTATGGGTAGAAGATGAAGTGGAATTATTTTTTCTACACGTGCAAGGGTCTGGTCGCATACTTCTTGAGAATGGCGATATTGTAAAAATTGGATATGCAGATCAAAACGGCCATCCCTATAATTCCATTGGAAAAATATTAGTACAACGCGGTGAACTAAAGCTAGAAAATGCATCAATGCAGGGAATTAAACAATGGGGTAGAAAAAATCCCAGCAAACTGCCCGAGCTGCTAAAGCAGAATGCGCGGTACGTATTTTTCCGCGAATTACCCGCAGATATTTCCGGTCCGATTGGTGCGTTAGGCGTACCACTGACTGCGGGACGCAGCATTGCCATTGACCCACTTTCCGTTCCACAAGGCGCACCCGTATTTCTTGCTACAACCTGGCCTAATACTAGCAAGCCGCTAAATCGATTGATGGTGGCGCAAGACGTCGGTAGTGCTATTACGGGCGGTGTTCGCGCCGATTTCTTCTGGGGATTTGGCGAAGAAGCAGCGACGCAAGCTGGAAAAATGAAACAACCAGGAAAAATGTGGGTTTTGCTACCTAAAAACAATGGTTCCTATTGATGAAATAATTTAAAAGATTTTTTTTTATAAGGCTTTAGACTAGCAGATACAATCTGTTAGTCTAGAACCTATACAAAATCCAGGGCAATCTAATCCTAGATTTATTGCAATCGAAACGAGAATTTTTGGACTACATAATAATATCGGTAGCAATGTCCAATTGTGGTGCTCCTGCTAGCTCGATTAACATATTTGATCCACCGATGGTGTATATTTCAAGATAGCCGTTGTTACCCCAACCATAATAATTAAAATGATCTACTGTGAATGCTTGATTACCTGATTCATACAAGTTTGCATCTAACCAGGATAGATCGATTTTATCACCTTCCCAACGATTGAAATCTTTGATGATATCCCAGCCATAGGAATTATTTATACTCTCACTTTGGTTATAGTAGGTAAAATAATCAGCACCCCCTTCCCCCCAAAGTGTGTCAGAATCGGCACCACCCGCGATGGTATCAGTATTATTCCCCCCGTAAATGGTATCATTACCCCACTCCCCGGCGAGAAAATCATCTCCTGTATAACCCCAAAGCGTATCATTACCATACCCGCCATACAGATAGCTGACTCCGACATTGCCATAATCAAAAATAAGGTTATTCAAGGAATTTCCATAGCCGATAACCCCATTTTCTCCTAAATTCAATCTTTCTACTGTGCTTGGTAAGGTATAAGAATAAGCTTCACTGGCGACTGCATCCCATCCTGAAGAATCGTATATGTAGTCACTTTGATTATCCACATAGTAATAATCATCACCAGCACCGCCATACATTTTATCTATTCCAGTCCCACCATCTAATACATCAATTCCATCTCCCCCGTCAAGAGTATCTATACCAGACTCGCCGTATAAGATGTCATTATCTTGATCACCTCTTATCGTATCATTTCCTGAGCCACCATATAGTTTGTCATTACCGTAACCACCTTCAATTAAATCATTACCACCAAAACCGTACATTTCGTCGTTCTCAGTCTTAGGATAAGGTTCCCAAAGATGATTATCACGATTATCGCCGTAATATTTACCCATTACTTTCTACTTTCTCCGTTTAACGATTAAAATCAAATCTTGTTTCACTATCAAACGATAGTCTCTGAAGATTACATTAAAGTCCTAAGAAAATATGTGGCAAAGCTCACAATTGAAGAACATTTTGCACAGTCGCGATCTTGATTGGCCAGTCAACTGCTACAATATTTTTTTAAAACAATAGCATTGAAGTGATGAGTGTGGGTTTTTCAGAACTTGATGTAACCCGCCGTATACGAAAAGGGAATTTCTTGAAACAGATAGATCAGTTAATAGACTGGAAGACTAGAAATTGATAGAGAAAGTTATTGCAATGCATTATGTGCCGAATTGCTATGCTTTGATTGAATTAGCTTTCATCCATAGACACCAATCTAGGTTTTCGTTGATTATCAATCGCAACATACGTTAAAACCGCTTCGGTCACTTTAATGCATATTTCATTTTGACCATCCCGAGCGCCGCGTTGTGCATACACGCCTACCTCGACGGTAATTGAAGTTCGTCCTACTTTGACGATATCTGCATAAAAACTAACAAGATCGCCTACAAATACCGGTTGTTTGAAAACAAAGGAGTTAACCGCGACAGTGACCACTCGACCGTTTGCCCGTCGAATAGCCGGTATGCTTCCCGCCATATCGACTTGAGACATGATCCAACCACCAAAAATATCCCCTGCATAGTTCGTATCTGATGGCATTGGCACAGTACGTAAAACAGGTTGTTTATCGGGTAAACATACGTGCAATAAAGACTCGTTTGGGGTGTGGTTGTCGGTCATAATTTATTTGGCGCTAGGCTAGCAAGGTTAATATTAGCAATCATTTTGCTCGTTCAAATCGATAAAATGCCAATACCCCCATCAAATTCGGTAAAAAATGTACTGGGCGATAGTTGCTTGTGACACGGCGTTCAAGTATGCGCGCATCACAGCGACGGCACAAATCTTCAAAATCATTGAGTGTGCACAAATGGATATTAGGCGTGTCATACCAGTGATATGGAAGCGCTTTCGACATCGGCATCTGACCTAAAATGACTTGGAGGCGATTGCGCCAGTATCCAAAATTGGGGAAAGATACGATGCCTTGCTTACCAACGCGCAACATTTCTTTAATGATATCTTCGGTGTGACGCATTGCTTGCAATGTTTGCGATAAGATCACATAGTCGAATGAGCCGGATTCGAAACTCGATAAACCGGACTCTAAATCGTTTTGAATGACATTGATGCCATTGTAGAAACAATTCAGCAAGTTTTGATCGTTAATTTCAACACCATAACCAAAAACGTCCTTTGTTTCATGCAGATAACGTAGCAGCGAGCCATCCCCGCAACCCAGATCAAGCACTTTCTTCCCGGGTTGAATCCATTCCGCAATGGCCGCCAAATCAGGTCGCAAATTTGCCACAGAAAGTGCCGCGGTATCGTTCATAGTTTGAAAAAGAGATTGTTTAGATTGTAATGTTGTTTAAATAAGCTCGTACCAATTCGTGATAGTAGCGATTTTCCATCAAGAACGAATCGTGGCCTTGATTGGAATCGATTTCGGCATAGCTTACATTCAGATTATTATCCAACAATGCTTTGACGATTTCGCGCGAACGTTCAGGAGAAAAACGCCAATCTGAAGTAAACGACATCACTAAAAAATTGGCTTTGACTCCTCGAAAAGCCGCGCTTAAATCTCCATTGTAAGCATAAGCCGGATTAAAATAATCCAACGCTTTGGTCATTAATAAGTAAGAGTTGGCATCGAATAAATCAGCAAATTTGTCACCTTGATAGCGTAAATAAGATTCGATTTCGAATTCCACATCGTAACCAAATGACAGCTCGCTCCTCTTCAAGCTACGTCCAAATTTGGCTGCCATCGAATCGTTAGATAAATAGGTAATATGCCCCAGCATGCGGGCCAACCGTAAACCTCGTCGCGGTAAAGTTTCAAAAGCATAATAATTGCCGCCATAAAATTCTTGATCGGTCAAAATAGCTTGTCTCGCCACATCATTGAAAGCGATATTTTGTGCCGTTAGGTTTGCCGCAGCAGCGATCACCAAAGCGTGCCGCACTTTTTCCGGATAATCAAGCGTCCACTGCATTGCTTGCATGCCGCCTAAACTGCCGCCCATAATGGCGGCGAATTGTTCTATGCCGAGATGCTGCGAAAGTTTTTCCTGCGCTTCTACCCAGTCTTCCACCGTCACGACAGGGAAACTTGCCCCGTATGGTTTTCCTGTTGTGCTATCAATGCTGGTGGGGCCAGTTGATCCATGACAACCGCCAAGGTTATTTACCCCAATCACAAAAAAACGATCTGTATCGACGGGCTTACCAGGTCCTACCATGTTGTCCCACCAACCCTGACTTTTTTCTTTATCTGCATACACTCCGGCAATATGATGATTGCCTGACAATGCATGGCAAATCAGAATGGCATTGGATTTGGCGGCATTAAGTTGTCCATAAGTTTCATACACCAGATGATAACGATCCAGCGTTGCGCCACTTTTCAATTGCAAAGGGCTGTCGATATGAACATACTGAGGTGTCACTACACCTACCGATTTCGTGTCTTGCATGAGATGATGAGAAGAAGTCTGGCGCAACGATTGCGCCCTAGCCAAGTATTATAGCGTCAAAGATCAATACAGCCTAACTATTCAATTTCGTTAATAACGACTTAATCTTATCCGTTTGATCGGATTTAACAATTTTACGCACTAACGGAACGATATCCGGCAAATGGCTTTTTAAAATCTGATCTTTTACTGCCAAAACCTGAGCTGGATACATGGAAAACTGCTGCAAGCCAAAACCAAGTAACAGACGCGTAAACCGTTTATCTCCAGCCATTTCGCCACAAACAGAAACCGGTTTATTAGCGCGGTTAGCGCTTTGAATAATGTGTGAAAGCAACCACAGAATGGCTGGGTGTAACGGATCATATAAGTGCGCGACGGTATCATCGATACGATCCACCACCAGGGTATATTGAATTAAATCATTGGTGCCGATCGACAGAAAATCCAGTTTGCGCATAAACATATTCAGCCGCAATGCCGCCGCTGGAATTTCAATCATGCCACCGACTTGAATGTGCTCGTTAAACGGTTTTTTTTCATCTTTTAAACTATCTTTGGCCTGTTGAATCAGTTGCAATGTTTGCTCGATTTCAGCCACATGCGACAGCATGGGGATAAGAATGCGCACATCACCGTAGTGTGAAGCGCGTAGAATAGCCCGCAATTGCGTATGAAACATTTTCGGTTCAGCCAAGCTCATGCGGATCGCTCTTAAACCTAATGCAGGATTGGTCGCAACCTGCACTGCATCGTTAAGATTCTTGTCGGCGCCCAAATCATAAGTACGAATGGTAACGGGTTGCTTGTGCATCTCAGTTGCAACGGTACGATATGCCTCGAATTGTTCCTCTTCGCTCGGTAAATCATCGCGATTCAAAAAAAGGAATTCGCTGCGAAACAAACCAATTCCAGTTGCGCCACTTTCTTTAACCTGCTGCATATCTTCCGGCAATTCGATATTGGCGTACAAATCAACCGATGTGCCATCCAGCGTCACCGCAGCAATACTTTTGAGACGTTTTAGTTTTTTCTTTTCTAGCTCAAGCTGACCTTGCCGTAACCGGTATTCATCCAAAATCGACTGATCGGGATTAACAATCACAATCCCTTGCGTTCCGTCGACAATGAGATAATCCTCTTCCAAAATCAACTGGTGCGCATGATGCAAGGCTACGATAGAAGGAATATTGAGACTGCGTGCCACGATTGCCGTATGCGAAGTCAAACTGCCCAGGTCGGTTAGGAAGGCAACAAACTGATGCTGTTTATAATGCATCACATCGGCGGGGCTCAGATCGTGCGCAACTAAAATACTATCACCCGTATGTTTGGAAGCTACTGGTAAATAACCAGGATGTCCCATCATGGCTTTCAGTACGCGCTCAACAACTTGCACCACATCGGCTTTTCGTTCACGAAGATAGGCATCTTCGATGGCCTCAAATTGCGCAATCAATACCTGCATCTGCTGGGACAAAGCCCATTCAGCGTTACAAAGCGTTTGTGCAATCATCGTGTGGGCTGCATCGGATAAAGTCGGATCATCCAGAATCATCAAATGCAAATCCAGAAATGCAGTAAATTCCGCGCGCGCCGGCCCATCTGAGACAGAATTTTGCAATGCTTCGAATTCGCCGCGAACTACCGAAAAAGCGTTATTTAAACGCGAGATTTCCTTGTCGACTTGCTGCTTGGAAATCAAATAATGCATGACTTCCAAAGCAGAGGGTGCCGCTAGGTGCGCGTGTCCAATGGCGATTCCTTCCGAAACACCGATGCCTTGTAGGATAAAACTCATTCGCCTTCGCCAAAATAATCTTCGATCAAAGCCACTAAAGCCGTCATCGCTTCCATTTCATCTTCACCAATTGTTTCCAATTGAATACGAGAGCCTTTATTGGCGGCTAACATCATCACTCCCATGATACTTTTTGCGTTGACGCGGCGATTATTACGCGTTGCCCAAACTTCGGATTTGAATTGACTGGCCAGCTTGGTCAGTTTTGAAGAAGCACGCGCATGTAGTCCTAATTTGTTGATAATTTCAACTTCTTTTGTTTGCATAGTTAAGATGCCGATTGAATATGAACCATGCCCTGCTGTCCGCCGCTGAGCGCTTTTTCAATCACCATTGGTAGCGGTTCATGACGATAGGATAAAACACGCACTAACATCGGTAAACTAGCCCCTGCGATACATTCCACTTTGCCGCTGCGCACTAAGCGCGTCGCAATATTGCAAGGTGTCGCACCAAAAATGTCACTGAGCAACAACACGCCATCGCCGCTATCTAATTCATCTATCATCGCACTCGCTCTAGAAAAAATAGCGTCGGGTTGATCTTGAATAAATACGCCTAAATGATTCAGTTGTGGCAATTTTTCTCCCATCACGTGAGTAGCGCAGCTAATCAAATGCTGACCTAAATTTTCATGCGTTATGACTAAAATACCGATCATTTAAGATAAAAAAACAAATTTATTCAAAAAACTGAGTGTGTTCGACGCGCAGCAAAATAACAGTATTTCACAAGGTGTCTGGTTATTCAAACGTGACGATACTTTATAACGTAAAAAGCTAAAATATCAGTCATTCCAGTAGCTCATCTGTTTCAGAGGCGGCGAAAGCCGGATAAATTTTAACCATCTTAACCACACGATTTTTGGTTTGAATAATCTCCATCGGATAATTGGCAATATTCAAACTGATCCCTGCTTCCGGAATATCTTGAAAATGTTCCAAAATTAAACCGTTTAAGGTTTTTGGTCCGTCCAAAGGAAACTGAAAGTTTAATTTTCGATTCAAATCCCGCAACAAAGTACTTCCTTCTACAACAATACTGCCATCTTCTTGTTTCAAAAAAGAACTGCTCTGAGTCGGTGCATGAGTGGTAAATTCGCCGATAATTTCTTCCAGAATATCCTCTAAAGTCACCAATCCCAACCATTCGCCATATTCATCAACCACAAGACCAATACGGTGCTTGTTCTCCTGAAATAATTGCAATTGAGAAAATAACGGCGTTCCAGCAGGAACGAAATACGGTTTATGAATAACTTTTTCAAGTGTTTCCGCAGTGATTTTGCCATTTTGCATCTGATTGAGAACCTTACGCACATGAATAATACCAACAATGTCATCCATGCGTTCTCGATACACTGGCAAACGCGTATGGTGGCACGTCAGCAACTGTGTTTGAATGACTTCATCATCTTCATCGATATCAATAGCCTCCACTTGGCTCCTAGGAACCATCACGTCATCTACCGTGATCGTTTCGAGATCGAATAAATTAATCAACATACTTTGATGTTTATGCTGAATAAAGTGTCCGCCCTCTAGCACCAGGGTTTTGAGTTCCTCAATGCTGATTTTTTGTTCTATTTCGTTTTGTTCCGGGTTTAAACGAAATAAAATCAATAACCCACGCACAAACAAATTGACAAACCAAACAACGGGATAGCAGATAAACAACAAAGGCGTCAATACATAGCTTACGGTCAACGCAATTCGTTCGGGATAAGCTGCAGCGATAACCTTCGGCGTTATTTCGCTAAAAATCAAAATGGCAAACGTAACGGCAATCGATCCCAGAAAAAGGGCTAAATCGTCATGACCGAATAGCATCGCCACGATTACGGCCACCAACGTCGCTGAAGCGGTATTGAGGAGATTATTGCCAAGCAAGATAACACCCAGTAATCGATCGGTATGATTGAGCAATCGTATCGTCAATCGAGCGCCGCGATGACCTTGTTTTGCTAAATGCCGCAAACGATAGCGATTAATCGCCATCATGCTGGTTTCAGATAAGGAAAAAAAACCGGAAAGAATCAATAAAAAGACCAATGCAATAAGCATGGTGTACAACGACATGTCTTCCAAGAAGCACCTTTATACTATAATAGAACCGCTATACTATCGGAAACTTAATTAAGTGATATAAGTGGATATATTCTGGATACTAAATGGCATTTGTCAATCAAAATAAAAAAATTGCGAAAAAGTGATAGGCACACCCGAAATTACCAAGCCAAAGCCTATTCGTATCTACACAATAAAATGATTATCAAGTTGCGAAGCCGTTTTTAGAAAACTTTGAATTATTATATACTCAGTTTTTCTGCTGTTTACTTTCGCTGTACTCGAAGTATCCGACATCAATTTTGCTAGGAACTTGAATAACTGTGATTTGTTACGAGCATCCGCTGAATGAGCGCATACGCACTTTGCTGCGCCTCGAGAATCTGTTTACTAAGATTGATTTCTTTTTAACGAAAGATACGTCGACAGATCATCACGCTGCACTCATTGCTTTGTTTGAAGTACTCGAAATCACCGCGCGCGCTGACATTAAATCTGACTTATTGCAAGAATTGGAACGACAAAAACAAATTCTTGAAGCGTTAAGAAAAAACCCACATGTCGATGAAACAACGTTGAATACCGTTTTGACCAACATTAGAAGCACCTTCCGAGAAATGCTGGATTTGCCTGGAAAAGTTGGCGAACACTTACGAGAAAATGATTGGTTGATGTCAATAAAACAACGTATGTCTGTGCCTGGAGGGTGTTGCGTGTTTGATCTGCCTTCCTACCATTACTGGTTGAGTCTTGATGCTGAAAAACGCCACAAAGATTTTAAAACCTGGCTAGAACCGTTTCAACCTGTCCGCAAAGCGTTTGAAATTGTTTTGTATCTATTACGAAAAAGCGGAAAAACAATAAAATTCACCGCCACCCAAGGTATTTTTCAACAAACTGGCGCCGAGTATGGAGCACACATGCTAAGGCTCAACTTAAGCGACGAACTACCTTGCATACCTGAAATCAGCGCCAACAAGTACGCTTTGAACATACGCTTCATTCCTTCAAAATCGATGCAAAAAAATAAAGCTTATGAAGGCGACGTGCCATTCGAATTGACATTCTGCAATTTGTAGTTTTATTACAATAAAAACTGTGAAGCTCATAATCGACTTTCCGTAAATATATAACACACTTTGTTGCTGTCTCATGTAACACTAGAAGTTTCAATTTAATTGGTCGGCATCCAGCTGCTGCTTCGCTCGATTTTAATTTTATCAAGCAACAGTTTAGATTCATCCGAACCCGCTACCGCGACCTGATGAAGAATGCCGTTCAGCTGAACGCTGATGAGCGTGGTCAACTTGTACCTGCTGCGCAGAGACTACTGGCTACTGAGAAGGAGTTCACTCAAAATGCCCCAACGACAAACGATGAAGCACAAACAGGGGAAATCTGGCGGAAAACCGCGGCCAAAAAATGAATTACCGGGAATTCGTGTTCAAAAAAACTGACAGTAATACCAAAAAATCTGAAAACCACTAATTGTTCAGCATTTCCCTAACTAATTACAGTCTGAAACTTTTGCACGGTTGTAATCAAAACTGATTTACCGGAAGCTATAATTATTTTTTAAATCAATATCATCTGGGCAGAAATATGGGTTTTCCGAATTTGATGTAAACCACCGTACCCGGAAAGGGAATTTTTTGAAGCAAATTGATCAATTGATCGACTGGAACTCGATAGAGAAAGCAATCGCAATTCATTACTCACCGCTATCGGATTCTGCTGCCAGCCCGCTTACTCGGGATTGCCGTTGTTTAAGATACTATTGGTCGGGATTTGAAACGGTGGTTTAAGCGATGAATCAGTGGAAGACATGGCTAACTCGAATCTGCATGTGATGCGATTTCTGGGCTTGTCGTTGGAAAAAGATGTGAGAGACTTTTCTGTACCATCGCGATTTAGGACGCGGTTAGCAGCGGCACAAGCATGGGACGGGCTATCAGAGGAAATCATCCGGTAAATTCAGACTTGCAACATCACCGTTAAGCAGGGTTGTCACGTTGACTCGAGCATTACGCAGAATCCACGCAAACTTAAAACCAAATCAGCTGGTGAAGTGATCAGTGATCGGAAAAAACGCGATGATGAAATCGATACCGAGAAAGAGATGCAGATTATTGAAGTAGCACAACCGGGTGTCGATGCCAAAGCGCGCTCCGTCAAAAAAGGTGGAAACTCAGTATTGGGTTATAAGCAACATACGATAGTCGATGGGAATAGTTTGGAGACTTTTGTGAAACCCATATTATCATTTCGAACCAACTGTTTTTATTGAACTGAAATTTTTTAAAATAGGGTTTTGCAAAGGCCTCGCTTGGCGTTAGCAATTAAAACCGCTGCGGCCAATTGTCATGACAGCAAGGTATACAGCGCAATGTATCATTACCAAAGTCTGCTATGTGGTAGAGCGAACCTTCGGCAGCCAAGCATACGTTGATTCAATGCCAAAATACTGCGTTACTGCGGTCTAGCCAAAGCCCATACCTGGTGGCACATATTACTGACTATGGCGTATCACTTGAAAAGACTTCCGAAGCTCCTCGCTGAGCAACAAATGATTACGCAAATATAGGATTATTGCGTCGTTGCGACCGCGAATAGCTAGTTTAGGGTGACTGTTCCCAGCTAATTACAGAAAAATAGCTGAAAAATACATAGCAAAAAATTCAATTCGATTGATTTAAATAATATTTTTAGCAACTAGCTGATAAATTAGATTACAGCCGAAAAAAGTTATTCATAGTATCAAGTACAGCAAATTTTAACCGTTAAGATAATTCTCCCCCAGTGTATTAAATTTTAGTTAGGATTTAAAAGTTGAAGGCCTATTGCCATCTTCAGCGAGCATTTACGTTGATTGAATTATTGATTGTGATAGCCATCATAGGAATTCTTACAGCCATCGCTGTCCCGGCCTATAACGACTATATCGATCGAGCAAAAGCTGTGCAGGCAGTTACTGATATCAGCGCTATTGGCAAAAGTTTAGTCATATATCAAATGAACAGCGGGAAATTTCCATCTTCTTTAGCTGAAGTAGGCGCGCAAGATTTATTGGATCCATGGGGTAATCACTATCAATATTTAAACCTTTCCGACCCAACCGACAAAAGCGTAAGAGGAAAAGCACGTAAAGATCATAACTTGGTTCCGATTAATTCAGATTTTGATCTTTACAGTATGGGAAAAGACGGTAAAAGTACATCACCATTAACTGCCCAAGCAAGTCGAGACGATATTGTCCGCGCCAATAATGGACGCTATATCGGGTTGGCTTCTAAATACTAAGCTCATCATGCTGTTAGAGAAAAATTTTTTACTCAGCAAAGTGGCTCGCAGAATGCTGGGATTTTTTGTAATGGCAGCATTTATCCCAATACTGTTATTAGCCTATTTGTCCTATTGGGAATCCACTCAATTATTGCTTAAGGAAACGCATACTCGCCTAGAAGCAGCGAGTGATGTTTATAAAAAATCTATTTATGAAAAGCTATTGTTGTCTGATCAAATACTTTTCGATCTCGTGCAACGATTTTCAGAGCAAGAATGGCCAACCAATATAGAGAGGCAATTACATAATCAATTCAGAAGTCTACATATACTTTCTCAAGACAATCGTTTAATTCATGTGTTCGGAAAGATAGAAAAATTACCAAATATAAGCGCTATTGCAAAAAAACATTTATACAGCAATCAACCGTTACTATTGACTCAACATAACGGCGCCGAAACTCACGTTTTCATGCTGTACGCTCGAAATTATTTATCCCCGGAAAAAGGAATTGTCATTGCTGAAGTGAATACTGACTTTCTTTGGGGAAGTCATGATAGTTTCGTGATGAATATGAATTTATGTGTATACAACGAGAATTTTTTAAAGATATTTTGCACACAGCCTGATCATTATCCACCCACAGACAAAATACAAGAAAGCACTCAATCCGTTAAAGGTGAGTTTGTATGGAATCTCAAGCAAGAAAAATACTTGGCTAATTATCAAGAAATTTTTCTGCAAGCAAAATTCCTAAGTTCTCGTTGGCTAGTTGTTGCAACCCAGCTTGAAACAGAAGCCCTAGAATCACTAAAAAAAGTCAATATCATTTTTTGGGGTGGTGTTTCTTTCACCATACTGTTGATTATTTTGCTTAGCATGATCCAAATCCGGCGCGTTTTGACTCCGTTAGAAAAGTTAATCGAAGGTACGCGCCGATTAGGAAGTCGTGATTTTGCTAACAAGGTATCTATTACCAGTAATGATGAATTTGGTGAGTTAGCGCAATCGTTCAATACAATGAGTGAGAAATTAGGCAGTCAATTTCAGACACTCTCAACACTTTCAAAAATTGATCGAGAAATTTTATCGTCTTTGAGTATCGATAAGATCATTGCCGACGTACTTGTTCATTTACAAAAAATAACCGGTGCCAATACTGTCAATATTGCAATTTTTAGTGAGGACTCCAGCGATCACATTGAATTATATGAAATAGATCGTAGTGGACAGGTATTAGCGCCACAACAAAAAATTTTAATCGACCCAATCAAGCAATTTTTAACACAAAACCCTGAAGGAAATTGGCTTGTAGAAAAAAAACTTAAGAAAACAAATGAGTTAGCTGAAGAATTTTTATTGCCACTGATTTGGAAAGATCAAATGGTTGGTTACCTTTCGTTATCTCTCTCGATTGGGAATAAATGGAATGTTGATAAGAACGACTTTGTACAAGATTGTGCAGACCGGATTGCCGTGGCTTTGTTTACAAAAAATCGTGAATTAGCGCTTATTAAGCAAGCTCGTATTGATGCTCTTACAGAATTACCGAACCGTTTACTTTTTGTGGAGCAATTACAAAAAGAAATAGCACAGGCAGAATTTGTGCATCAAAAAATGGCAGTACTTTACATCGATCTCGATCAGTTCAAAAAGGTTAACGAAACATTGGGTCATTCCAGTGGAGATCAATTATTGTGTGAAGCAGCACAACGAATACAAAGAAATATTCGAGAAACCGATACGATTGCCAGACTGGGAGGTGATGAATTTGCAATTATTATTCCACAATTAAATTTTACCCATGAAGCGAGCGATGTGGCGGCCAATCTTATAAATAGTCTATCAAAACCTTTTATCATTCAAGATGAAGAAAATGTCATTGCAGCAAGCATAGGGATCGCTATCTATCCAAACGATGGAGTGAATGCTCCCGAATTAATGCGCAATTCCGATATCGCAATGTACAGAGCCAAGCAAAAAAGCGGCAATCAATACGTTTTCTTTGAAGAAGAGATGAATGCTGAAATCATCGGTAGGACTACAGTCGAAAGAGAACTGAGGCGTGCGATTTCGGAACATCAATTCGTTTTGCACTATCAGCCTCAAATAGATCCTGAAACTAACGTAATTCGGGGTGCTGAAGCATTGATTCGGTGGAACCATCCTGAAAAGGGGCTAGTTTCACCTGGATATTTCATTGGAATTGCCGAAGAAGTTGGACTCATTGCAGAAATAGGCCAAATCGTATTGGCTGATGCATGTTCTCAATTTCGAGTTTGGCGTAACGAAGGTTTTTTCATCGATTATGTAGCTGTAAATGTATCGGTAAAACAATTTAGCCAAGAAAATTTCTTGCAGCAGGTCAAAGATGCATTAAGCAAAAGTGCTATTCCTGCTAACTGTTTGGAGTTGGAAATCACCGAAAGTGTATTGATGGATGATCAGAAAGTAATGCTCGAAGTGCTGAAAAATTTACAAGAATTAGGTGTGAAACTCTCAATTGATGACTTTGGAACTGGCTATTCTTCCATGTCTTATTTGGAGCAATTACCCTTTGAAACCCTGAAAATTGACCAGTCATTCGTGCGTAAAATTGATGATGATGGCAAGGGAGGTATTATCGCTGGAACAATTGCAGCGATGGCGCATGCGTTAGGAAAAAAAATTGTAGCAGAGGGGGTTGAGACGCAAGCGCAAGTAGATTTTTTGAGAAGTCATCATTGTGAACTTCTTCAAGGATATTTTTACAGTCGTCCGATATCAGCTCAAGAATTTTCTAAATTGATTCATCATCAAAAGATAGCGCCAGAAATTTAATCATCACAATATTTTCTGTATTATTGTGAATGTCGTTAAAAGTTCGTGTAGTTGATTCAGTTTATCTTAGCAGTTTGTGATAATAATCTAAACGTTTGCTTAGAATTTTCCCGTCCTCATGTGCTGCTAATACAGCACAGCCTGGCTCGGCACGGTGCCTGCAATTGCTAAATTTACAATGTCCGATATAGGGATGAAATTCGGCAAAACCATATGCTAAATTCTCTTCTTTGATGTGATTTAAGCCAAATTCCTGAAAACCGGGTGAATCGATGATCGCGCTATTTTTATCAAGTTGATACAGTTGTGAATAGGTCGTGGTATGCGAACCAGAATCAAGTGCCAATGAAATAGTTGCCGTTGATCGGTTGGCTTCGGGGACCAGTGCATTTAACAAGGTTGATTTACCCATACCAGATTGTCCCACTAAAACGCTCAGATGATTGGTTAAATAAGGCAGTAATAATGACACATCGTGAATGGAGCTGAGTTGTAACACGCAGTAGCCTAGGTCTCGGTACAACGAAAGCGTTTGATAAGCGATTTTCGTTTGTTCAATTAAATCAGACTTGTTTAAGACGATTAAGACATTGATATTTTCGCTTTCGGCTGCTACCAAGCAACGACTAATCAATTCTTCACTAAAGCTGGGAACAGCCGCAACAACAAGAATAATTTGCGTCACATTAGCAGCAATAATTTTTTCCTTGAAAGCATCGCTGCGATAAAAAAGTGATCGACGAGGTTGAATTGTTTCGATGACACCTTGGCCAGGAGTTGTTAGGCGGCACGTGACTTGGTCACCACATGCGACGCCAATTTTTTTGCCACGCGTAACACAAGAGACGATACCTGCTTCTGTAGCGACGGAATAATGCCTACCGAAGGCGGCAACAACTTGACCTGCTAAACAGTCAGAATGAAATTGCGTTTTTTTAGTGCGCCCGCTCAAATGGTAAACAGCTTGTCGACTTTGGCGGCGCAAATAAAGTCGTTTTCGGACAATCCGTTCAAAGCATGCGTTGTATAGTTGACAACACATTTGTTATAGCCGACTGTCATATCCGGGTGATGATCTTCACGGTGAGAGACCCATGCGACCGCATTCACAAAAGCCATCGTTTGATAATAATTTTTGAATGAATACGTTTTGCTAATTAATTTATCGTTTAATTCCCAACCTTGAACTTTTTTGAGTAGCACGTTTGCCTCAGCCGTGGTCAATCCAGGCACTCCGCCTTCGCAAGGCTTGCATTGTTTGTTAGTTAAATCATCGGTAGTGGTCATAATTGCCCCTGGCTTTGTAAACGTGCCACGCGAATCGCCGCTGGTGGATGTGAATCATAAAAAGCGGAATGTAACGGATCAGGTGTCAGTGTTGCCGCGTTATCCTGATAAAGCTTGACTAGAGCATGAATCAAATCTTCAGCCGATGAATTTTGCGCGGCATAAGCATCTGCTTCAAATTCATGTTTACGCGAATAGAGACTCGATAGCGGATGAAATAAAAAGGTAAATATTGGCATCACTAAAAAAAATAATAATAATGCCAGCGCTGTCGAAGGGACGGAAGATACCGATACACCCAAACCTTCATAGAACCATGGTTGTTGCATCAAATACCCTAATCCCCACAAAAATGCCAAGCTCATCACAAAAGAAAAAACAATGCGTTTAATAACATGACGATGTTTGAAATGACCCAACTCATGTGCGAGAACCGCTTCGATTTCACTGGCATTAAGACGTGATAGCAATGTATCAAAAAAAACAATCCGCTTGGTTTTGCCAAAGCCGGTGAAATAAGCGTTGCCGTGACTGCTGCGACGTGAGCCATCCATAACAAACAATCCGCTGGTTTTAAACCCGCATTTATTCAGTAATTGCTCAATGCGTGTTTTTAATGAAGCATCTTCTAAAGGGGTAAATTTATTAAATAACGGTGCAATCCAAGTTGGAAAAATCGCCAAAACAAACAAATTAAAAGCAACCCAGCCAAACCAAGCATACAACCACCAGTATTCGCCCATTTTTTCCATTGACCAAAGCATGCCAAACAGCAACGGCGCTCCTAACAATAAGCCAACACCAGCTTGCTTCAATAAATCGACAAAAAACATTGCAGGTGTCATTTTATTGAAACCAAATTGTTCTTCGATCACAAAAGTACGGTAGTAACTTAAAGGAATTTCAGTTGCAGTCATAATCAAAAAAACACTGATGATCAGCAACATACCGTGTATCAGCGGGTCATCGAATAGCGTTGCCAAAAACTCATGCAACATATTCAACCCGCCACCCAGCGTCAATAGCAATAACAATAAAACATTCACCGCAATGCTCAAATACTCCATACGTGTTTTAGCGCATGTGTAATCGGCCGCCTTTTGATGATCCGCCAAACTGATTTGAGAACTGAATCGTTCTGGTACTTGATCACGATGTGCACGCACATGACTAATATGTCTTGCTGCTAACCAATATTGCGTAAGCGTCGAAATTAGTAGTGCTATTAAAAAAAATAAAGTAAAAGTTTGCATAGCCTAGAATATTAAAAGAGTGTGTTGATTCATTGTATATCACTGTAGAACATACTTAAACAGTCTATCGTCGAGCGCATCAAAGTTTTTATTATGACGAGCCTCGAGTTGTTTGCGCGTTTCTCCAGTGACGACCCGACACCAATATGACACAATTGGGCTCATAACATTCATTTACAATAAGCAAAGACAAAAATGGCACAAGATAGTAATAACCTTATTTGGGTTGATATGGAGATGACTGGATTGAATCCTGATGCAGACCGTATCATTGAAGTGGCGTTGGTAATTACGGATTCCCAGTTAAACACGGTTGCTGAAGGTCCTGTGTTAGTCGTTCATCAGGCCGATGAGATTTTGGATGGAATGGACAAATGGAATAAATCCACCCATGCTAAATCAGGATTGATCGATAAAGTTAAGGCTTCACGTTTGACGGAGACGGAAGTGGAAACACAATTGATCGAATTTCTGCGGCAACACGTTCCGTCTGGCATATCACCCATGTGCGGCAATTCTATCTGCCAAGACCGGCGTTTTATGGTACGCACCATGCCGAAATTGGAAGAATATTTCCATTACCGCAATCTGGATGTTAGTACATTGAAAGAACTCGCCAAACGCTGGAAACCTGAAATAGCGTCTGGATTCACAAAAGAAAGCAAACACGAAGCGCTCGCTGATATTTATGATTCCATCAATGAACTAAAATACTATCAGCAGAATTTTATAAAACTTTAAAGAATAAGCTTTCCTTGGTACTAAAATGGCAAGATAACAGTAAGAAAAATATTCAATTAAGTTAACGGACAATCATTTATTGCCCTGGTAGCTCAGTGGATAGAGCAACCCCCTCCTAAGGGGTAGGTCGCACGTTCGATTCGTGTTCAGGGCGCCATTATTATTGTTTAGAATAAATGTTAGCGCTAAAAAATGAACCCCAGATAAATCATGAAAATCCCTATTTACGCAATACTTTATCTCATAATCATGATGACTATGCTAAAAATGGAAACTACAGCCGCTTCTAATCAGGTTGAATCAAAACAAGCTGCTGAATTAAAGACAGATTATATTGTGTTGGGAATGGGCTGTTTCTGGGGAGCAGAGAAGAGAATGGCGCAAATTTCGGGCGTCATCGATGTGGAGAGCGGTTATGCGGGCGGTGATCGCTCTGATGTCGGCTACCATGATATTTTAAATCATGAAAAAGATCTTCGCATCGGAAAAAATGTAGGGCGTAATCATGCGGAAGTAATCAAGGTGGTTTTTAATTCTGAGAAAGTCTCTTTGGAAACCGTTTTAGCGAAATTCTGGGAAAATCATAATCCGACTCAAGGTGATCGACAAGGCAATGACATCGGTAGCAATTACCGAAGCGCTATTTATTATCATGATGAGAATCAGAAAAATATCGCCTTAATCACAAAAAACAACTATCAGAATGCTTTAAATGCAGCTGGGTACGGCAAAATCACAACTGAGATTCTACCGTTAAAAAATTATATTACGGCGGAAGAATATCATCAGAACTACCTGCAAAAAAATCCTGACGGGTACTGCGGTCTTGGCGGCACAGGTGTTGAATATCCCTTTCCATAGCCATTTAATGAACGGTAAAATATAGAATCAAACTATGAGTAAGTGCCGCTGGATTGTTTTATGCAGCCCACTTCCGGGCATGGCTGGCATAGTCGAGCATCAAATGAAACACGTTGTCGCATTTCTCGCGGAACACCGCCTGATCGTAGCTTTCCGGTAAATTGTGATCCAATACTTGTTCGACCGCTGAACGTACCATTTTCTGAGTTTGTGTGTCTTTATACCAATCCTGCACCAATACTTTGGGGTGTTTTTCCAGTAAGCGGTGCAGTAACGATTTCGCGGCCAGTTTTACTTTTTGCGTTTCATCCTGCGTCATCGTGTCTTTTTTCAGTAAATCGAACAACTCCAGCTCATCTTCATTCAAGCCCTCGTGAATGTGACGCTCATCCTCCGTGCGCAAATCCTCAGTGAATTGCATCAGATTTTCGTAGTAGCTTTCAGTCAATGAATCACCAGCGTTGTAGGTATCAATAATTTGCTGCAAGCGTTGCACAAAATCCGTTCGTGTCACATTGTGTTGCAGCATCAATTCCAGCTTAAGCTGTAAAAAGGCGCGCAGATCAGCAATTTCGATATGTTTGTAAGTGACTTGTTTAAATTCCTCGCGCAATTTGTCGACATTGATTTTGCTCAAATCCCAGGTCTTGCCCTTTTGAATCATCTGATATTCCGCATCTTTTTGCGGTGCTTTAAGCACTTCCACACCCTCTACCACGATGTCACTTTCATTTAACAGCTCGAAAATCTTCAAGCTGATCGCGTCGACGTTCTTCTGCTCGATATGTGCCTCGATGACGCCGCGCAGATATTGAAATGCCGCGACTTCGAGTCCCTTGCCAAGCTCCAAAACCTCCGGCTTGCACGCTTCATACAGTGATGTGATCGCATTCTCATGTCGATTGAAACTTCTGCGCCACTCGTCGTTTGCCAGCAAGGTATTGGCAAACGGCTCAAATCGTCCGACTTGCTTGAATACATCATCGTTTCCTAATGCCTCGCGTAACGCAACCGCCTTCTCGTGGCAAAATGCAAAACCTTGTTCAATCGCATCGTCCAGCAAACGAAACAGCTCCGCTTTTTCCTTGACTGGCCATTCAGTTTCATCATCTTCTTGCGTGTAATCTTTCAGTGCCAATTTCAAGTTACTGAACACATTGCAGTAATCCACGATTTCGCCGTTACGTTTCTCCACCTCGTTGATCTTCCACGACGTCACGCGATTGGTACGGGCAATGGTTCGCATCAGCGTATGGCCTCGCATCGGTTTGTCGAGATACAACGTGGACAGTGTCGGCGCATCAAAATCGGTCAACCACATAGCGCAGACAAACACCAGTTGCAGCGGATGTTCGGGATCTTGGTAGTTGTATTCGATATCGTGCCCATATTCATCGAGCTGATCCATGCGTTCACGATGCGGTTTGATGGTCAAGTTCTGCGCAGCAAATTTTTCTTTTTCGCCTGTGTCTTTGCTAATTACCACGGCCATTTCAACAGTGCGCATGAATTCTACCCGGTGCCTCAGGCGCCGTTTTTCAATTTCGCTAGGCGTTTTGCTGATAATCCCTTTCAGAGAGCTTATCTCTTGCTTCCACAACCGCTGTACTTTATCGTACATTGTCACGGCGGTGAATTTATCGACCGATACCGACACAGCCCTTTGCCGAGATAACCGCGCCGAGGAAAGTGATTAACGATGTCCCGCGCGATTTTTTCCAACCGCTCGTCGCGTCTGATGATTTTCGCTGCTTTGGTAAGGCGCTGTTCCAACCCGGTTTGTTGCGCTTCATCCAGACCTTCATTCTCCAGATTCTGGCGCAACCGCTCGCTCAATCCTTCTTTCTGAATCAACACCGCCGGCACGCGCTTGCGGTAAAACAACGGTACTGTCGCACCATCGTCGATCGACTGCTGAAAATTGTATTCCGACACGTAACTGCCAAACCAAGCATTGGCCTTACGTTCACGCCCCAGCAGCGGCACGTCGGTGAATGCCAGATAATTCGCTTTCGGCAATCCCTTGCACATATTTGCCATCAACGACTGGTATTGCGAGCAGTGCACCTTGGCGAGGATCACAATGATGGTATTTCGGGCTGACAATTCGGGATATTCGCGATCTTTGTTCCAGTGAAATTTTTGGATCAGCGTAAAAACAATTCGTTTGTTCTGTGCTAGAAACTTTCGCATTTCCTTGCTGTTCTTCGGCTGTGCCGCTTCAGTCTCGCTCACCGTGCGGGTATGCAGAAAATTGTGGTAAATCTGACTGTCTAGGTCGTCGCGGTCGGTGACTACTACGAAAGTGAAATTGCCGGTCTGTTTGCGGAAAATTTTGCGCACGTAAAAAATCATCGAAAAATCTTTGTCCGATCCCTGGGTATGCCAAAATACCCCGAGCTTACCCGCTAATTCCTGACGTTTGAAGAAAACACCATACGCGCGATTTACACCGATAAACTGGTAGTTCTGCGCGATGATTTTCTGTGTATCCTTGTCATAGAGAACGAAATTCTCCACGTAATCCAGCAATTTTTGCTGCGGCAACAGGCCCTCGATAACGCTCTCCAGGCTAGTGCCTTGTGCGCGGATTGCGGTACGGTCAATTTGCTGTTTCTCATCATCGACGCGTAACCAATTGAAATAATGCTGCCACTGTGCCGTGATGCTGCCGACTTTGGTTTCGACTGCGTTGGACAGCACGCAAAACGCATTGGTCAGGAAAAGCTGTGGAATCTCCGCCTTGAAATTCGTTAGATTATCGTCGTAGGCGTTGCGCAGCGCTACAGTCGAGTTTTTCAGCGCAATGAGCACCAACGGGATACCATTCACATACAGCAACACATCCGGACGGCAAAAACCGCGCCTACCTTTGATCCACAGTTGCGTCACGACCAGATAGCGGTTATTGCTAGGTACGTTAAAATCCAGCAGCCGCACGCGCCCCTGCTGAGACTGTCCTTGCGCATTGTCGAACGTTACTGGAATACCGTCGCACAACAGACCGTAAATTTCCTGATTTGCTGCAATCAACGACATTGCCTGTCGCTGTTCACACAGTTTTTCCAATGCATTTTCAATGGCTTCTGGTGGAATATCCGGGTTCAAACGGAGCGCGACATCACGGACTCGGTCAACCAAGATCACATCACGTTTTCTGGCACGGTTTGAGCCGTCGTTCAAATCCTTCGCATTGACCGTATGGCAATTAAGCACGTCAAAACCATGTCGATGCTGGAGCCTCTGCACCAAGGCTTGCTCGATCTGGTGTTCGGAAATGAAGTTGGGCATTTGGTTCTTTATCCGAGTTTGTTTTGCCTTAACTTAATTGTTGCCTAAGTTAAGGGAAAGTGATTTCCCTTAATTGGGGTAAAACAAGCAGTCGTGTTACCAGCCGCCATCTTGGCTACGGCAAATCAAGTGAGCATTCATATCAAGCTCAAAACGCCCATACGCGTTGATATGTTCCCATATCAAAGGTGTCAGCGCAACATAATCGCGTAATGTATAATTACATCTATCGAGTCTGACCCCTTTGATTCCATGATTGACCACCCTGAACCAATCGCACCGCTTCCAATTTGTATTCCAATGTATATATGATGTTCTTTTGACCTTTTCTGCTTTCATCTCTTCGTCTCCTTAACTTGCAAGTGTAACCTTAGTTAAGAAGTACGTTTTTACAGGGCAAAGTCATGTTTAAAGAACTGAATTTCTAGAGATGTTCACAAGTTGCCCCAATGCATCCAAGATTATTAAAATCGTATAGTTTTGAATGTCCGAGCTTTCCCGTGGGGTACGTCACTCTTTTTTGCAAAAAGAAGGTCACTGAATGAGCACCATATAAACCCGAAGGAATTGTGAATTCCTTCAATATAACATATGCATTTCCATGTATTTTAGGCTTGAATGCTGCTAATCGATCACCGCCTACGATTTTTGGATGGTCCTTATACAGCTTTGCTTTTTCTGTTGCCCACAATTCGATATCGTCTTTACGCAGCGGTCGAAGAATTCCTTTGGCAAGAGCATCATTTATACCAGCCTGGCCAGCTTTGGGCATTGAGGCGTCGAGATGCTTTTCAGGTGGATTATTCTTAGATGTATGTAACCTAACAGAACTAGGCAGGGTTTCTCCAATTTGTAACTCACCATTTTTTGCGACATAAACAAGATCAGCAGATTTTCCAAAAACAATATTAGATAATGAATTGATTTCTGAAGCATTATCCTCTTTCACATAAGCGTATCCACATGAAAAACCTTCTTGATATGAACTGTTGACTACTGGCATATTGTCTGCAATACCAGAAATTCTTTGGGCATGATACCCGGTCACGAATACGCCTAATATCACAGTTCCACTTGTCCATTTTATATTCCACACAGATGGTTCATAGGCTCCCAGTAAAAGCGCTACGGGAATATTGGGTGAATTTACCACTACCTCAAACTGAGTTGCAGTATGGCCGCTTTGGTCTATTTGGTAATCTGTTTCCTTTCCTCTATACGCCCCACCGGCATAAATCATAAAATTCTTAGGAAAAGAACTGGTATCCAGCTTGCAAGAAGCTTTTCTGACTGTTGTTGTAGATTCAACCTTTACAGGAGCCTGATTGGAGGGAGATTGTTCTGCTCGAAGTTGTGCTGCTCTAAGGGAAGTTTCCCAGATTCCAGTTAGATCATCAAGATTCTTGCCCGTTTTGATATCAACAAAATGCATTTTTTTCACAATACTACGCACCTCATCGTTCTCACTTTCTTTCATTTGTTTGTATGCAGATGAAAAAAATGGTGTGGTGAGTGTATTTTGGGATATCTTAATGACATTTGAGTGCAAACTTTTCAAGATATTTAATATGAGAATTGCAGTTTCTCTATCTTGTTGCTTAAGCAAAGCTTCCAACATCTGACTAATTTTCAGCCAATAAGAAATATCGTCTTGTATTATTGTTGCACCGGCATTTATGAGAATCTGAGCAATATGATATTTATTTTCTAATAGAGACGATCCAAGTGCGGTTTCCTTAAACCCTCCTCTACCTTGACCTGCTATTAAATTAACATCTGCGCGATGTTTGATAAGCAGCTTAACCACATCTGCATAGCCGTTTTCAGCAGCAATCATCAAGCCAGTTTTTCCAACCCCCATTTGTTGGGCATTGATATGCGCACCTTGCTTAATCATAAATTCGATGACTTGTAACAAGTCTGGATATCTCAGCGGATCTTTCCCTGCCAGCAAAGGAATAACTGGGTAATTAGGAGCATTAGTTTCATTGGGATCTGCCCCAAGCTCAATCAATAATTTAATATTTTCATAGTCAACACGTGACAATGCAGTAAATAGCAGCGTGGCTTTCTGTCCTGATTTAATGTTCGGATCAATTTTACTTTTGTCTATTAAGTCGGATAACCCAATTTCAGGGTTAGTCAACAGATGTAATGCAACTGTTGTATTTTGACCTGGGATTAAAACATTTGGGTTCGCGCCTTGATTTAACAGAATTCTAACCTGAGACCATTGCGCTCTTGCCGCCAGAAGTGATAGTGCCGTTTCTTTGTTCCGGTTCTCTAAGTCAATGTTAATACCATGCTTAATCCCTAAATCTATAATCCGGATATTTCCTATAAGTGCCGCTTTGTGAATTAAACCATTTCCTCCTCTATCAGTCGCATTAACATTGGCATTATTTTCTATCAATACATTGACGTTTTGTTCATTGCCTTTGGAGGCTGCAATTAGTAATGGTGTTTCTCCTTGCGCATTGGCTTTATTGATATCCACCCCCTTTTCAATAAGTCGCTGTAGCACATCCGGTTTAACATAGTCCATAATCAAATGAGCAATATTATTTTTATTTGTGTCTAGACTATTAACATCTGCCTTATTTTGAACAAGTATTTCAAATGTCTCTAAAGCAGGATCTTCATGCGCCCTTACACTTAAATGAATAGGGAGCCTACCAGCGTTGTTTCTCCTATTAATATCCGCACCTAGCGCTAGGAGCCTGTTGATAATTTTTGTTTTATCGGAGGAATTCTTTGAGGTAACTGCCAAATGAAGGAGTGTTTCACCATTACTGGTCACAGGGTAGTTGATTTCTTCGCTGGTCAGCCTATCCAGCAAATTTATTGTACGTTCAGCCGAGCTGGAACGTATCGCATCTAATAGTGTGGGGTCATCGGCCCTAATTGCAGACACTGACTGCGACGACAAAAGTAGTAGAAGAAAAATATATTTGACTATGTGTGGCATCAGTAATCTCCAGTAATAAGAGCAATTATTCATTTGTTTGGATAAAAACACGGCGGATGATATTAAGGAAATTCTGATTAAGTTATTTATTTCAGTTTTGTCGACAAAGCCATCGGCAAAAATGAGGTCACATCTAGATATAGTACATCAACAAAATTGGCCTTTTTACAGTGCAACCAGAATTTGATTCTACATTTTATACGTACATGAATTAGCGCGTTACCATTGGCGCGTGATTCGACGAAAGTCCTGCCGCATGATGCATTGCGTTGCAATGCCTATTATCTGTTTCTTAAAACCGCAATAAGAAAGGGAAAAAGCGACTTATTTGGAATATAGTATATATATATCGTTCAAAAACGAACTGTTATACAAACGAGCATGAGAGCACATTTTTTTGTCCTACTGATCTATGCGAGTTCTCTCCGATTGAAAATTGGTGCTTGGTGTATACATTCGCAACTTAAATCGCCGTCCTCATCGGAAGTGGCCTCAATGATCGAAGGAGTGATTCATCATTGCACTGAAATGGAAATTGATCGTCAATATGTCGATTCTCACCGCCAAAGAACGGTTGTTTTTGCTTTTTGTCGTTTATTGGGTTTTCAATTATTACCTAGGCTGAAAGCCATTCACTCACAAAAACTAAGTCGGCCAGATGTCGGTATGGCAGATGCGTATCCTAATCTACAACTGATTTTAACGAAACCGATTGATTGGGATTGCATACGGCAGCAATATGATCAAATGGTTAAATACACAACGGCTCTGCGACTTCGAACAGCGAAAACAGAAGCTATCTTACGGCGCTTTACTCGAAAAAACATCCAGCATCCGACTTACAAGGCATTTGCTGAATTAGGCAAAGCGATTAAAACTATCTTTCTATGCTGCCACCTGCACGACGAATCCATGCGCCGTGAAATCCACGAAGGTCTAAATGTGGTTGAGCAATGGAATGGCGCAACTGATTTTGTGTTCTTTGCTCGAAGAGGTGAAATGTCAAGCAACCGCCGGGAAGATCACGAAATCAGTATGCTTGCCTTACATCTCATTCAAAACTGTATGGTTTACATTAACACGTTGATGATCCAAAGAGTGTTAGCGTAGCCACACTGGCAAGTCAAAATGACATTACGCGATTATGTTGCGCTGACACCTTTGATATGGGAACGTATCAACCCGTATGGGCGTTTTGATCTTGATGTGAATACTCGACTTGACTTGCCGTAGCCAAGATGGCGGCTGGTGACAAGATTACTTGTTTTACCCTTAATTAGTGAACATGCTTAAGTAACGATCAAACACGTAAGCGCGTCCTCTTTGCTGTCTTCCAGCAAACCAGCTCGGCAATGTTATGTTTTTTGATAAACCGATCGGTTGGTCAGCTGCTAAACAAAATAGATCTATTCGATTAACTTTCTTAAGTTGGTCGAAATGACGATTGGCTCCGAATCGTCTTCTGTAACAAAGTCAGGTATTGATCGCTTCTTCCATACCAGACGGGAACTGGATATTAAGATGCTCGACAGAAAGCTTGCCGGAGATGAGGCGAGGAAGGAGCATAGCTCGCATTTTGCCAAGCTGTATATTGGCTTTCCCTAGCATATCAGCTTCCGCATACAACGGTTCAACAATTTGCGCAAATTTGTTTTGTAATGGTATTGGGGAAATCAGGATTTTCTGCTGCAGGATTAAGTCTGGCTTCAAATGTAAGACGTTTGCGCCATTGGCAAATTCTTTGATGAAATTGGCAAAACCTGAATACCTCATGTAAGCATATAAAAAAGTCTTGTGAACATTTTTGGGTATCAGCTTTACGGTATCAAGAGAGATGACAGCGCCTTTTTCACCTAAAGCAGGTATGCGAGCAACTTGGCCAATAACTGCTCGGTCTTGCGTCATATCCGTTACGGCCATCACAACATCATTCTGATAGACCACCTGCTCTGGTTTGAATTGTCCTGAATAATATTTCAGTCCATCTTCACGATAGCCACCGCCACGATTAAAGGATTTGAGGTTGATAAAAGGCATGTGTCCTGTATCGTCCGTTAGCTCCTCGGCAGCATAGGATCTGCCTTTGGCTAAATTAAAAAACTTCGATGCTTCGTCAAAACGCCATTCTTCTGGCATTCCTTTGACGATCCTTGCTTTCTCATGCTCCGGAAAGCGCAGACGCACAAACCATTCGCGGTAGATTTCCTCGACCATTTTTTCCAGCAACGCAATGCGCCGCTGATTGTTGTCGATCAGTTCGTCGTAGGCGGAAAGAATTGCTGCTATGTTTCTCTGAGCTTGCGCTTTCGGTAAATAGATCGGGATTTTTTTAAGATCCCGAATGGGTATCTGCCGTTGGGCAGAGCCAGAGGCAAAATTTAAGATATAGTTCTGTAAGCTATTGGATGTGATGTAATAAAAAAGATATTTTGCATAAATATCCTTATTATCTGCTCGTAAAATTAACATCTGAGCATTAATCAATCCTTTGTCGTTGCTCGTAACAAATGCCGCATCGCCAATACCGTTTCCTCTTGTTGTAAGAAGAATATCATTTCGAGCAATTCTTCCTTTTTTGATGTCTCGATATTTTTGTTCGGTAATGAAATTAACCGCCTCTTTGTTAATGGTTCCTCTGTTTATTGATTCGCCATTAAGAAACATAATGCCGGAATCAACATACTCTTCGCGTTTTGGATAACGAGCTGACCGGTCACCATCGATAAATTGGGTATTGGTTTCTCCTATAATTATTGGATGGCTTTGATTCATAGATTATTCTCAGTCATCTGACGAAGATTATGGGTAATGATTGATTCCAGTCCTTGCGCATTTTCGTTTAATTGCGCAAACTCATTATTCAGCGCCAGCAACTCCGCAACAAACTCCTCCTCACTCTTGCCATCTTCCTCGATCACCACGCCGACATACCGCCCTGGATTCAGCGAATAATCCTGCTCTTTGATTTCCTCGAGGGCAGCTAGTTTGCAAAGGCCGATGACATCTTCGTATTCAGCATTGGGGAAGCGTTCTTGCAGCCAGTGGATATGCTGAAAGTAAATTTCCGCATTATTCACATCTTGGTGCAGTTCTTCCAGTGCGGATTTGAGTGCTTTTGTCCTACGATCAGTTGAAGTGCGCGTGCCTTCTCGAAGCGCTTGTCCGCTTTGCTGTTTTTCGTGCTGACACAAGGTCTTATCCAAGCGCTTCAAGTCTTCATGCAGCGTGGTAAAAAAAGGATCAAATGCATTGTACAATTGGCGTTGCGATTGATTCTTGGCGCTAATGGAAGATTTTTCTTTCCCATTCGGAACGACCAAGCTGTTTTGTCGTAAATAGTGCTGGTAGCGTACCTTGAGCTTGTTCAATTCTGACCAATGCTGCAATAGTTGATTCACCGCTTGTTTTCCGTTCGCATCGTTCGGCGTATCGAGAAATTGTGCGTAGACAGATTCGATCTTTTCGTTGTTTTCGATCAACTGCTCAATACCGTAGCAAAGTAGCGATCGACAAGCTGCACAAATTTCTCTCGTCGGCCTTTATGCAGATGGCTGATGATAGCGATGTTCTGGATCTGTTCTTCGCTAAATACACGGTGGGTGCGGTCGATCTGGGTAAAAATGTTGCGCGCATCGATGAACAAAATCCTGTCGTCACTCTTGGCTTTGTCGAAAAACCACAGTGTGGCGGGCAGTGAGACGGTGTAGAACATATTCGACGGCAGCGTTAGCATGGCGTAGATCAGCTTTTGTTCGATCAACTTTTTGCGGATGTCGGCTTCGGAGTGGCGTGCATCGGAAGCGGAATTTGCCATGACCAATGCGGCGCGGCCTTGCGGTTTGAGCGAGGTAGCGAACAGGTTGATCCACAGGTAGTTGCCGTTCGGCACGGTTTCCTTGTCTTTGTCGGCTTTTTTTACTTTTGATTTGTTTCGTGGGATGCCATAGGTATTGAAGCGTTTGTCCTTTTCCACGCAGGAAAGACTCACATCATCAACATTGAACGGCGGATTGGCGAGCACGTAATCGAATGCACCGAAGCTGTTATGTGGATCTTCATAGTAGGTGTTGCCCTGTTTGATTTCGCCGCGTAAACAGTTGACCGCAAGATTCATCTTGGCAAGCTTGACGGTATCCTGGGTTTTTTCTTGGCCGCATACATACACGTCGTTATTCGCGCCTTTCAATTTCTCACGCTGTGCTCCGATGAACTGGGCGGATTGCACGAACATGCCACCAGAGCCGCAAGCGGGATCGAATACCTTGCCGCCATGCGGTTCGATGATTTCGACCATTAGCCGCACCACCGAACGCGGCGTGAAGAATTCGCCGCCTTTCTGGCCTTCGCTGCGCGCGAATTCGGACAAGAAGTATTCGTAAATCTGCCCGAACAGGTCACCTGTCGTGTTGAAAGGAATATCCGCGAATGTTCTCAGCAATTGTTGCGGAATGGTTTTGTCAGTGCGCGTCAGCGCGGCATATTCATCCTTCGGCAGCACCCCTTCGAGCTCCGGTTTGTATTCTTCAATCACCTTCATCGCTTCCTTAAGCGCTTTGGCGATGTCCTTTTCTTCCGACAAATTCAGCAGATAATCGTAGCGTGCGTAATCGGGCAGGTAGAAACCACAGTGCTTGATGGCGATTTCAGAAATTGATTTCTCGCATCGGGTACCCTGCAATTGCTGATATTCGGCGAGAATGGCTTTTTCGTGACGGCGGTAGTTGTTGTCGGCAAATTTGAGGAAAATCAGTCCCAATACTGGTGTCGCATACTCGCTCGACTTCAAATCGGAATTTGCACGCAGGTTATCGGCGGCACTCCACAGATCGGCCTCGAGTTTTTTCAGTTGATCCTTGTTCATGAGCTATTGGGGGTGTTTCAGAATCTTTTTTGCTGATTATTGCAGATTTTAATGCTACTTTTATATTTTTTGCCCGTAAGTTCTGCGTCATCGCATTGAGCAATCTATTAATATCTACTTTTGTATTCTGTTGTGCAATAGCTGATTTGTTTAATTACTGAGATCTTTGCAAAATCACATGTAGTTCTTGTTTCAATGGAATTCTGGGTTTATTTATAAGTTTTCAAGGAATTTTTCAGCCATTTTTCTGTAGTGAACGGTAAATAATAAACTTAAGCCGGCCACTTTCGGTCGCAAGGATGCGATAATCCTATGTTTTCGTAATCATTTACGCTCAGCGAAGACCTTAGGAATTCTTTTCAAGTTGTATGCCATCGCGAGTAATATGTGCCAGGTATGGGCTTTGGCTAGACCTCAGTAACGCAGTATTGTAGCATTGAACCAGCGTGCTTGGCTTCCAAAGACTCGCTCTACCACATAACGGGCTTTAGTGATCATGCGATTGCACTGCAACTGCAACCGCCGTCGCGTCAAGGGATTGTTCTTGGTAGCCTTATTCTGAATGCCGGTTTTAATGCCGCGTGATTTCAAAGCATCGCGGTGCTTTTGGCTACTATAGGCTTTATCGAGTAGATCCAGCCGCGGCTTGCTGTCATGACAATTGGCCGCAGTGGTTTTAACGGCTAACACCAAGCCATGATTATCGACTACCGCATGCTGCTTATAACCCAATACTGAGTTTCCACCTTTTATGACCCAGCGTGCTTCAGCATCGACACCGGGTTGCGTTACTTCAGTGACTCGCATGGCTGATTGGGTATTCGCTTCATCACCGTGCTCTTCCCGATCACTGACCACTTCATAAGCTGGTTTGGTTTTGGGTTTGCGTGGACTTTGCGTAATGCTCGCGCCAACGTGACAGCCCTGCTTAAGGGTGATGTTGTAAGCCTGGATCTACCGGTTGATTTCCGAATAACCCATCCCATACTTTTGCTGCCGTCAGTCACGTCCTAAATCGCGATAGCACAGAATGGTCCGGCACATCATCTTCCAGCGACAAGCCCAGAAACCGCATCACGTGGAGATTAGACTTCGCCATGTCTTCCACCGATTCATTGCTTAGACCACCGTTCCAAATCCCGACCAATATCATCTTAAGCAACAGCAACCTCGAATACGTCGGACGCTCCCGCTGCATCGCAAACCGTTGCATAATGGACTGCGATTGCTTTCTCTATCGAGTTCGAGTCGATCAATTGATCAATTTGATTCAGAAAATTTCCTTTCCACGTGTGGAGGATTACATCAAATTCAGAAAAACTCATACTTACTACTCCGACACTATTGATTGAAAGCACCACTATAACGGTCGACTGGAAGGCCAAAATCGAAAACGTGCAAAGGTCTCTTCTCATTAAGCACAGCAAATTTGCGCAGTTATGCAGAGGTCTTAAAAATCTTTGAATTCTGATTCTAAGAAGATTGTGGCCAGTTATGTTGAGCAGGCTATGCTAGACGCAAAACCGGAAGAACGCTTTCAATTTGACCGCAACGAAGCCAGTGTTTAATCGTGCTGTAACTTTGCGCGATTCTTGGGGGAAAACTGCGAAGCCCTAATCTCCTAAAAACTGCCAGTCGGAAAAAGTGGCCGCTTGTCCTATGTTTTCTCCGTTATTGGCACGGACAGTCCAGATAATAGCGTTGTCTACTCGAAAGCGCTTTCCAGAGCTTGAAATACGCACACCATGATAATTGGAGATATAGCCTTCAGTTTCCGCTCGAGCAAGCATGTGTGAGCGTTCTTCACGATTCATCGATTCTGCAGTCAATCGGGAGGGCGTTCGAGTGAACGACTCCCAATCCATCTCCCACAATTCTAGTGCGATTTGATTACCGTAATTCAGAATTGGATCGCTTTCTGCGCCATGTGAAACAACCACGAGTGCCGAATGAAATAATGTTTCCGCTTGGGTCAGTGGTGTTCCGATCCGTTGAATCAACTCACTTTTTGTCCAATAGGCATAACTGTTTAATAACTGTTGACACCACACTACCACAGGTGGATCGGACCAAGCTAATTGCATCGTGATATATCAATGATGCTCAAATTCCAAACGGCCTTCACGCCGAATCAAATCATCAATCGTCAGTCCAACTCCCGACACGCTATCAAACAATGTCCCCACCCTTTTTTTATTGAAGTGCTCCAACATGGTGTTGTAAGCTCTAGGTGGCAGAGGGAATAATCCTGCTTCTTTAGTAATTAAAATGCCATTTTTTAGGTAATAAGTGATGAATTCATGGACTTCCTGTTTTTCCACTGATTTTGCGTTGACATAAATAAAGACTGGACGGGAGAGAGGTTGGTAAGCGCCATTTTCGACACTGTCGACTGAAGGCAAAACTGCACCATTACCTTTTTCATTATCCACCGCTACCGCTTTGACTTTATTTTGATTTTCAAGAAAGTAAGCGAAACCCAAAAACCCTAGTGCATTTTTATTGTTAGCAATATCTTCAGCCAAAGCAATGTCATTTTGAGATTTATTAAAATCATTTCGACTGGATTTGGCTTTACCGACTATCGCTTCAGTAAAATAATCAAAAGTACCTGAATCTCTATCTGACACATAAAGGCCAATTTCCTCAGCAGGCCAAGCCGGATTGATTTGATTCCATCGGGTAATTTTTCCTTGCGCCGAAGGCCCCCAGATTTTATTTAACTCCGTCACGGTTAGTGACTTACTCCAGGTGTTATGAGGATTAATCACAACGGTTAACGCATCAAAAGCTATTGGAATCTCTATGAATTGAACCTTCGCATTTTTGCATTCGAGAAGTTCTTTTTTCTGAATTGGGCGCGAAGCATTTGCAATATCGATTTCGCCGCGACACATCTTTTTAAAACCGCCGCCGCTACCGGAAATTTCCATCGCAATCTTCACCGTATTTTTCTTCATTACTTCGAATTGATCTGCGGCTATTTTGGTGACCGGATAAACGGTGCTGGAACCATCAATTTTAATGACGGATTGCGAGTGAGCAAGCCCGACGCACGCGATAAAGCTAGTGGAAACAAACCAATGACTAAGTAAAGAAAACTTTAGTGATCGTGACATTTTTTCCTCCATAATTTCGGGAATATCGACACTGTGAGCTAGCGAAAAGTGTTTTCTGTTGAAAATATTCGGTTACCGCACATATTGCTGCTCAACTCTACAATAGTCAACAATCAAAGATGCAAAATACAAAACCCGAAATAAGCACCGTATGAAAGCGCCTATTCCGGGTTTGTGTGTTTTTAGACTAAAAATCTACTGTGAGTTGCGTCAAGAATGCGCTCAAACTGCCATTATCCCAACCATGCGTCCGTGCACCCGCACCTCCAGAATAGCCGTTGGTATTCGTAGTCGGCGTTCCTGCGGTGTTGATATTGAGCATGTGAACAACGTTGGCTTGGAATTTAACATTCGAATGAGGATACCAATTCAAGCCAAACCTCACCATGTCTGCTTCCCCTCCTTTGATGACACCTGAGTTCATATCAATATAGTCATAACCAAACGCAACTTCCCATGCGCCCAGTCCTGACCCATTGAATTGAAAGGGTCTGTTTGGTTTGATGCGGTTCGCAGCACCGTTTCTAACGTGGTAAGCTTTGGATTCCCCTGTTAGGAAGTAGCTAATAAAACCATAATAGCCGGTTAAATGTTCGCCGTTATATCCGAAACCATTGATGTTAGTGCGCAAATATTCAGCTTGTGCTGAAAAGGGCCCATATACGAACCATCCTTCCGCGCCATAACGATCATAACTGGTGATTCGTCTATGATTCGGGTCGGTTTCGGCACCATTACTTAAGTTTCCGGTATTCAACATATTGGAACGATCAATGTTAGTTCCCGGAAAGGCTACAAAAGACATTCCACCACCTCCCCCGTTGCTACCTTCGCCCACCATTGTGCCATCAGCACGATACTGTGTTTGCACATTAGTATGTCCTGCAGAAATTCCCACGTGCAGGAACTTGCTTTCGCTTTCCATCCACGGTCTTCCTGTCACACGCCCAATCCCCTGCCAACCTATGTCACCAGAACCATTGTTACGGCTTTGGTTACCATTGGCATTGACGGAAGTCGAAGCTGCTGACCATGCCCCGATAGGTTCGGTTTGGAAAGCCAATCCCGTTTGGAAACGTTGCACTGCATAATTGAGCCCAATACCGGTTTTATAAGTATTCGGATTATCCACGAATGAGTTAACCGACATATGGCGTTCGATGAATGTCAGGAAGCGATTGCTAGCAGCCTCTTCCAAACTGAATGGTTCTTTAAATGAACCTATTTTATAGGAAAGCGCGTTTGTGTGATTCAGGCGAACAAATGCATCCGTAATGCCAGAACCTACGGAACCATTACCGCGGCTAAAATCATACTCAAATTTATAATCCCATATTTTGTAGTAAGTACCTTCTACACCCAAGCGAGCGCGTCGTATATTCGCGCCACTGTTAAATTCATTAGGCAAATTAGTTCCCGTTGCAGGATCAGGATCGTTGATAAAATTGTATTGTGATGCAGGTTGAATACGGCCGTTCAGAGAGATAGAAAAATTTCCATCTTTGGTAGCCCAATGCAAACCACGGTCATCGAACGTTCCATGTATTTTTTCAACTTCTTTGACACGTTCGTCGAGTATGGAAACTTGATTTTTAAGTTGCTCTTTCTCCGCCTTTTCTCGCAATCTCACAAGACGATCACCCGCAGGTTTATCGCTTGCACCTACGTTCGAATCTTCTTGAACGGGAACTGATTCCGCCACCGTCGCTTTTTTCGAGTTTGCTGTAGCAGATTTTGCAGAAGCGCTTCCGGATTTTTCGTAAGTACCCATATGTACCCTACCCGGACCAGGTTCAGCAAAAATTTGCTTGGTTTTCTTGTCGACGTACAAATCTAAGGCATAGCTACTGGATGCTGCACATGAGGTTATGATAGTTAAAGCTGTCAGAAAAAATCTGAATAATGACATAGTTTTTAATCCAGAATTGATAAGAGTTGATCAGGTAATCAGTCTTATAAAGGATTAATGTTACAGTTTTGTTACAATTTTAGATTAACGCGTAATTTATTCGATAACTACTTGTACAAATAACAATTATTTTTTAGAATTAGAAATCAACCTTATCGCTTACAGGGATAAATCAGCTTTCATAGGTTTATTTTATGAATGAATTTTGCGATGAGCGAGATGAATAAGCGGACAGACTCTCATTGAACTTTTAAGGATAGACAGCCTGTCCAATAAGTACCTGGCAAATAAAAATAGTGAATGAATGCTGTTTTTTGCCAAGGATTGTTTTCTATTAATTTTATATTGATAGGAGGTAGCAATATGGCAACAACCTATGGCACGACGAGTGCGAGCAAGAGTGGTGAGTATGACATGTCACTGTGGTATGACTCTAAATACTACAAGATAGGCATGCTCACGATGTTACTGGTAGCG
>JAJHPK010000093.1 GCA_020890945.1 Nitrosomonas sp.
TTTTTAATCACCATTTCGACCAGAAATACGACGCTATTTTAACATTTCCGGTTGTTATGATCACTAATAAACAGTGCATTCATAACTAATATCAAGTGCTTATGGATATATCAGGGTCGACTATTTAACGTTTCCGGGAGCCGCTTCATGGATACAGCTTTTCACGAAATTGATGAACGTACTAATCTGACCGCCAGTAACAAATTTGAATTATTGTTATTCAGGCTAGGCGAGGCTCCAGGCACTGATCATCGCGAATTATTTGGTATTAATGTTTTTAAAGTTCGAGAAATTTTAGTGATGCCAACGATTACTGCAGTGGCTAATGCGCATGATTGTGTCATGGGTATCGCAAATATTCGCGGACAAATCATAACGGTCATTAATTTGCCGAAAGTGGTGGGATGTATCCCTAAAAAAGGCACGCCTATTCTGTTGGTTACAGAATATGCTCGCTCCACGCAAGCATTTGCGGTTGAAGAAGTTAATGAAATAGTTCGCTTGGAATGGAATCAAGTTATCGCAGCCGATGGAAATGGCGGAGATTTGGTGACCAGCATTGCGCGTTTAGACAGAAGTACTGATTCACCACTGGTGCAAGTACTTGACGTCGAACAAATATTACGTGATGTACTGCCTAATGCAACTGGCGATCTGACAGAACATAAAGGTGGCCCTAAAATAATGCTTCCACCAGGAACGTCGATTCTAGTTGCGGATGACTCACCGCTGGCTCGAAGCATGGTAGAAAATGGACTGACTCAACAAGGCATCTCGTTTATCATGACCAAAAGTGGGCTTGAAGCTTGGAATCAAATTCAAGCAATGTCGGATGCAGCCATTGCAGAGGGAAAAACTATTCAAGACAAGGTTGCGTTAGTATTAACCGACTTGGAAATGCCCGAAATGGATGGATTTACTTTGACGAGAAAAATTAAGAATGATCAACGCTTTAAGTCGATTCCCGTGGTCATTCATTCATCGTTAACAGGTGAGGCAAACGAAAATCACGTCAAATCAGTCGGTGCGGATGCTTATGTGGCCAAATTTGTGGCTGCTGAGTTTATGCAAACGATTCGCAAGGTACTGAATAACGTCCAAAGATAGGTAATACCTAACTTTCTGACCATTCGTCTAAAACTTTTAGCGTACCATTAACCAGTAAATTCATTTCTTGCTGGTTAATGATATAAGGTGGTATAAAATAAACAGTTTTATCGAGTGGTCGCAATAATAGTTGCTGTTTCAATGCGGCCTGAAAACATTTAATCGAAAATTCAGGATCTTCCGTTTCAAATTCGAAAGCCCAAATCATGCCGCAATTCCGAAAGTTTTTCACTTTTGGATGTGTTGCAAGCGGCAGGGTAATTTTATTTAAATAATCTGTTTTGTCACGATTGGCCTGAATTACTGCGTTTTGTTCGAATAAATCCAAGGTGGCGAGTGCGGCCCGACATGCTAATGCATTGCCCGTATGCGAATGTGAATGTAAAAAAGTGCGCGAGGATTTTTCATGATAAAAAACTTCATAAATTTCATCGGTCGTCATTGTGACTGATAATGGTAGATAACCGCCGCTCAATCCTTTCGCTAAACATAAGAAATCTGGCGTGATATTGGCCTGCTCACAGGCAAAAAACGTTCCTGTCCGTCCAAAACCAACGGCAATTTCATCGGCAATGAAATGCACTTGGTATCGCGAACAAATTTCTCGCGCACGTTGCAAATAAATAGGATGATACATACCCATTCCCGCCGCGCCCTGAATTAAGGGTTCTAGAATCAATGCAGCAGTAGTTGCATGATGTTGTGCTAGATAATTTTCTAATGCATGGGCTGCTCGCAATGCATAGTCTCGGTGTGATTCCCCAGTTTCCGCATAACGCCAATCTGGAGTTGGCATGGTTTTATATTGATGCAGAATAGGCGCATATATCTGCTTAAAAATGGCAACATCGGTTACTGATAATGCGCCCAACGTTTCGCCGTGATATCCATTCTGCAAGCTGATAAATTGGTTTTTTTCTGGTTTGCCGCATAATTGCCAATAATGAAAACTCATTTTTAAAGCAATTTCTGTTGCTGATGCGCCATCACTGGCATAAAAACAATGTCCCAATGAACCCGGTGTCAATTTTACGAGTCTTTCTGACAATTCAATGGCGGGTTCATGTGTAAAGCCAGCTAGCATTACATGTTCCAGTTTTTCAAGTTGGTCTCGCAATGCAGCATTGATATCAGGATTGCAATGTCCGAATAGATTGACCCACCATGAACTGATCGCATCCAGATAACGATTTCCGCTAGCATCATATAACCAAATGCCTTGACCCCGTTCAATTGGAATCAAAGGATAGCTTTCATGCTGTTTCATGATGGTGCATGGATGCCAAACTGATCCCCTACCCTTCAGTTGAAACTCTGAATAAAATGTTGAAAACTCTCTCATGAGTAGCGGTTACTTAAAATTCCAAACTGAAAATAAATGAATAGCATTATGAGTCGATGAGAAGAGAAATTTTAAGCACAACTACGCGTTGATTTACTTATTTTAGTCAGCAGATAGAACGTTAGTATGGACCCAATTTACTAACGTCTGTTTGATTCAGTCAATCTGATATTGGAGTATGAATTTGACACAACAGATCTCAGCCTATCGGATTGCACTCGTTGACTCATTGCTCCGAAGGATCTGTAACAAAGCCTATTCTAATCATACCCGATTTAGCAGCAGTGCTCATCACACGAGCGACATCTCCGTAATGGCACATTTTATCCGCTCGGATGTGGAGTTCTGTTTGTGGTGCTTGCGCTACTGTCGAAGCAAAACGAGACGCAAGTTCTCCAAATTGGACCGGCTCACCATTCCAATACAAGCTGCCGTCCATCTGAATGGCTAATTCGACATTTTCAGTGCGGGTAATATTGGGAACATTTTCAGCTTTCGGTAGCTCAACTTTGACCGAGTGTGTCAGCAATGGTGCAGTGATTATAAAAATAATCAACAACACCAGCATAACGTCGACCAATGGCACGACGTTGATTTCTGACATCGGAGTTTGACTACCACTACCTTGTATATTTCCACCAAATGCCATGTTATTGTCCTTCAGTAGTTGAAGCTACGTGTGCATTGGAGGAGCCATATGATGATAGCGTTGATGCAACATAGCCAGATGCGGTATTTGGACTGTTTGTCGATACCGGCGCATGGCTTTCACTGACCGTGACCAATGTAAATAAATCATGAGCAAAAGCTTCGAGACGTGCCAACCAAATCCGATTGCGTCGCACAAATGCGTTATAAGCGAGTACGGCTGGAATTGCTACCGCTAAGCCTAAAGCGGTCATAATTAACGCTTCCCCAACAGGACCTGCAACTTTGTCCAGAGTCCCTTGGCCTGACAGACCAATCTGAATCAACGCATGATAAATACCCCACACTGTCCCAAACAAACCGATATAAGGTGCTGCAGAGCCTGCTGAAGCAATCAGCGTAAGACCATTTTCAATTTTTGTGGCTTCTTGATCGATACCATTGCGCAAAGTACGTGTGACTAGTTCGCTTACGCCGCCTGCAGCCGCAAGCTTGTGAGAGTGATAGTTATTCGAATCATATGCTGCGTTGATGCCAAGTTTGGCAAGTTCAGCAAAAGCATTATCAGGCTCAGTGTTTTTTAGCTCTGCTCGGGCAGCTTGCAGCGAGTCAAACCCCCAAAAGCGTTCCAGAAAAACTTCAGCGCGGCGTTTCGCAATAAAGTTAGTGGCACTTTTGGTAATAATTAAATACCAACTTGCAACCGACAATGAAATGAGCAGTCCCAAGACCGCCATGCCAACTTCATCAATCTGTGCAAGAAAATGTGAGAATCCAAGTCCATGTTCCATATTCGTTAATTTCCTTGTAATACAAAATTAAAAGGTTGCAGCGCAATTGCGCGAGCAGGTTGTCCATCGCGCTGCGCAGGATTGCAATGCCAGCCCTTGACCGCAGTCAATGCGGCGTTATCCAGACGTTCATAGCCGCTACTATTGATTACCTTCGCATTGTCCACATACCCTTTTTCATTTAATTCAACACGCAATACCAGTTTTCCTTCTTCACCCATGCGCCGTGAAATAGCAGGATAAACTGGCGCTTCCAATTTTGGACAAGATACCGAAAGCTCTGACGATAGCGTCACAGGCCCCGCAGGCATTTGTGTGGGGCGTGCTGCGGCGACAACCGGAGGTTCTGAATCGGCAGTTTTTTCAATTTTAGGCTCTGAGACACGTTCTTGGGGTTGTTGTACCGTTTTCTGCACCGTTGCTGTTTTAGCAGTGATTTGCTTTTCCTTAACTTTCACAGGAGTTGGCGGTTTCTTAACAGGTTCGGCTTTAACAGGTTGGGGTTTAACGTCGACAGGTTGAGGAGCTGGTTCAGGCGCCGGAGCTGGTGCGGTAATTAATTCCGCAAACAACGTTACCATTTTCTCTGGTGGTGGAATCAGTTTCTGGTTCCATAAAAAATAAAATAACCCCGCGTGAACAAGCAACACCACCAATAAACCAGGTAGTGAGATTAAGCTGCTATGCGATGATTGAGATTGATATGAGAAGGTCAGTGATTGCATAACCAAGAGCAAGATACTGATTTTTTGCTTGTAAACTGTTTAATGATGATGGCTTATTGGTAATTCGTTATAATGAGTCGAAGCGATTTGACAATCACGACAATTACTAATTTCAAGATCAAATAGTAGCCGAAATAAGAATAATTATCAATTTTTAGTATTACTAATATTTCTTTTAGTATTATCTTAAAATTTTATGTGATGCTTACAAC
>JAJHPK010000034.1 GCA_020890945.1 Nitrosomonas sp.
TTATAAAAATAGTTAAGCAATAAAAACAAAAAAACAACCCGTTAGGTATAACGGGTTGTTTTTTTGTTGATACAGTTAATTACTTGTTGCTATGCATAACAACGAAGGCTTTGTGAAAAATTACGCAAAACTTCAACACCACTTTCTTCTGCTCTTTTACACCAATCTTCCAACTGTTTAACCAACTCTTCAGTCGAAGTAGTAGAGCGCTGCCAAATTCCAACCAGCTCTTCACGCATCGCATACATTTTACCTAGCGATGTTGTCTGTACACTACCAAGAACTTGGTTTAATTTTTCCTTCTCATGCGCCTGCAATGTTCTAGAATCAGCCATTACCCAACGTTTCAAAGTTAGCTTATCAACACCATATTCATTAATAGCACCTTTCAAATCTTCCATTTCATGCGCAAAAGTTTGTTGCAATGATTTAGTATATTTTGCAAGCACTTCGTATCGATGAGAGATAACGGCTTGCAAGGTATCCAAATCACAACAATTTTTCTGCTTATCAATACGCAATTTAGGAGCAACCTTCTTAACTTTCGCCAAACCAAGCGCTTGTAAAATGCAAATATAAAGCCAACCGATATCGAATTCGTACCATTTATTAGATAACCGAGCAGACGTCGCATAGGCATGATGATTGTTATGCAACTCCTCACCACCGATCAAAATACCCCAAGGCACGATATTCCGGCTGGCATCTTCTGCTTGAAAATTACGATAACCCCAATAATGTCCAACGCCATTAATAATACCCGCAGCAAAAATAGGCGCCCATAGCATCTGAACAGCCCAAATAGTTATACCGATCGGGCCAAATAAAATCACATCAATAATGAGCATCAACGCAACGCCTTTCGCGCTATATTTAGAATAAACATTACGTTCAACCCAATCATCAGGTGTACCGTATCCATAGCGAGCAATAGTCTCCTGATTTTTTGCTTCTGCTCGGTACAATTCAGAACCTTCCAGCAATACTTTTTTGATACCCACTATTACCGGACTATGTGGATCATCCTTGGTTTCGCACTTGGCATGATGCTTACGATGAACTGCCGTCCATTGTTTTGTTACCATGCCCGTCGTAAGCCATAGCCAGAAGCGGAAAAAATGACTCACGATCGGGTGCAAGTCAAGTGCACGGTGTGCTGAATGCCGATGCAAATAAATCGTGATGCTTGCTATTGTTATATGCGTCATCACCAGTGTAACAACAACATACCCCCACCAGGGCATATCGAAAACACCAGAAATTAAATCAAGAAAATCCGAAATCATTTCGCGAAAATCCTTTTAAATGTTCTAAATAAATTGTCAGTTATATTACTTACATTGTAAAAAAACCGACCATCCCCCTAAACCGCACTCACCCACAAATTTTCTGTAAATACTACCTATGATAGATATGGGCTACCTAATCTTTTTCAAAAATTCATTTTCTTGTTTATAGTCTGATTAAGCTAATTAACTTTATTCAAATCATGAAAAGCTTCATAAAAGAAAAAGCAAATAATCTTAACTTAACTATTCTACAGTGATTTCTAAACTTGTAAAAAAAATCATCAACACTAAAAACTCTTTATTTTAAGTATTTATCAAATTTGATAAATCGACTACAACATATCAGCATACATCACAATACTTAACACAGGCTTGCCGTTATTTTTATCACTTTTTATCCACCACACAGAAGATTTCTTAACCTTTAATTCTTTTGGCACATCAGAAATCAAATGATGAATCGTTTCTCCTAACGTTGGTTGGTGACCAACAATAACCACCGCCTCATTTTCTTTTTTGTTGGGCCAATCTGCGGCAATCAGTATGTCCTGCACTGTAGCGCCAGGAGCTATCTCGTATACAGTTTCAAAATCCGTTTTGAGCATAGCGGCTGTCTGTTGTGTACGAATGGCGGGACTGACAAGAATCGTAGCATTCTCAGGCAATTTATCTCTGAGCCAAGCCCCCATACGCTTTGCTTGATCCCTTCCTTTTGCAGTCAATTGCCGTTCAGAGTCTGGAGAACCATCTTCCGCCTCCGCGTGACGCCATAGAATTAAGTCCATAATTTTATTACAAAGAGATATTCGTCCATACTATTTTGATTCACTGCACGTTTCCTCACAATACAACGCTTCAACACTCAATCCAGCTTTTTGAATAACCAAAATTTTTACCCTAGATTTATTGCCTTGTTTTATTTTAATTTGATCATTCAAAACGTTAAAACGATGCGCGAGGAATCTCACCAAATGCTCATTAGCTTTTCCATCAATCGGTAAAGCCGAAAGTTTTATTTTCAAAGCATCTCCGTGAAATCCAACCACATGAGTTTTTTTAGCACCAGGCTGTATGTACAGTTTCAGAATTAAATCACCCGAACTATCATAGTGATACCAATTCATAGCAACCTATTCTATATAATCTTTATTAAAATTTTGATGATAATAAGTATGGAAAACTAAATTTAAGATTGTAAACATTCAAGAATTAAAGTTAATGAGCAAACCAAACATCTTCAGAGTATAAAAACTCTTTAAATATGAATTAAATCAAATCGGCATTCCCAACAAACCAAGGCAACTTACTATTTTGAAACAGAAAGAATGCTTTCTAAGGCTTTTTGATGATTCCATTTTCCATGAAATAGATGTCCTTTTTTTTCAGGACTACGATCGCTGGTCCAAGTTAAATAATTTCCATCAGGAGTAAATACTGGCAGCCCATCAAATCCATCTTTATCTGTTACTCGAATGGGATCTTTATTTCCATCAACGTCAACAATATATAGCTCGAAATTGCGATGGCCATGCAAATTGGTAGTAAAAATAATATATTTGCCTGATGGATGATAAAAAGGTGCCCACGACATCATATTCAGCCGAGTAATTTGCTTTTGATCAGTTCCATCAGTATTCATGGTAAAAATTTCAGCTTCACGACCATTTTCAGAAAATCGGCGCCATACTATCCGCTTTCCGTCTGGACTAAAAAACGGACCACCATCATATGTTTTCGTATGAGTGAGTTGTTTTACATTTGAACCATCAGCATCCATGATATAGATATCTATAAATGCTGAAGGATTTGCTGCCAATAATGCTGCATCTTCATCCGATAATTTATCTGAATAAGCGCGTCGATTAGAGGCGAATGCAATTTTTTTACCATCAGGAGACCACGATCCTTCTGCATCATAACCAATTGCATTAGTTATGTTTTTAATATTTTTTCCATTAAAATCAGTTTCGTAAATTTCATAATATTCATCGTAGTCCCAAGCATACGATTGACGTTCCCCCGATTTCCTTCTTTCTATTTCAGCGCTCATCTTGCTTTTGGCTGCAGAATCTTCATGCGTGGATGAAAACAAAACTTTATCTTGCGACGGATGAATCCATGCACAGGTAGTTTTCCCCGTGCCAGGAGAAACTTGTGTTGTACCTCCGCTCGCAATATTTTTTAGGTAAATTTGATAAAAGGGATTGTCATCCGAAACCTCTGCTTGATAGATCATCCATTTCATATCCTCTCGATAATAGGCTTCCCCAACTCTTTTTTCTTTACTAGAAAGTTGGTGTTCTTCTGTGATGAAATCCAGCGCGTGAACGTCGAATAACATCAACATGAGAATGGCAAAAATACAGTAGTGGCGCATTTGAATAGCAAAAAAAATCTTTCTAGGATTAGTGATGATCATGATTTTCTGAAATAAATAACTTGACCGTAAGCAGCACGGTATTTGGCTTAGAACAACGCAAACTGATAATGCGAGTATAGTTTCCGGCACATCTTACCTTGATTTTATACAAAACTACCATCATTTGTTCATTTCCATGCTTGCAATTTTAAACAATAATTTAATTAATTCTACAATCAATTGTATTTAACCGTAATAAAACATCGACCTGGTGATTTTGTTGATCGTCTACCAATGGAAATCTTGCTACATCGGGCGATTCATTGCCATTAGGTTTATCCTGCGAAATTTCTATGTTATCCAACACGACTGTGATTTTCTGTGATTTATTAATGAGTTGCTTGCTATTAGGTCGTATTGTTATATGGTAATAAGTATTTTTGAAACGATAATGAACTTTATACGATTGCCAATTGAGGGGTACACGTGGAGTGATGCGTAAATGATCGATTTCCAAATGCAAGCCCAATAATGTTTCAATGCTTAAGCGATACATCCATCCTGCAGCGCCGGTATACCAGGTCCATCCACCCCTGCCAGTATGAGGTTCAGCACCATAAATATCCGCACACATGACATAAGGTTCAACTTTATAATGCTGAGTGTCTTCAGGTTTAATGCTATGGTTGATCGGATTGAGCAGAGCAAATAGCTCCCAAGCTTTTTTACTATCCCCCATTTCAGCGAATGCCATCGCCGTCCAAATCGCCGCGTGGGTGTATTGTCCGCCGTTTTCACGAATTCCTGGCAGGTATCCCTTGATATAACCGGGCTCCAGCGTAGATTTATCAAAAGGCGGATGGAGTAATTGAATCAATTTTTCTTCACGGCGCACCAAATGTTTATCAACCGCATCCATGGATTTGCGAGCACGCATAGGGTCGCCTGCATGAGTCAGTACTGACCAGCTTTGACTGATCGAATCGATACGACATTCTTCATTTTCTTTCGACCCGAGTGGAGTTCCGTCATCGAAATAGGCACGGCGATACCATTCTCCATCCCAGGCATGCTTTTCAATGTTGCCAAGTAATTTTTCGGCGTGTTGTGTGCATTCATCAGCAAACGATTGATCGCCATGTTCACTGGCCAAAATAGAAAATAATTTCAAATTTTGATATAAAAACCATGCTAACCAAACACTTTCTCCTTTCCCATCGTGTCCAACCAAGTTCATACCATCGTTCCAATCGCCACATCCCATCAACGGTAATTCATGTTCTCCGAAACGCAATCCGTGCTTGATCGCACGCGCGCAGTGTTCATATAAACTTCCGCTTTGCGTTGAAATCTGTGGATGATCATAATAAGCTTCTTCAGACGGATACAATTCACGGCCGTCAAGAAAATGAATGTGTTCATCAAGGATGGCAAGGTCTCCGGTGGCTGAAACATAATGACACGTGACATAAGGCAACCATAAATAATCATCGGAAAACATGGTGCGCACGCCCTGACCATTGGGAGGATGCCACCAGTGTTGCACATCGCCTTTGGCAAATTGCCGCCCAGCACAACGTAGGATTTGTTCACGCGTTAACCACGGAGTGGCATGCATCAAAGCCATGCTGTCTTGCAGTTGATCACGAAAACCGTATGCACCACCAGATTGATAATATCCACTACGCCCCCAGAAGCGGCAAGATAATGTTTGATAGATCAACCACCCGTTGCTTAATATATTTAAAGCAGCGTCAGGCGTTTCAACATAGACCGCGCCTAAAGTATGATTCCAGAACTCCCATATTTGTTGCAGCGCTTGTTGTGCGCCTTGCGGGTTACCGTATTGACGTATGAGCTGACGCGCTTCATCTGCACTATTCGTTGAACCGAAAATAAAAACTACCTCTTTTTCTTGCTCCGCGCTCAACTCAATCACCGCTTGAATTGCCGCGCAAGGATCAAAACCAGCCCCAGTTTTTCCTGAGAGACCTTTTCTGCGCATTGCCATGGGATTGGCTAAGGAGTGGTTGCGACCGATAAACTCGGTACGATTACCTGAAATCGAAGGGTTTTGTTCGCTAACGTGCGCAAAAACAAGCCGTTTGGAATATTCTCTGCTATAAGGATTATGCGCAAACAATGCGCCCGTTTCTGCATCTTTTTCCGTGACGATATGCATTAAATTGCTATGCCTCCACTCACCCAGTACTAACTCCCAATATCCAGATACCGATATGCGGCGTTTTCGCTGGGTAAGATTACGCAGTTTAATCTTTGCAAATTTGATCGATGCATGCATCGAAACATACACATAAACCTCGGATAAAATGCCCGCCTGCGCATATTCAAAGGCGCTATAGCCGAAACCATGCCGACATACATAGGGTAACTGTCCTCGAACAGGTAGCGGCGTTGGCGACCAAAAATCACCCGATTCTTCATCACGGATATATAACGCTTCACCGCTGCTATCACTGATAGGGTCATTATGCCAAGTCGTCAGACGGTATTCATGTGCATTCTCCGCCCAGGTATAACTCGAGCCGCTTTCACTGATAACAGTGCCCATAAAAGGACTGGCAATAACATTTACCCACGGCATGGGGGTATTCTGCCCCGCATTCAAGGTAATAATGTATTCACGCCCATCAGCGGTAAACCCACCCAGTCCGTTATTAAAAACAAGATCACGTGGAGTGAACGCATAGTTAGGCTCAGAGAGCGAAGAAAATGCCCGCTGTTCGATGAAATCGGAGGTGCGTTTCGGTGAGACGCGCCGTTCTTGCAATTGCACCAGTGTCTCGCTACTATCGCTAAAAACAAGACGCGCTACCGTTTGTAACAACACTCTTTCTTCTTCATTTAATTCTTCAACGCGACGGACAAATATGCCCCCCGGTTTGTCAATCAGTTGCACATTGCCAACGACGTTAATCAATCCGATGATTTGATCTTGCAATGCAGCACGGTATCCTGAAAAATCTTCATTCAATATCACTAAATCAACGGTTAAACCTTTACTGCGCCAGTGAGCATGTGCTTGAAGCGTTTGTTTGATTAAATCGATGCGATTTTGATTGGCTATTTTAACGAGTACGATCGGAATATCGCCTGAGATCGAAAACCGCCATAAACCCGCTTGCCCGATTTGATTGCGCGCAATGATATCAGCCGGAGCGCGACGATAAATGCTGCTGTAAATGATAGATGCTGCAAAATTATTATAGATTTGTGCGTCGGCTTCAGTCATATTGAGATGACGCATTTCCTCTTGATTGTGGAACCATGCCATTTCAAATGCTCTTTCCACGAAATGCCGTTCACGATAATTTTCAATCATCATCAACGCTTCTTCTCGACTAGGCGCAATTCCGCAAACAATTTGAACGCTGATCGATTCATTGCTGGGCAATGTTAAGCAATGGCGAATTGCCATGATAGGATCAAGCACCGGGCCATCGGTATTGGAAAGTCCACAGTGCGACGACATCGCATCCAGTGCTATTGGATTGGCAATAGTACGACCTCTTCCGATGAATCGCGCACGGTCAGTTTCAAAGAAACTATCTTCCGTGATTACGCTAGGTAGCGTTAGCAGTTGAAACATCCACGGATTTTTCTCGCCTGGCATGCGTGGTCTACGTGTGCAAAGAATGGCGCGTAATTCAGTTACGATTTCCGTTTGTACAAATAAATTACTGAAAGCGCGGTGCGCTAAATCGGCATTTAGCGTTGTCAGTACTACTTCTGCATAACTGGTCAGTTCGATGCGGCGAGTTTCTGAAGAATGATTGCACAAGGTCACACGTCGTATTTCGACATTATGCTCGGGTGAAACAGTAATTTCGGTGTGTGTTTCAATTCCTTTGTCACGCCGGCGATATTCAGCTTTTGCTTGTAATAATATCGCTTCATAATATTCAGCGGCGCGTGTTGTCGGTTGATAGGCAGCAGACCAATATAAACCGGAGTCTAAGTCGCGCAGATAAATAAAAGTTCCCCAAGCATCGGTTGTCATATCCTCGCGCCAGCGTGTCAATGCCAACTCTTGCCAGCGGCTATACCCACCCCCAGCATGGGTCACCATAACATGATACTGGCCATTCGATATCAAATGTACCTCTGGCATGGGCGTATTAGGATTGATAAACGTTCGGACGATATTGTTGCTCTCCAGAACGGCTGGCCGCGCAGCGGCGCTAACTTCCGCAGCATGAGGATGCAGCGTCGCCGTTTGATGAGGAACACGCTCATGCAGTAGCAACTCGGCTGCTTTGATTTGTGGATCGGTCATAAATCGCCGCTGCATGGGTTGACCTAATAAGACATGGGCAAACGATAGTAGACTCATGCCTTGGTGATGCGCCATGAATGTGCGCACGATGGCACGTTTCTTACCACGTAATATGCGAGACGGCGTGTAGTCCACAGATTCATAGAAACCGTAAACACCTTGAAAACCGTTACTATGCATACGCTGTAAGTTTTCGCACGATTCTTTGGGCAGAATCATCAATGCCAGCGTTGTCGCATAAGGTGCAATCACTAAATCATCACCCAGTCCGCGTTTTAAGCCTAATCCCGGTACACCAAATGCACGGTATTGATAAATGTGATCTTTATCGGTTAAGTTATAACAAGATTCCGAGATACCCCACGGCACATCTCGTTGCTTACCGTATTCAATCTGCCGCAGTACAGCAGTGCGGCATGTTTGTCCCAACAATGTATCAATGTAGTTCGGCATGATCAGGCATGGCATCAAATACTCAAACATAGAGCCGCTCCACGATATCAGGCTTATCCCTTTGCCGTGACTGGTTAATAGCCTGCCTAAGGTGAACCAATGTTTTTGTGGTACTTTTCTCTGCGCTGCGAGAAGAAAGCTAGTAAGCCTGGCTTCTGAAGCCAATAGGTCATAATATGATTGATCACGGCGATGCTCACCGACGTCATAACCAATGGCCAATAAATCACGGGAACGGTCATACAAAAATTCATAATCCATTACCGCCAACTTACGGCAACGCTCAATCAAGGCATCAATCCATTCAATCCGCTTACGGGCTTCCTGATGTGACGCTTGTATTTTCGCTCTTTGCTCTGCACCAATATTGATGACATTGGCGGCTTGGGACAGATGCTTTAACGTGGCCACACTGATTGATTCGGTAGAATCACAAACTAAATTTGCTAAATCGACACGAAATAAATCGATTTGGTGAGTCAATGCTTGAGTCCAGTAAAACAATTCGCTGTTTTGATCGATGTCTACTGGCAAGATTTCAGCTAGTGAGCGACTTTCTTGCAGCAGCTCTTCCAGAAATTGCGCGATGTAAAAAGAATTGGTTGTTGCCTGATTGTACGGTGTCGTAAATTCAATAAGCTGGTGGTGTAAAGTACGCACCTTGTCGGCGATTGTCGAATCGGGTGAAATGTTTACAATTATTTCCGTCAAAATATTAAGAATATCGCCAACGCCTTGCAATGCTTGTGACGGGAAAATAGTCTGAAATTTTAATTCTTCTAAACCTGCCTGCAAAGTAAGCAAGCAACCCTGCAAATTGCCACTATCCACGGATGAAACGTACTTGGGTAATAGCGGCATGAGTGTTCGCGTGTCATACCAATTATAGAAATGGCCTGAATACCGCTCCAGCTTTTCCATTGAAGCCAATGTATTTTCAGTACGCTGCAGCAAAGTACTGATGGGAATATAGCCAAAATCATAAGCTGATAAATTTGCCAATAATGACATGCCAATATTCGTTGGAGATGTTCGGGAAGCGATAACAGGTGATGGGTATTCCTGAAAATTATCAGGGGGTAACCAATTTTCTTGCGCGGTAACAAATTGATCGAAAAATCGCCATGTTCTTCGAGCCGACATACGCAAGAACAATTGTTGGTGTTCGTTCAAGTTGGAGCTTTGCGCCGGAATGGCTTGACTGAGCCACCATGCTACGCCTGGCGATAGGATCCAGGCAGCCAATATCGGTAAGGTAACAATTAAATCGACGGTCGGTTCACGCCACAATAGCCAGCCCAATATAAAAGCAAAAGCAGGCGCAAACCACATTTCCCTAAAAAAGCTGAATAAAGACCTCGAATCATTCCGCCGCGCGTATGAAGGCAAATGCCACATCATTAAACCACGCCGCGTGAATTGCATTCGCACGGCTGAGTGCATAATAGCGGTGAGCGTAATGAGCGCATCATACGGCAACATAATCAGCGTTAACAATGAATGCGTTAGCGGTGTTCTAGTGAGTTTGCCAGCAAGGTGTATATAAACCCACCAATCGCATTCGCTTGGTTTACGAAGCATTGCGGTAATGGTTTGTATTAAAACAGGGAAGATCAATAATGCAATGACCCAAAGAAGCCAAAATACCGCTGGTTCTGGGCCGAATAACCAGGCACCGGTTAAAAGCACCAGTAGTGCGGGTGAGATTAGGCTGCGGCGAAGATTATCAAACAGCTTCCAAATCGATAACTTACTCAGTGGATTATCTATTTTCCTGGTTCTAATGAAATCCTTGCTATCGGGTTCGTTGATTTTCGGCAACAACCAGTTCAACAGTTGCCAGTCACCCCGTATCCATCGATGGCGACGACTCATTTCCATGGTGTAAGCAATAGGATGTTCTTCGACCAAAATGACATCGCTGACTAATGCAGACCGGGCATATCCCCCTTCTAATAAATCATGGCTTAGAATTAGGTTTTCTGGGAAACGCCCATCCACAGCTTCGCGAAAAGCATCTACGTGGTAAATTCCTTTGCCGACGAAAGAGCCTTCTCCAAAAACATCTTGATACACATCGGAAACTTCCCGAGTATAAGGATCAATACCTGCTTCACCTGCATAGAGTTGGGTAAATAAAGATTGATTGGCACTGAGCAAACTGATTGAAACACGAGGTTGCAAAATGGCATATCCCTCTACAATTCGCCCCAAAGCAGCGTCATAGATAGGGCGGTTTAATGGGTGAGCAATATTCCCCACCAACGCATGCGCCGCATCATGAGGCAATTGAGTGTCGGTATCGAGTGTGATGACATACTGAATCGATTGAAGAATCGATGTATCTCCAACAATTTCAGAAAATGCATCTTTATTATTTCCACGTAATAAAGCATTGAATTGCTCCAGTTTGCCGCGCTTGCGTTCGTATCCCATCCAAGTTTTTTCATGCGGATTCCATACCCTGGGGCGATGAAATAAGTAAAAGATACAGGAACGGTCATCCGCATAATCAACGTTCAATTTCTCAATGGCTTTGCGCGCATAAGCCAATAATGTTTCATCCTCTGGCTGAGTGGCTTGTGGCGCGTCATGAAAATCCGTTAGCAACGCAAAGAAAAGATTGGTATCGCGATTACCGAGATAACGTATTTCCAGTGCGGCAATCAAATCGTCAATACCTTTGAGAGATCTCAATAGCGTAGGCACCACCACCATGGTGCGATGTTCTGCCGGAATGCCTTCGGAGAAATCCAAGCGTGCTAATGCACGCGGAGGATAAAACAAAGTGATGAATAAATTGACGATCGAAACTGACATGGTTGATGCAGCAATAAAACCGATCATGCCCAAAAACCATAATCGCCAGTCTGTTAGTGTTAATTCTTCAAACGAAGATAAGATCAAACCAGTTACAGTCAAAGTCAGCGAAAAGATAGCGGCCAGATAAAGCATCAAATTAGTACGTTGTGGCAAACGCATTAGACGCTGCTTTAATGAGGGTTGCGATTGCAACTCTTGCTCCAAAACAGGTCGACCTTTATCGATCAACCAATATCCAACATGTGCATTACGGCCTTGATTGCCAAAATTTGCCTGAGCTGCTTTTGCTAAATCGATTGCTTTCTGTGCTACCGTAATTTCATCATAGATACTTTTTTTCGCAATTTCTTCCACTGCATGACGGTAACGATCGCGCGTTAAAAAATCCTGTTGCGCATGCATGCCTACCGGATCTTTACGAAGAACGGCTTCGATCGCACTGAGCTGCTCAACATACTCGCGCCAATCCATGGCATTGATAAAACGCAGGCTGCCAATGCTATTGGCGATAGATATTTGATTCGCAGCCGCCGCTCGAGTAGCATTTTCCAGAATTTGCGTGATTGTGACGCCCTGTTCTTGTAATTTTTGTTCGATCCAGCCTTGCACAATCATCATTGCAGGCCCTTGAATTTGCAACCGGGCATGAAATTCTTCTACAAAGGATGCTGTCAATGGGATGTCCGAGCTCCCCAGTTTTGCGAGTAAAGACACCAGTTGATCGGGCTTGTTTTCAATGATTGCAAGAATCTGATCAGTCCAATTCGCCGCTTGAACTATTTCTTCACGCCGACGCGCAATTCTCAGCGCTACGCGACGCAAATTTTCTAATAACGCTAATTGAAGCATAATCGGAAAAGCCCAAAGCTCCCCCAGATTTAATGGTTCGACAGTTTGATACGCTTCGATGAATTGAATGACATTGTTACGTTCGATGCGAGCATCCATATGCGAAATCAATTGCAATGCCAAGTCATAAATTCTTGGAAGACCGGCTGATGCCCCATTTGCCAAACGAGGCAACTGATAACTGTATCGACGCGGTAAGTGTCTTTGAACTTGTGTGATTTGCTGCTCTATCAGGAAAAAATTATCCAGCAGCCATGCCTCTCCTAAAACGACACGATCACCGCGTGTAGCCGCTTCGGTTATTAAGTCGTAAGCGGCGAACAAAATACTTTCATTTTCCAGCAGCCGGGAAAGCAATCGATTGGAACCGGGACGAGGATCAATAGAATACTCGCCTGCAAGTGCCACCGCATACCGTTTCAATTGTTCAATGTTCAACAACTCTGAACAAAGTAACTCTAGATCAGGGGCATTCGAGAGGATATTTTTAGAGGATACGGAGCGGAACTTTTTTTTAATAACGTTCTCCTCATCAGTGTTGAGTTAAGAAGCATACCACTGCTGCATTAACAGGGTTTATCAAATAATAATCTTGGCTCTAAATCGCAGAATCATTATTATCTGAAGCATTACTGCAAGCTCATTAACGCAACTGCATCGGGTTATTTTTCCAACACCATGTAGATTCTTTTCAATGCAACTCAAAGAAAATAAGAACGCCATAATCTTTGTAAGCAGCCACCATTCGTCGCAAAACACGATAAAAATGACCGAAAGCCTCCGATAACATCAGCTGCTCCTCATTGAACAACAAAAATTATGCTTGGTTTAAACGGAACAACTCCAAACAGGAAAAATTCATAAGAAAACAAAATAGGTTTATGCCAATGTTATTTTTAATCGACTTGATTATTTTCGATGAATTAGATACCTATTTGTCATTCTCCCAAATCGGTGTCGCTCTAATTTTTCATTTGCTCTCCAATTTTCATGAACACACCAGTCTGATTATTACAACCAACCTCCCTTCCACAGAAGGAAATAGCGTCTTTATTTATGCCGAAATGACCATCAAGCCTCTTGAATTTGACGACGCACCATAGCCGCATCATCGACTTTCTATTACAAACAAAGCGCCGTTTGTGTAAAAATCAGAACATAGCAACAAAAAAATGCTCATCAGCAGAAATCTCAATCAAATTCTAGAGACCTCTTCTAATTAATTACTGCTAATTTAGTAAATTCAATGAGAGTCAAGAAATAATTCAATCTTGTCGATTTTCCACAAATGCATAATATCTTGTGCTCTGTTTTCTCCCTGGGCAATTTTAAACCGGCATCAACAATATAGAAGAAAAAAACAGTCCTGAAAAAATTGATCTTTGAAAAAGATTACTAAACTGGCAATTTCTCAGTGAGATACTTCCAGTATCTTCTGGGGAGCTGTTTAATATGTAATTTTGGATTATTTCTTTCCTTAATATTTACGCTGTTGAAGTAATCTTTCCAAAGCGCTTGGTAGTTAATTTCTTCCGCAGAGAAATATTTTTTTGAGTTTCTCAGTATTTGATCATCAATTGATTCAATTGGGTAAGTTATTTGCATATCCGAGAAAACGCCGTACTGTCTTCGCATATCATAAATTATCCATTTTTGGTTTTTATACCGACTTTTAAAATGTTTAATAATTAAAGGTAGCACGTTAAAATCCGGTTCGATCCTGGCGAGGAATACATCGCTATCCATTTTTTCGAATCTAACAAATGCAATCATTCTATGCCTTTCGCGCCTTACGCTCTTAACCCATTTCGCTAACTGCAGTACATCAGGATGGGCAAAATTTTTCAGAACATCTTGTTTAGGATTATCAATGGCATATCGAATGACCGAGAATAAACAATTTTCAATTTTTTTATCTTCCGATAAAAAAGCCCATATTAATTGTTTGATCCCTTGTGACCCAAGAAGCTGCATTAATTTTTTCTCTACGCGAGAAGATTTATCCGCATCGGTTGTAATAAGGAAAAAATTTTCAAATAAATCATCCTGGTGCTTTCTATACTTAACGATGTTAAAACAATTCGTGAGCTGTTTACCTGCATCGAATCTCTGATAAAGCTCAAAAATAACCGTTAAAAAACCTGCAAAACTCTGATCATAGGCAAGGGTAATCATCAACAACTAGAGCAGCGACATTTGCTTGGAGGTTTGAGTAATATTTTTTTTGGAACGAAGTGAAGATTGAACGATTTGTTTAAAGTTTTCCGTATTGATGTATTTCAAATTATCGTTATTTGCTACGAAAGCAATGAAATATTTAGCGCGATTCACAGCAACCCCTATTTTTTTTAAATGGTCAAGAGTCAAATTGTGGAAACGTCGTGCATTCAGAATCTTATAAGCCGACCTGAGGCCCACTCCTGGAATTCTTAGTATTATATTCAAGGGGGCTGTCTGAATTGGAACCGGAAATTGATCGCGATGGCGCATAGCCCATGCTAATTTTGGATCCATCGCAAGATCCAGATTAGGGTTACTTTTATCGAGAATTTCATCCACTGTAAACCCGTAAAATCGCATTAACCAATCTGCTTGATAAAGCCTATTTTCACGAACCGCTGGTACTCCTGATGTTGTTGCAGGAAGCCTATCGTCTTTAAGCATCGGGACATACCCTGAATAATACACACGCCTAAGCCCATAATTTTGATAAAGTTTGTTAGCTACTTGAATTATTTGATAGTCACTTTCTTGAGTTGCTCCGACGATGAGTTGGGAACTCTGTCCTGCGCGCGCAAATTTTGGAGTGGATTTAATTTTTTTCTTTGATTCTTTATAAGTAAGAATCTCATTTCTTACCACCCGCATTGGTGAAATCATGTCGGCGTGTTTTTTCTCAGGCGCCAACAGCCTTAGTCCCGATTCGGTCGGTATTTCTAAATTGATGCTAAGACGATCGGCATAAAAACCTGCTTCTTTGACTAATTCAGGCGAAGCTTTCGGAATAAGCTTTAAGTGGATGTAGCCATTAAAATGATGTTCCTCACGTAATTTCTTAGCGACTCTCACTAATCTTTCCATTGTAAAGTCTGGGTTTTTGAATATCCCGGAGCTTAAGAACAAGCCTTCAATATAATTTCTACGGTAGAAGTTTATTGTCAAATCTACAACTTCTTGCACGGTGAATGCTGCACGTTGGGTATCATTGCTGCTTCTCGAAACACAATACGCACAGTCGTATATGCAATGATTGGTTAAAAGTATTTTAAGTAATGAAACGCAGCGACCATCTTCAGTAAAAGAATGGCATATCCCAGACACAGAACCATTGCCTAGACCATTATTATTTTTACGATTGCTCCCGCTCGACGAACAAGAAACATCGTATTTGGCAGCATCAGCAAGGATATTAAGCTTTTCTTTTAGGCGATCAATGTCCATTTCATTACGCAAATTCTGGTAATTAAAAACCTGCAACTGCAGTTTTTATTTTTGGAAGCAGTAACTCCTTGTTGGGTGAAGCTTTATCAAGTTTTTTATCACCCATGCTTTTTCCAACGCTATTCGGATTCTTTTAAGTGCAAAGCAAAATTAACTGAAACAAAGTTAAATTGGGTTACCCCTAAATCTGGTATAAAACATACGCGCTAGAAACATATGACTCATTTAAAACGTCTAAACGATCCTGTCACAACACCAAAGATTTCAAACTGCATGTCTGGTCGGATATAGATCGGTCTGTAAGTTCCTGATGAATTGGCAGGTACAAGTCTTGGCATTTTATTGGCGCCGAGGTCGTATATTTTGATGGTAAATTCACGATCCACAACAGCCAGCACAATATCGCCAATTACAGGTGTTTTTGAACGGTCAACGACGACTTTATCGCCTGGCATCAGCCCCACATCGATCATCGATTCACCTTTAATGGTTATGAAAAAAGTCGAATCTTTTCGATCGATCATGAATTCACTGATATCCAGGGTATTTTCAACATGATCATCGGCAGGACTGGGTAGCCCTGCTGCTACTTTAGTGGAATACAATGGCAACCTGATTGGTTCTTCACTGATACGGGGAGTCAGCATTTTTTCTACATTGCTTACATCACCATCATTTATGGCTTTTCGTTTCTCAAAAACTTCGAGAAAACTACGCACTGTGGTTTCCTGACTCAATGGAACGCGAATAGATTTGGTCGGCTCTCCATATCGTCCTTGACCGGCTGGACGACCTGCATTTTCTCTTTTTCCTCCTCGTTTTGACATGATGAATCTCCCATGATTGATATACGATCACTATTCAATCACATATTTGACTGAAAGCCAAATATTATTTGGATTGTGCTACGAAACACCAATAAGATTCTTGTAAAACAATATCTTATAAAATTATGGCTCAATAAAAACAGTGAGGTAGGAATACCAATATAGGCTTTTGAAAAAATCTCTCCTAAACAATCAATCCATCTATGACATAGATATAAGAAACCTTAGGGTTGTTTACAGAGAGGTTAATTAAAGTAAGCAGTGAGTATTTCATAGGGAGTCGCATTATTCAACCCTTTATGGGGCTTCACAGTATTGTAGAAATTGATGAAACGGACTAACTGAATACGCCGATCGGGGCTGCCTTTAAAAGAAATTTGACGGTGCCACATTTCCATTAGCGTGCGGATAACGCGCTCAGCTTTACCGTTAGTTTGCGAGCGATTGACGCGGGTGAACTTTTGATCGATGCCGTGTAGCCTGCAAGCTGTGACGAAAGCATGATCGCTGGTTCCTTTAAATTCGGTACCGTTGTCGAAGTAAGCGCAGTCAATCTGATAAGAGCATTGGACGATGACACTGCTGATGAGAAAGAAAACAGCGTTGTGCTGGGTTTTATAGGGGAAAATATCGGCATACAACTTCCTGGAAAAATCATCGATAGCCACAAACAAATACTCACGAGGCTCATTGACAGAGTGGCCTTTCAGCAAGGAAAACCGTTTGGTATCGAAGTGAACGAGTCCGTCCGGATAAGACTGTTATAGCGCTTCGCTTCGCGCTTGAGACGTTCCTGAATCGTTTCATCGACCTTGGCCAAACGCTTGAGACCGTACAGCAGCGTCTTGAACCGTTGATTGTTACTGTCACGCGGGGTAAATTCCTGCAGTTTAGTACGTTTCAGTACGTCATAAATTGTTGGTCGGCTCCCCCTGAAGCGTTCCGCCAAATGCGTTACTTTCCACAGCCGAGTTTGATAAAGTCACCAGATTTCTTGGCTGTCTAATAAAGTTAAGCAAGTGCGAGTGCGTTTGTGTATGATCATGGACAGTATTCTTCTAAAAATACTGTAAGCAACGCTAGGAATTCTTACAGGCAGCTTAGAAATGACGATTGGCTAATATTGTGTTAACACCGAGCGAAAATATTCCGTCGGTGGAATTTGAGCTGGGATATTATCACTAACTGAGGAAGTTAGCCGATGCCGTTTGACTCAAGGAAAATAATCTCCGGTAAAACTGGAGCGATTAAAACCACTTTTCCTTACAATCAAAGAACTAGGGTGTTGAATCAGCATGGTGTAATAATCGTTGTTACGCGATACCCAACCGCGAACTTCCAAAGATTTGCCTAAATAGCTTGAGAGTGGAGGAAATGCTTTCAGGTTATTGTTGGCAACCCGGATATCAACTTTATCGTTAATGAGCAGGCGGGTGTATTTGCGGTTTTTCTTGATGGCGTGAGGCGTTGCACTGAAACGCCTCCAACCTTTGGTGTGGTTAGCAATCTTAGTGATGGGTTCGAGTTGGTATTCCGGCATAGCCCAAATGCCTAGCCGCATTTTCTCGGCATGCTGCTGGGCTTGAATCAGTTTATCGCTATAACGACCGTTGGGTGGAATAATACTGACGGTGCCCCAGCCATTTTCTAGCAACATGACATTGAGATGCTTGCCATTGGATAAAAATACGTGCGCCAACTGACGTTTATATTTATCGATTTTTACTTCGTCATACTCTAAATACACTTTTTTGTCGTGCAATTGCGTTTGCAGCCATTTTTTGGCGGCCACTCCTCCGGGTTCTTCGGCTCGCTGACGGCTTTCGATTTCAGGTGTGTTAACTCCCAGCAAACGGATATGTTTGCCGTCTTCTAAAATAATCGTATCTCCGTCATAAACTTTCCGAACATGGCGCAACAGCCGGCTGGGCTGATTATGAATTTCAACAGCATGAGATTTACCCGAAGGTTGATCGGAGTAAGTAATCCGTCCTTGACTATCAACACTGCGATAGATTTCCTTGGGGAAAGCAATCGAAGGTGCTAATAAAAATAGGAGTAGTGCGCAAAGAGATAGTTTCAATTGAACCATAGGGATAGAAGGATTACGCAACATAATCAAGGTCGATCAATGACATAAGGCCGTAAAATGCGGAGTTCAAAAGGATTGATATGAAACAGTTGTCATTCATTGGTACGGGAAAGCAACATAATATCAGTTAAGTGCAAGTTGTCAGTGATGAGTTAGCTCTCGTTTCTACCTTTTTTCAACACTGCGTCTTTGAACAAAGCTATAAAATAAAGGATGAAATTTTTACGCTTTGTCGTCAAAGTAGTTTAGAATGAACCGCAGCTATTTTCTGCAATCTTTTATAATCAAGATCTCGATGTTCTGCCGTTTTTGCATCACCACTTTATTACTGAGCCGAAGAGTTGATTATCACTGCAATTGCTCTTTACCGCTTTAACCATTCTGCATGAGTTCAGAAAATTTAATAGAAATCAACGATCTAAATTTTTCCTACAGTACGCGCGCTATATTAAAAGGCATTCACATGACCATGCCACGCGGCAAAGTGATTGCGATCATGGGCGGCAGCGGATCAGGAAAAACCACGTTGTTACGGCTGATCAGCGGCGAAGTCAAACCGTCTTCCGGTCACGTAAAATTTTCTGGCAACATCGTGCATGAGTTAAGCCGCGATCAATTGTTTAAATTGCGCCGAAAAATGGGAATGCTATTTCAATTTGGCGCCTTGTTTACAGATCTCTCAGTATTCGATAACGTCGCATTCCAAATGCGTGAACACACTAATTTAACTGAATCGATGATTCGCGATTTGGTTTTGATGAAATTGAATGCTGTCGGTCTCCGGGGCGCGCATCACTTGATGCCCAACGAACTTTCAGGCGGCATGGCGCGGCGTGTTGCGTTAGCGCGTTCGATTGCGCTCGATCCGATGCTCATTATGTACGATGAGCCTTTTACCGGGCTCGACCCGATTTCTTTGAGCGTTATTGGCAATTTGATCCGCCGCCTCACCGATACATTGGGCATGACTTCGATCATCGTTTCTCACGATGTGCAAAAGTCATTGGAAATCGTCGATTACGTGTATTTCATTGCCGATGGCGTGATAGCCGCCGAAGGCACTCCCGCTGATGTATTGGCATCAACCGCACCATTTGTGCATCAATTTATTCATGGCGAAGAAGATGGCCCAGTGCCTTTCCACTATCCTGCGCATAGTTACCGGCAGGATCTGGATTTAGGAGAGGTAGGTGTCTAAATATCTCGTATCGGCTATTCAAAATATCGGACATCGGGTTATTGAAGGCATCTGGCGCCTTGGTGTCGGTACCCGTTTTTTTCTGCTTGTATTGCTAAAATCCGGCACCAGTTTGCGACGTTTTAATCTGGTGATACGAGAATTATATTTTACTGGCGTACTATCGCTGATCATTATTGTCGTTTCTGGTTTATTTGTCGGCATGGTGTTAGGCCTGCAAGGTTATGAAACTTTACAAAAATACGGTTCTGAATCTGCAGTAGGAACATTGGTCGCGTTATCATTGGTGCGAGAATTAGGTCCGGTTGTGGCAGCCTTGTTGTTTGCTAGCCGCGCAGGTTCAGCCATTACTGCTGAAATTGGCTTGATGAAAGCAACGGAACAATTGGCAGCGATGGGATTGATGGCAGTCGATCCTGTAGCGCGAGTAGTAGCCCCACGTTTTTGGTCTGGCGTCATTTCGATGCCCTTATTAGCTGCTATTTTTTCGGTGATGGGGGTTTTTGGCGGTTACTTGGTCACAGTGGTGTTTATCGGCGTAGATCAAGGCACATACTGGTCGCAAATGCAAAGCGCGGTGGATTTTCACTTTGATATTCTCAACGGATTCATTAAAAGCTGTTTTTTTGGTGTCGCTATTACGGCCATCGCAGTCTTTGAAGGCTATGACGCGCCACCGACAGCCGAAGGCGTATCGAGAGCGACAACTCGCACTGTTGTCACTTCATCGCTGGTAATTTTAGGATTGGATTTTATTTTGACCGCTTTCATGTTTAGAGGAGTAAGTTGATGCAGCGGACAACCTTGGATTTATGGGTAGGCATTTTTGTCATCGTTGGCATTGGCGCATTAATGATGCTAAGCCTTAAAGTTGGCAATTTAAATATAAATAGTTCAACGCAAAGTTATGTGCTTACGGGCCATTTTGAAAATATCGGCGGCCTCAAAGTTCGGGCGCCAGTTAAAAGCGCCGGCGTAGTAGTGGGGCGTGTTACCAACATACAATTTAATACCCAAACCTATGACGCAGTAGTCACCATGGCGATGGACAGTAGTTTTTCTTTTCCTAAAGATACTTTTGCCAGTATTTTGACATCCGGTTTACTCGGCGAACAATATATTGGATTATCAGCCGGTGGCGATGAAGTCATGCTAAAAGACGGCGACAATATTATGAAAACCAATTCTGCTATGGTATTGGAAGAATTGATTGGGCGTTTTTTGTTTAATAAAGCTTCTGAGTAATTCTCCACTGATTAAATCTAATAAAGTTTTATTTTCGCACTTGCGACGTAGATTCAGGTATTTTCGAATTTCTATTTAGTCGGTTCCGAAAAACACCCAACCCAATGATATCAGGCAATAAATTTACGAAATGCATAATCCTATCTACCAGAAATGTTAAAATTACTGAGGCTCTAGACTAGCAGAAGTTAATAATATCTAATGAGCTGCCATAGTTCCACTAGCAAGTTCATCAGGTTGTTTTTTCAACGTCTTCAGATTCTTTTAAATACAGTTCAGAAGTTAGCAGAGATGCCGTTAAAGTTTGTCAATCGTCGCTTAGTAAAACTCCAAAACGATTCAATACCGTTAATGTGACAGTGCCCATCTCGGGCAAATTCATTGTCACCATGCGATACTCGAAAATGCTTGGAGTATCCCACATCTACCAAACCATTATAACCACGCCAGTCATCACTATAAATAACACTTTCAATGGACACCTTACCTAGTACTACTGCCTGTAAAGTCAAGCAATTAACAATCTATACCCGAGCTATAGTCAAATCTGGTGTATAGAGAATCAAGCGGCATTCTGTTTTTGATCCTCTGCTTGTTTAATACCGTTAACAAATTTAACGCCATTGATTACATCTGCTAACAGATTATAACCTCTTA
>JAJHPK010000023.1 GCA_020890945.1 Nitrosomonas sp.
AATTATATCCATCTCTATCACTCCAGAGTTCTCCGGCAAAATGCCGGTAATTTATCATCTCAGAGTGGATACTTTTCAACGCTGTTTTCCACTCAACCCTGGATAGTTTTGCATGACGATTGACACATATCACAGTCTTCCTATGAAAAACTGGGTACTTTTTTAAGTCCGGCGGAGCTAAAACTCACGTTTAATAAAGTTAATGATGAGATTCTCCCAATGCTTTTCTCCAAATCTCAGGATGAGTTTAGTTCATTTGGATTCGCGACTCGATCAATAACCAACCTATTTCGGGAACATTATTGGAGTAACGCATTAGCTCCCATATTACCAATAATGCCTTCTAAAAATAACGATTACCAACTCATATTTGAGTTTCGTCGTTCTGCACTGATGTGGGGTGTTTTGTTATATGTGCATGGTCAAGCTTTTGCTCAAGTATTGCAAGAGGTCATCAGGCAGCAATTCGATCAATCTGTGAATAATATGCTTTCACTGGATACGTTGGAGAACTTCAATGATTGACCTGATATGTCCCAATTGTCTGAATAAATTCAGCACAAAAGATAAACGGGCAAAATATTGCTCAAAGCCATGTTCAAACAGTGGAAGATCCATTGAAAAGAAGCAGCAATTTGAAAATCCCCTAATAACGAAAAAAGAAACAAATTCTGCGATAACCAGGAAAGAATCTCATAGATACTTGCAATCCGTTATCTTTATTAATGATCATCGTCCCGTCGAAGTTATTCCAACAGATCATTCACCGGCTTTTATTCAATTCGCATTAAATGGTCAGGAATATGGAAAGTCTGCCGAACGATGGGAATCAGAAATCAAAGAAAAGGATGTTATTACCTTAGCTGGAAATGGTTGCAGTCTTAAGGTCGAAAAAGGGAAACTGGTTCTAAGATCGGGATTCAGTTGTTCTACAGTAACTGAACGTGAAAGATATTTCTCCCGTGGAGTTCATTAGATACGGGCTATCACCGTTTTAAATACCACAGGCAATTTATCCACTGCTGCAATTCAATGGTGTGCAGATCAGCGTATTGCGCTTTATGTGTTGGATCGTGATGCAAACCTTACTGCGTTAACTCATCCTCCCACGCTTCATGTTATCTCACTTAGACGATTGCAATACAATGTTGATTCAGTTGTGCTTGCCAAAGAAATTTTGTTACGAAAGTTCGATGCTTGTATTAAATGTAAGCCCATGTTGAGTATAAGCTTACTGCAAGCAGGTGAATCAGTCTTACACGCTGATACATTAGAAAATTTACGTTTGATTGAGGCAAGAACGGCCATTATCTATTGGTCGACTTGGAATAATTGTATGATCAAATGGAAAGAAAAAGATGTGCCAATCGAATGGAGAGGCTTTTCTCAGCGAGCCTCCGGTATTTCAGGAAAAGGCTATAAAGCAACTCACCCGATCAATGCGATTCTGAATTATGCCTATGCAATATTAGCGGGACAAATAGAACGAGCCTTACAAATTGCTGGGCTTGATGTCGCAGTGGGTAGCCTTCATGCAGATCAAGATGGTCGTGCCTCGTTAGTCTACGATTTGATGGAACCGCTTAGACCAGTCGTCGATCAAGCCATTTTCAGTTGGGTGACGATGCAGCGATGGCGTCGGGCAGATTTTGTAATTGATCGACAAGGTGTAATCAGGGTTCATCCGCAGTTGGGCCGTGTTGTAGTTACAAAATCAATGCTGCCGGATAAAATGATTCGGGAAGAAATCAATGCTTATGTGGAATTGCTCAAACGAATGAATGAGAGTCGATTAACCATTACAAGGTAGCTAATTTCATTTAACTATGGTGTTTTCAAAAGTGTGCGGCGCTTTGGGAGAAGTTAGCATACCCCAGAGCGAAGCAGCCTGGCGAACTGACAGCGTTTGAATCCCGGTTATTGCTGGCGCTGGAAGCAGACGCTCGTCGTTCCAGAAAAGATCGTCGTACGGCCAAGATGCTGTTTGAGAAAATCAGAAAGGACGGCTATGTTGGCGATTATACGATTGTGTGCGATTTTATCTGCAACTGGCGCAATCAAGGAAACCAGTGCAAAACGGCGTATGTGCCGCTGAAGTTTGCGTTGGGTGAAGCGTTTGAGTTTGACTGGAGCGAAGAGTGGCTGGTGATTGGCGGCATCCACCGTAAAGTGTTGGCTGCGCACACCAAGCTATGCGTCAATCTGAATGAGCCTTCTGGCCAGGTATCCGGTTTTACTTATGAATATCACGACTTCGGTTGACAGTTTTGATAAATTAACTGGTTTGGAGTGGAATCGAGTTGATTTGCAACGTAAAACTACCTGGCTTAATCAAACCAAGAATGGAACACCTCGAGGTGTGCCGCTGAATTACGATGCTATGGTTGTTCTTGAAGAGCAACTCGGAAAGCATGAACAGTTTTGTTTTACCTATCAAGGTAAGCCTATTCTCTGGGAAATTACGAACAGTGCGTGGCATACCGCTCTAGCTAAAGCAGAATTGAAGGATTTCCGATTTCATGATCTTAGGCATACTTGGGCTTCATGGCATCGTCAAGCTGGCACAAGTTGCGATGAATTGAAAGATTTAGGCGGCTGGAAATCCAGGATCATGGTGGATCGGTATGCAAAGTATGCTACGGAGCATTTACGAGTTGCAGCGGCTAGAATCGAGGATGGACGTGGTGGGAATGTTTTGAATCTGTCAAGTTTTTGTCACGTTCAAAAAGAAAAAAGGAATTAGTGTTTATATAACTCCTTGTTTTAATTGGTAGGTCGTGGCAGATTCGAACTGCCGACCAACGGATTAAAAGGTGTTATAACTCACTGTTTTAATTTATATTACCCTCGCCAGTGCTCGCCAACACTTGCCAATAATCGTCAGATTTGTCACGTTCTGTTTTTGCTGATTTTTTAACTCATTAAGCAGCTAAATTATTGCATATAATTGAATACTGCTTGATTTTAATGGAATAAAGAATGCAATCTATAGTATACGATGCTAAGTCTAGGTTGATTAATGAATTTTTTGTATGTGACACAAATCAATTGCGGAGGGATTACCCTTCCATTCTGGAAATTAATGTCCCAAAAAAAGCTTTTCTTTACCGTCAAGGTGATCGTTGTTCCGATTTATTTTGGATAAAAAGCGGTATTGTTAAGCTTTCTCATTTAACCGAGCAGGGAAGTGAAATTACTATTGATCTCCTTAGAAGAGGGGATGTCATAGGTTGTTTTCAGAATAATTCTGCTGATCAGGAAATAGATGAGACTGCTCAAGCATGGGATGAGGTTAATTACTATCGAATAGCATATAGCGATTTTAAAGCGATGATGTCTCATCAAGCAGAGTTGGCTTGGTATGTCATTGAAGATATGTATGCGCGGAAGCAAAGAGTAGAGCGTAAGTTAAGAACGATTCTGACCCAATCCGTTGAAATACGGGTTATCACTACATTATTAGAATTAGCCGAGATGTTTGGAATAAGGTGCACTCATGGATATACCTTGGAAATCCATTTAACCCAACAAGAAGTGGCGGATTTAGTAGGGGCAAGCCGTTCTGTTGTAAGTACGATTTTAAATGACTTCAGAAATCGCGGAATGCTTAACTATACGCGCGATCAGATTTGTATTAATGATGCCGCTCTTCATGATTTTTGCGGATTTTAGTACCCCAAGATTTGGTGTGAAATGAAATATTTGTAATTTTGTTTTGTAGATAACAGACATCAATGACAGCGCTGTATTAATTTATTGAACATGGTGACTATCGGAGTGACCAAAAATTAATATAGGAGCATTCTATGAAAGTAATTTCACCGCGCACACATGGTTATCTTGATTTTCTGACAGTTGTTATTTTTTTAATTGCCCCTACCCTTTTAGGGCTAGGTGAGTTATCAGCAATACTTGCCTATGGTCTTGCTGTAGTACATTTGATTGTTACCCTGGCTTCTGATTTTCCATTTGGAGTAGTAAAGTTAATTCCATTTACCATTCATGGCTGGATTGAACGCATGGTTGGCCCCTTGTTAATAGCCATACCCTTTATTCTTAATTTTTCAGATGAAGAAGTTGCAAGAAATTTTTATATTGCGATGGGTATTATTATTATCGTCGTTGGTACGCTTACTGATTATCAGGCTGAAATTAGAGACAGAAAAGTAAAATAAAAGAGACCGTTGCAAAAACCTATTTAAAAATTTTTCTATTCAATAAAAATAGTGTACTAGAAATGACAGTATGGGCTTTTTCAAAAGTCTCTACCATTAACACAAATTACCTAAGATCATTCTTCCCAAGGATTGATGACGGGCACTCCGGCAGCGACAAAAGGCTCAGTATCTCGCGTTGCTATGGTGAAGCCATGTAAGAACGCGATTGCGGCAATCTGACCGTCTGCCACAGAAATGAAGCGGCCATTAGTCCTAGCTCGACCGACTATGGGCGCATATGCTATCGCAGCCTGTAGATCGAATGATAGTATGCGCGACCCCAAAAGCCTCTCCATCAGTTTCTTCAATGCGGCATCAAGTCCTTCTTTACGCTTGCCATCTGGCAGGATTTCAACGCCGATCAGCAATTCGGAAAGACTTGTTGCTGTCAGATACAGTGTCTCGGCTGTTTGCCGATCAAGCCAAGCTTGATCGGCGGGATTGCCATTGGGTTTCATTGGCTCGGATATGACATTCGTATCCAGAATGATCATTCGAACACTGCCGGATCAGTTGGCGTCTGATCACGAGTGTCATTAAAATCAAGCCCCCCAAAGGATTGCCCAAAAGCAGCGAGTTCAGATCCGATTTTGACACGCGTCCTAGGACGTACTGCTTCTTCCAAAATTTCTCGAATTTCAGCTTCGGTGCTACGTCCATGCTGAGCAGCACGCAACTTAAGTGCGCGATGCGTTTCTTCGGGCAAATTGCGAACAGTAACAACAGACATTTGACTTCACTCCTTACTATATGAAGTCAATGATAGCATATACTAATAAATGACATTAATTCATATATTCGAATGACTCGCTCCGCTTTCCCATTAGCTTGTGAGCGATTCATGCGGCATTTTGTCGCATTCCAATCCAAGAACATTACAGGGATAATGCTGAATTTTGTTTTCAATTTCATTTACCAGAATCAATGCCGCAATCTGTTTTCAATCGTACTGAAGAACCTGCACTATCCTCGGTCAAAATCGCCGGAAACTCTACCGCTACGCATACCGTTGCGATTGATGCGCTCTATCGCGATCATCACAACTGGTTATTTGTCTGGCTTAGAAAAAAACTCAACAGCCAGCATCAGGCAGCCGACATTGCACACGACACGTTTACGCGCATCCTCTCCCTGTCCCACTTGCCCTGTCTGCAGGAACCCAGAGCTTATCTGGTTACGGTAGCAAAACGTCTGCTCATTGATCAAACGCGAAAGCAGCATATTGAACAGGCTTACCTTGCTGAACTGACACGGGCTGCTGAAGCAATGGATAGATATCCTTCCGCGGAAGATATCGCAGCGGCCGTCCAGATTCTGGATAAAATCAGCCAGGTATTGGCCGGGCTTGCCGAAAAACCCCGTCAGGCTTTTTTACTGCACTATTTTGACGGATTGACGCACGCGGCTATCGCCACGCAACTCGGTGTATCGGATCGGATGGTTCGAAAGTATCTGGTGCAGTCGCTCGTGCACTGCCACCAGTTTCACATTCCGGATTGACGGATTTCGTGGCGTAACGAACATGAAACCGGATCAATCGTCACGCATCCATCCGCCATCGGATGATGTGGTAAATCAGGCAGCCGAATGGATCGTCCGCTTGTCGGAAGATGATTTGACACTCGCTGATCTTGCAACACTGCAAGCCGAGTTTGCACAATGGCAGCAAATCAGTCCGCATCATGCCGAAGCTGCCCGCAAGATGCTGGCGGTGATCGATCAATCCAAATGGATACGCGCTACCACGCACCCCGCATCCGCCCATGCTGCCATGAAAGCATCCTTGGCAAAGAAGCGCAAAAATACGCGTGCCGGAAAACTCAGTGCAATGTTAGTATTGATCACAGTGCTGGCTCTGCCTGCCTGGGTCTTTTTCCAGCACTACCCGCCTGCTTATTTACTGGCCGATATGCGCACCAGCACCGGGCAATGGCATACGCAAAAACTGGCGGACAACAGCATGATCACGCTTAATAGCGCCAGCGCCGTCAACTTTCACTATGACGCCATGCAACGAAATCTGGAATTGGTTCACGGTGAGATTCTAATCGACGTAACTGCCGATCCGGTCCGGCCATTCCAGGTCAAGACCCGTCATGGCTGGATCCGTGCACTGGGCACGCGATTTATCGTCAATCTGGATGATAAAACGACAACCCTGACCATGCTGGAATCCAAAGCAGCAGTGATGCTGCACGCACCCAACACGCAACAGCAGACCGGTAACACAACGGAAACGCTGACGCTTGACGCCGGACAACGCGTACAATTTTCAAACCGATGGTTCGGCGGTATCGAAACCGTGAATATCCGCGAAATTTCGGATAGTTGGAAATTCCGCCACCTGGTCTTCGAAAACCGGCCGCTGCCGGAAGTGCTCGACACGCTCTCCCGCTATCGTACCGGATTGATTCAATACGATACTCAAGCGCTCGAACACATGAAGGTCAGTGCCGTATTACCGCTCGATAACATCGATACCGCATTGTCTTTGTTGACCAGAAGCTTCCCGATTCAAGTACGCACGATAACGCCGTGGCTGATTATTGTTGAAGCTGACGTCAGGCACTGAACCACTGTAAATCTGCTACCCACTGTAATCGCCCCGCCCCTCTTGCCTCTATCCGGCATATACCTTTTCCATGCACCTTTCGCTTTCGACAGGAACGCTCGCTACGATTCTTTCACATTCTCTGAGTATTTCAATCGATTGAATCGCTGCCCAATCTTCTGATTCCACTTATTCGTATTGATTGATGTCAGCAAGAGTTCCGCATTTTCATTCTCAGTCGTCATGATGAATGTAAACAATAAAAAGGAATAAAAATGCCTCGACTCATTCAATCAAATCAGAAATCACAGCAATTTATAAATTTATTTCAATATGGATTGATCATGCTTGCCGCTTTGTCAGCAATGGCAATAGCACTGGCCATGCCCATTACCGCCCGAGCTCAGGGGGCAACCGCTGCAACAGCACACTACAGCATACCGCCGGGTTCACTGGAACAATCATTAAACCGCTTTGCCAGTCAGGCTGGCATCGCAATTTCGATGGATGCAGATAAGATAAAAAATCTCACTGCCAGCAGGCTTGAGGGGAATTACACTGTCGAATCCGGTCTGGCGGCGCTATTGAAAAAAAGCGGGTTTACTTTTGAAAAGAATGCAGCCGGCTACGTTCTGGTTCAGGTGAAAACCATTGACGGAAACCTCACAAAGCTGCCCGAGGTGAGAGTCACCGGTTTCATGGACCCGGATGCTCCGGGCAATCCAAGTTATACGCGCACGAATGCCTCCACCGCGACAAAATCCAATTTGCCTATAATGCAAACGCCGATTTCGGCTCAGATCATACCGCGAGCAATCATTAAGGATCAACAAGCGATTCAGATTGAGGATGTAATCAAGAACGTCAGTGGCGTGTTTCCGGGATTTACTTTTGGCGGGCTTGCCGAGGAATTTATGATTCGGGGTTTTAATACAGGTTTTGTAAGTTACCGGGATGGATTTCTATTTCCGGCTGCTCGCCTTTCTTTAGCGAATATTGAGCGAGTCGAAGTGGTCAAAGGCGCGGCTGCTAATTTGTACGGTCGTATCGAACCGGGTGGTATGATCAACCTGATCACCAAACGGCCGCAGGCGCAATCGTATTATTCGTTAAACCAGCAATTTGGTTCATATGGTCAGTATCAAACTTTGGTCGACGCAACTGGAGCATTAAATAAAGATGGCACATTGCTTTACCGCATCAATTTTGAATATCTCAATAAAGACTCGTTTCGTGATTTTGGTTTTCACGAACGTGCGTTTGTAGCACCCTCGCTGACATGGAAGATTACACCGAAGACACAGTTTGATTTGGATTTTATGTATTCCAATGAAAAATTTATGGAAGACTATGGCGTTGTGGCAGTGGGAAATCGTCCTGCTGACGTTCCAAGATCTCGTTTTTTGGGAGAACCGACAGATCGATCCAATCTCAAACTTTATAATACTGTAGCGGCTCTAACGCATGCATTCAATGACAACTGGCGAATACGTGCTCGATTTAATCATTTACGAAGAGACACAGTTGATCCACAAACTACAGGCTTTGATTTGAATGAAGTAACAGGTGACATGCAGCGGGGGTATTTCAAGAGTACGGCACCAAGTGATACCTTTCTGGGAACAGTGGATCTTACCGGTCGCTTTCACACGGCCGGAATTGAACACAATGTTCTGGCCGGATGGGATTACTACAACAGCTCTGGCAGGGTCAAATCAATCAGTTTGGATGCAAGTCCAATTAATATTTTCCGGCCACAATATAGCAACATTAATTTAGGATCGTCGCCAGCCAATTTTTTCATAGATCAGACCACTCAATGGAATGGAGTTTATTTTCAAGATCAGATAAAGCTGTTTGATAAGCTGCATCTGATGGGCGGGGGACGATATGATTGGGCGTCGCGTGAAGTTGGAACGGCTTTTGGCGAAGACCAATCACTTGCGGACGCAAGAGCTGCAAGCACTAAAGTAAATAATGCCCGCTTCAGTCCACGCGCCGGTATTGTTTATCAACCATTCGAGTGGCTGTCTTTCTTTGGCAATTATGTACAATCGCTAGGTAGTGCAAATACTGCCTTCGATGCCTCAGGAAATATCTTGAAACCACAAACCGGTGAACAATTCGAGGGCGGCTTTAAAACTTCCTTTTTCGATGGCAGGTTGAATTCGAATGTGGCTTACTATCATCTGACTAAACAAAACTTGGCAATCAAAGTACCTGGACAGCCTTTTTCATTACCTATCGGTGAAGCGCGTAGTCAAGGTGTGGAAGTGGATATTTCGGGACAGGTCGCCAGCGGTTTAAACTTAATTCTGACTTATGCCTATACCGATGCAGAGATATTAAAAGGTGACGACAAAGGAAAAGCGTTATTTAACGTACCCAAGCATGCGGGCAGTATTTGGGCACGCTATGACATACCTTATGAATCTCTGCGTGGGCTGAGCTTCGGTGCAGGCATTTTTGTACAAGGCAAACGTCCCGGAGATGCAGCGAATACTTATTTCTTGCCGTCTCAGGCACGCATCGATGCCATGGTGCGTTATCAATTACCGGTTGCAAAATCTCGCTTCAGTGTACAGCTCAATGCCTATAATTTAGCGGATGAAACATTGTATGGCGGAACGCTGGGCGATCGCTTCTCAATTAATGTCGGCATGCCGCGTACTTTTGTTGGCTCAATCCATTATGCAATGTAGTGACATGACGGTGCAGCGTTTCCTGTTCTGACAGCCTATTATTTTGGAAGAGTAACATCGTGCGTCCTTTTCTTATTTACTTACATCGCTATGTCGGCCTGTTGCTAGCGCCGTTCTTGGTGATTGTCGGATTAACGGGCAGCGCGCTGGCGTTTTACCATGAGCTGGATCGCTGGCTGAATCCGTCGATGCTGACGGTGCCAATTCCGCAGACATTAGACCAGGCTTCACTATTTGACCCGTTTGCGTTGCACGAACGAACAGAAAGTCAGGAGCCGCGTGCGCAAATTGACTGGTTTGATCTGACCTTTGAACCGGGACAGGCCTACCGGTTATTTCTTTTGCCCAGAATTGATCCAACGACCGGGAAAAGCTTTGAAATTCCCTACAACGAGCTTTATTTTAATCCTTATAACGGTGAACAGACCGGTGCGCGTACTTGGGGAGAAATATCGCTTGCCAAAGAAAATATCATGTCGTTTCTGTATCGGTTGCATTACACCTTGGCATTTCCTAAACATATCGCTATGTACGGGATTACTATATTGGGCGTGGTAGCGTTGTTGTGGTTTATTGACAGCTTTGTTGGGCTTTATCTGACCATTCCATCGACCAAAAATCAGCCATTCCAGTTTTATTATTTTTGGCAACGCTGGAAACCCGCCTGGAAAATCAAACCCAGTCGTTTCAATTATGATCTGCATCGCGCCAATGGTCTGTGGGTATGGCCAATACTACTGATATTGGCCTGGTCAGCAACGGCTTTCAATCTTCCAGAAGCCTATCAGCCGATTATGAGTTCGGCACTCGGTATGCGTGATCCGAATGCATTGCCGAAATTGGACAAGCCTATTGAAACACCCGGATTAGACTGGCGTGCCGCACATCGCTACGGACAACACTATATTCATCAAGATGCAGCACAATACGGCTTCACAATAGAACGCGAACAATCGCTTTTTCTTGATCGGCAACACGGTGCTTACCACTATCGTGTAAAAACTGACCAGGATTTCGGAAAGCACGGCGCAACCGTTGCTGTATTAGATGCCAATACCGGTGCGCTCATATCGCTTACTTTGCCTGATACCGATTCCATTGGCGATATCATTGACCGATGGATTGTCTGGCTCCATACCGCTCGTGTTTTCGGTTTGCCAATGCAGGTTTTGATTTGTATGACAGGCTTGATTGTTGCGGTACTGTCTGTAACCGGAACCGTCATCTGGTTGAAAAAAAGCAAAGCTAAAACACCGCGCGCAGGCAAAAAACGGAAATCGTTACCATCTCCCAGTACCTGATTGCCAAATCGAACGCAAAACCAACGGGTTTTTTAATGCTCGATGAATTGATTCTGGAATTACAGCAAAAAGACGTGTATTTGTATTTGCAGGACGGCAAATTGCGATGTAAAGCACCACGCGATGCGCTAACCACCGCAATTTGCGTTCTTAAATTTTAATGTCAATTTTATAAAAGAAAATATCCCTTGAACTCATGTAGTAATTTTTTCTCATACCTTGAAGTGTGAGAAAATCATATTTAACTTTATATCAGGGAAAAATGACACATCGCACAACAATTACATTAGATGATGAAAGTTTCACATTTCTTAATACGATCGCAGGCGATAATCGCAGTGCGTACATTAATGAGCTTCTTAAACACCAACGCGAAAATTATCTGAAACAATCATTACTTAAGGCCAATCAAGAAGAATCTCAAGATCCTGACTACCAGAGCGTGCTCAATGAATGGGATATTACTATGTATGATGGTCTTAATAATGAATCAATTTAAGCAATTAGATCTTTATTGGATCGACCTGGACCCTACTAAAGGTGCGTAAACTAAAAAGCTTCGACCCTGTGTGATTATTCAAAGCGACCTTGTAAATGTCCAATCCAAAACTTTAATTGTCGCACCAGTGTTACCGAACCATAAGTCATGGCCATTTGCGGTAACTCTGTCGCCAAGCAGTGAAAATGGGTTGGATAAAGATCGTCATATTAATCTCAAGCAACTACGTGCAATCGATATCTCTCGAATTGGCAAAAAACAAGGAAGACTTGAAAACGAATACCTGCAATCCATCAATCAAGCACTTAAAATTGTGTTCGATTTATAGTTAACCCAAGTGCTAGAGTGACTAGTTAATGCCAATATTAGCACCACAAAAATTTATTCATTAAGAGGGAATTTTCTTAAGTTTAGCGTGAGAGCCTTAGACTACCTGCAATCGTACTGATGATTTTCTTGCTAACGGAAGGTGTACGCCTTATTTCGGCTATATGCTCCGTTGTTATCACTCCATGGTTCTCCGACTAAATGTCGGATTTTCTCATCCATAGGGTGGTAATTTTTGCATGTTAGCTAACAGCCATGAAAGTCTGTCCTAAAATATTTAGGACGGCAAAGTCCTTGTGGTTGTGAATACAAAATTATCTATTCCGGCATAATTCGGCGATTATTCCGGTGGACATTCCGGTATAATCAGGTATATATTCAGGTATGATCAAAACCGACACTATCCAAATCACGCCTGAATTGCTGGCCTTACTGTGTGAAATAGACGAGTTTAAGGGTGCCTGGCGTGCCCTTGGCACTTTGGCCCCGGATCGGTTGCAAGCCTTGCGCCACATCGCCACGATTGAAAGCATCGGCTCATCAACGCGCATTGAGGGTAATAAACTCAGTGACCGTGAGGTTGAGCACCTACTAGGCAAGCTGGAAATCAAAAAATTCGAGACGCGCGACGAGCAGGAAGTTGCTGGCTATGCCGAGGCCATGGAAACGATTTTCCAGGCCTGGCAAGATATTCCCATCACCGAAAACCATATTAAACAGCTTCACCGCGATCTTCTGCGCTACAGTGAGAAGGATGAACGGCACAGGGGCGAATATAAAACCGTGCGCAATGACGTGGGCGCTTTTGATGTGGACGGAAAAATGATTGGTATCGTGTTCGAAACGGCTACGCCGTTTGATACGCCGCGCCGGATGACAGAACTTGTCACCTGGCTGCGCGATGCCCGCGAGCTGAAACGCATTCACCCCTTGCTGATGATTGCTGTGTTCGTTGTGGTGTTCCTGGAAATCCACCCCTTTCAGGATGGAAATGGCCGCCTGAGCCGCGTTCTTACGACCTTGCTCTTGTTGCAGGCCGGATATGCTTATGTGCCGTATTCGTCGCTCGAAAGCGTGATTGAGAACAGCAAGGAAGAGTATTATCTCGCCTTACGTCAGACCCAAGGCACAATTCGCAGTGAAGCCCCGAATTGGCAGCCCTGGCTTATGTTTTTCATGCGCGCTTTGCAGCAGCAAAAGCGCCGCCTGGCCACGAAAGTGGAGCGCGAAAAGAATGCCCTGGCCGCACTGCCAGAATTGGCCGTCAAAATCCTGGATTATGTGCGCGATCATGGCCGCGTCACGACTCGCGACATGGTACGCGAGACAGGCGCAAGCCCGAACACATTGAAGGCATCTTTTGGCTCACTGGTGGAAAAAGGCCTGCTTGTCCGGCACGGCGGCGGTCGATCCACATGGTACAGTCAGCCATGAGAGATATCAGAATTATAGCCGGTATGTCTGGCACAGAAAGAAGGTTTAAATGCCGATCCTGAACTGGTTAGATCGTGACAAGCATGTGAAGCAAGCCGAGGCTGTGCCGTATTGCCTGCTTGAAGCCGATGACGCGCATAGTGCGGGCGATTCGAGCAGCCAAAATATGGTCAATCTGGACGCGGTGAAAGCCTTGTTGCCTTACTAAGTTTCGGTGTGGGCGAGTTTGCCGTCGGCAAGTGGGACGGTGACATTCAAAATACCTTTAAATTACCCGATTATGCCCGTCTGGACGCGTTCGCCGCTTACCGCGTGAAAATGGGCACGGCACGCCTAACGGCCCAGATCAATGCGCGTAATATCTTAGATAAACGTTATTACGCTTCTACCGATCCCGAGTTCAATGTCGCTCCGCGGCTTGGTGTCTATCCGAGCGCTCCCTTGACCGTTATGGGGTCGATGCGTCTGGAGTACTGAGATTTTTAGCATCGAATATTATTCGTAATTTTTCAAATAAAAGATGTCCGGTTTTTGGCTACTCGAACGTCATAGCAAATATAACTAAAAAATTTAAAATAGGAGAGAGAAACAATGTCTCGTCATTATTGGTTTCTGCTCCACCGCTGGCTAGGCCTGGTTATGGCCGCCTTTCTGATTATCGTGGCGGTGACAGGCAGTTTATTGGCGTTCTATCCAGAACTGGAACGTTTGATCAATCCTCAGCTATACCCCAAACAAACTCTGGAAAATAAACTGGACATGGTTTCACTCGCGGAATTGGCAGAACAGCGAGTTCCACATGGCCGGGTTAACACAGTACTAATGGAAGACAATCAGGAAGCGACATTAGTCATGATGGGGCTACGCTCCGATAGTAACGATCAATCCAACAAGCTTGGGTTTGATCAGCTGATTTTCGATCCTTATACCGGCGAAGAGGTAGGCCGGCGCCAGTTTGGCGCGATCTCGCAGGGAATGATCAATGTCATGCCTTTTATTTACATGCTGCATTACAACCTGGCACTGCCGGCCCGCATTGCGGGATGGACTGCCGGTGCAGGCCGTTGCTCTTCAACCTTTTAATTTTATACTTCAAGGAAATTAATCTCATGGATAATCATCTCGGCTTATCTCATTTTCTGCATCATATTGACCATGTGGGAATGAGTGTGGCTATTTTATTGCTTTCACTGTCAATTGCCAGTTGGTACCTGATTATCACGAAAAGTATCCGCAATGCCATAGCCACCCGGCATGCCAATATTTTTCTGGAACGATTTTGGAACGCCGACTCTCTGCAGGCATTGAAAATAGAAATGAAAGATGTTTCCCCGGACAATGCGTTTGCACATCTGGCAAAATTGGCGTCCGAGGTTGAAAATAGCTTGCAGAGACCTGGTCTGAAAGCACATGCGATAACTGGTGGAGCGGATGAATTATTGACACGCACACTGCGAAATGGCATCAATCAGGAAGCAACCCGAATCGAGAATGGCCTTACTCTGATTGCGACAGCAGGATCCGCCTCACCTTATATCGGACTGTTCGGCACGGTCTGGGGAATTTATCATGCGCTCATTCAAATCGGCCTTTCCGGTCAAGGCACGCTGGATAAAGTAGCCGGACCCGTTGGTGAAGCCTTGATCATGACCGCCTTGGGATTAGCTGTGGCCATTCCGTCGGTATTGGCCTATAACGCTTTCATCAGGTGTAACCGCCTTTGGATGGCGAAACTGGATGCGTTTGCACACGATTTATATACGATCGTTACGGTTGGCAACAAAACCGGTGACGGTACCAGAATAGCCGTAGTGGAAAGTCAAAATCCGCAGCCTAAAAATCCTGCCGGAACTTCCTCCGTTTTAGAAGGGGGAAGATAATGGCTTTCGGTGAGGGAAACAGCTATCAGGATCAGAAAACCTTGTCTGAAATCAATGTGGTGCCGCTCGTTGATGTCATGCTCGTGCTGCTGATCATCTTCATCATCACCGCACCGCTTCTGACACACTCCGTGAAGATCGAGTTACCTAAAGCAAGCACCGAACCCAGCACGGCCCAACCAGAACATATTGAATTCGCAATTCAAGCCAACGGGGAATTTTTCTGGAATGGTGAAATCGTGATGCCCGAGCTGCTAATGCCCCGTTTTATGCAATCGGCAGAAAATTCTCCACACACTGAATTGCATATCCGCGCCGACAAAATGGCACACTATGAGCATGTTGCGCGCGTCATGAGTATGGCAGCTAAAGCCGGATTGACAAAAATCGGATTCATAACAGACCCGACGCTCGAATAATGCTGAACCATGTATGTACCAGTCTTAAGCCTGTAAGCTGATGCGATGAGTATGGTTTTACAGTTTCCAGATATACGGGGGGAATTCAGCAGTCTTTACTTACCTTTAAGTATCAAAAAAGTAACGGGTACCAAAATCAGTGTGATGAACATACAGAACAACACGCCAAATGATAGCGAAGTTACCATCGGTAGTATTTTTTCTGCATGAGGGCTTTTTTCCATTAATAAAGGAAACAAGCCAATGACTGTCGTTGCGGTAGTAAGAAATATAGCCCGGAAGCGCGTTTTACCCGCTTGAAGGAGTGCTTCATGAATAGGGGTATTGCATTCAATCAATGTGTTAACTTTAGCAAGTAATATTAGACTGTCATTAATCACAATGCCGCCTACCGCAAAAAGTGCAATGTAAGACTCCAATGTAAGCGGTATTTGTAGCAATAGGTGGCCTATTACGCCACCAACAAAACCAAACGGAATTGCTAACATAATCAGTAGCGGTTGAGAATAAGACCGAAGAGGAATGGCTAATAACGCATAAATACCTAACAGCGCTAGTGCGCCATACCCCCACAGTGCAGAAAGCGTTGCTTCCTTTTTTTGTCTTGCTTGTCCTGATTCAATCTTAAGCTCAGGAAATTGCGATTGCAGTTGCGGAATCACATGTTTGCGCACATCCGATAAAATCGTTTCTATATTGCCTTTTTCTTGATTTACATCGGCGCTAATTAACTGCACGCGCTCACGATTTTGCCGGGTAATCTCAGCAAATCCTGGTGCATAGAATGCTTCGGCTACGTCATTGAATGTTACGATGTCACCGTTTGGCAGTCGGATCGGCAATTGGTACAAGGCGTCCAGAGAACGACTATGTTCCGAAGGGAAACGTACCATGACTCTGATTTCATCGCGATCGAGAAAAAAACGTTGCACTTCCAAACCATGAATGGCATGTCGAATTTGTTCGCTCAAGCTTTGTTCCGTCAATCCATATAACGCCGACGCTGGTTTTAACCTTAACCGTAATTCAGGCTTACCACTTTGCATTGAACCTGTAACACTATGCACGCCGGTATAAGACTCCAGTTTTGCTTTAAGAATTTCCCCAGCTTGATTCTGGACTGCCGGATCTAATGCGAGCAACTTAAATTCGAGTGGTTTAGACGCTTGCGTCGTAGGCACCCCTAAATTTTGCGGCCAAAACATCTGAAACGACATGGTTGCACCCGGTGGCGCTTCACCAAATTTCTTTTGCCAACGCTGCTTTATTTCCTCTATTCTGGAGCGTATTCGCTCGTCAATGGACATTTCAATATTGACCACAGCAGTGTGATCCATTGCAACCGAGAAAATATGCTGGAAACTCTGCTTAGGCGTGGTTTCGGAATTCAGTCCAAGTTCCGAATCCAGTTCCGCTTGAATTTCACGAACTGTTTGTCCTAGACGCGCCACTTGTCGATTGATTTCTTCAAAAGGAGTACCCGGGGGATTGCGAATTTCTGCTACCAAATAATAATCACTGATTTGTGCTTCAATAATACTGGGAACACGTCCCGATAACACTAGCGACACAAACAATATCAATATCACGATGAATACAGAAGCGGTCAGGTAACGCAACGACAGCAATTTACTTAATAAGGGTAAATAGACTCGCTCAATAAATTGTTGTAATTGATCATTGATTTGTGTTTGCAGGTTTTCCAAAAAACGAAACCAAACATTTCGATTATTTTTTGGTGATACATTCACGGACAAATGCGCTGGTAAAATCAACAACGCTTCCATCATCGAAAATAGCAATGCCAGAATAATCACCATGGCAACGTTGTACATCAAATTGCCGCTTAGTCCCGGTAAAAATAGTCCAGGAAAAAAAGCAATGATTGTGGTTAATACCATCAGCATAACTAATGTAGAAACTTCGTCAACAGCAGCGAGTACTCCAGATACGCCCGTTTGTCCTGCTTGTTGATGGGTATAGATATTTTCCCCTACCACGATGGCATCATCCGCCAAAACACCCAATATCAGTATCAATGCAGAAATGGAATAGGTATTCAGCGAAATGCCCAAAATCGGCATCATCCATAAGGCACCGAGAATGGAAACCAGGATACCGCAGCCTACCCATAAGGCCAGACGAAACTCTAACGTGATCATCAAGAGTAGAAAAACTAACGCGAACCCTGAGATTGCATTGCTCTGCAACATTGTCATATATTGATGGTAATATTTTGACCAATCATCCCAAGTGGTTAGTTCTAGTCCGGGCGGTAATTCCGCACGAAATTCATCCATGATTTGATGGACTGCATTCACCGTCGTGGAGATCTGGTCTTTCGGCATAACGAAGATCTCCATTGCCAATTGATCATCCAATCTAACCCATAGATCCTGTTCATTGACCGTCATGCGAATTTGCGCAATATCGCTTAACAGTAATTTCGCGCCTTGTTTGTCGCTACGAATTGCAATCGATGCAAAATCATTCAACGTTATGGCTTGATTCATACTTCTCAGCATTAGCTTACCATCGGTTTTTTTAAGCTCGCCTGCTGAGAGGTTGATGGAGGACTGACGAATTGCTGCTGCAATCTCATCAAAGTGTAATCCGAAGCGATGTAAAGTATCGGCAGTAACTTCTATGGATACTTCATAAGGAAATTGTGGCCATGCAGTCAACTTACCGATATCCGGGTGTTGACTCAGTAAACTTTTCAGGCGATCGCGTTGTTGTTGCAAGAGATACAGATCATTGCCACCTCGTACCACGACAATCACGGCTGGAGTACCGGTTCTCAACTGCTCAATATTGATTTTTTCTATTTCTTTTGGAAAAACCTTGACGGTATCAATCTTGGCCTTAACTTGCGCTTGAAAATGCGTGGCTTCACTCTTTGTATCGAATTCAACGATGACTCTACATTCACCTTGTTTCGCATGCGCATTAATTTGTCGAATATCTTCCAACTCATGAATCGCTTCTTCGATGGGGATACACAACCTTTGTTCGATTTCACTCGGACTGGCGCCGGGATAAGCGATGGAAATTTGCAGCAGATTTTGCGGTTCCGGTGGAAAGGTATATTTTTTTGCAGTAACTAGCCCCCAGATTCCACCCGCTACGATAATCAACATCAAAAAATTTGCCGCTACCGGATTTCTGGCAAACCAATTCACAAGACTCATGGCAGCTGTTCTGTCGGCATTACTTGGAGACCATCAATCAAATGCGCTAAACCCGATACCAATATCCGTTCACCGGTTTCTATTCCGGCGTCAATCAGTACTTGGTTACGTTCTTTGCGGATAACTTTCACGCCACGAATGCGTATGCGATTTTCATGATCGATAACCGCGACTTCTCGTTCCTTAAACAACGCAGCGGTAGGTAAAACCATAATTTGATCCAACCAACGCCCCGCAATCTTTGCGTCAACATATAAGCCGATAGGCAAGATGGCAAACGGTTGTTCTGTTAATGACGCACGCTTCTTTGTTTTCAATCCAAATGGGTCTTTAATCTGAGCAACCATCATGATTTTACCCGTATCCGAATCGACAACGCCTTCACTACGCGTAATATCGGCTTGCCAAGTTTGCCGCCGGCCTTGATAGTCTCCGGTTAAAGTGACCGGGATCTTTTGCATGAGCGCGGTATTCATATGTGCTGTATCGACAAAATCGATCAGCGCGATTTCGGATGGAGATAGTGGTAATCGTACTTCCGCTATGTCACTGTCATAGATCCGGCCTAAGACAGCACCAGTGGTCACGTACTGCCCGTCGCCAACATTCCGGCTGCGTACTCGCCCATCAAAAGGCGCGCGAATTTCTGTTCTTTGTCGCAATAATTTGGCATTCTTCAACTCTTCCTGCTCGGCGATCAGCTTGGCTTTTTTTTCTTTCAACTGAGGAATTCTCAAACTCAGTGAATTCGGAGCACCTTGTCCTAATTGTTGCCACTCCTCGCGTGCTTGCGCTGCTTCAGCTTCTTCACGCGTTAACTGATATTGAGCTTCCATCACTTGGGCCTGAGCTTGTGCGATGCGTAAATCATATTCAGCAGGGTCAATAGAAACCAATAAATCGCCTTTGCTAAAAAAACTTCCACTGAGAAATTGCTTTGATAGCTTGACGATATTTCCGGAAACACCGCTGACCAGATCAATTTCCGTTTGAGCCATGATGCGACCGCTCGAATGCACATCAATACGAATTCGTTGCGGCGATGCCACGACAAATTTAACGGCAGGTAGCACGGGCTTGGTATCGTCGATTGCTTGCTCAGCCTGTGGAGGAAAAAGCAAAATAGCAATAGCGATGGCCACACCGAAGACAATGACTAATAGCGCGAGCAATAACTGAAAACGTGTCGTCATGAAAAACAATCGATAAAATAAGAATTCAATGAATTGAATTCACCCAATGGTCGCATTAGACACTGCCCCCTAGCGCCAAATAAAGATTCACTCGATTGCTCAGTAATTGACGGGTGATTGATAAATGTGCAGTCTGTGCGCGCAGCATGCTGCGATAGCTATCCAATAGCGTAAGAATTTCAATACGACCATTCCGGTACGAATAAACCGCCAGTTTCTGACTCGATTGGGTTTGTTCGACAGCTTCTTTCAAGGCCATTTCCTGTTGGCGTAACCATTCTTCCGCGGCCAATGCTTGCTCAACCTCGCGAAAAGCGTTGAGTGCTGTATTTTTATAAAAATTGAGCGCTTCTTCGGCACGTGCTTGGTTACGAAAAATTTCCCCCTCAATACGGCCACCGGTCAATATTGGTTGCATCAAACCTGCGAATACATTCCAAGCCACTGACCGTGGATCAATTAAGTCAGTCAGATCGGTACTGCGTGTTCCTCCAGAAGCGGTCAAGGTGATCCGGGGCAACCGTAATTTTTTTGCGCTAGCCGTTCGAAAATCGGCGGCTTTCAGTCGAGTGAAAGCGGCAACCACGTCAGGCCTTCGCTCCAAAAGCTCAGAAGGCAAACCCGCAGCGATAACATTCGGCAATGGAGGCAAACGAGCGGCGCTTACTTCATTTCCCGCTGGATAACGTCCCAACAATATTTCCAAGCGGCGAGTTACGATTTGAATTCTATTGAGCGCGTCTTTCAGTTCTGCTTCGGCAGTCGCCAGGTCTGTCAGGGCTAGGCGCAAATCCAATCCACGCACCAGTCCTTTTTGGAAACGACCCCGCACCAATTCGGCGATAATGGTGCGGTCTTTGATCGATTGTTCCACGACAAGTGCCAATAGCTTCGCTTCAACCAGCTCGAAATAACTTTGTGTCACTCTTGCAGCCAGTGACAATCGCGCACCATAGTAATCAAATTGAGTGGCATCGGCTTCGGTCATTGCGGCTTTATGGAAATCACGTATCCGCCCCCACACGTCAATTTCCCAACTCACACCAAATACACCTTCAAACACCCCGAATCGGGATGAACCAAAACCGGCATCGCGTATCTGCACCTGCTGATGATCAGCGGTAAAGGAAATTTGTGGCCAACGTCCCGATCCATCGATGCGCGCTTGCGCAATGGCTGAATTTATCCTAGCCGCCGCAGCCTTCAATTCATAATTATTGGCTAACGCAACTTGAATCAGTTCTCGTAATTGCGAATCCTCAAATGTTGCCGCCCACTGTTCAGGTATCGACTGGTTAGAAGTTTGCTTTTCCCCCCATTCATCCGGAAACTTGGCACCCACATTTTGACTATCGCGCAAGGGTGGTGCGAAGCATCCGCCCATACTCATCAAAACAATTGCAAGTATCAACGAAATCGCGATACGGAGTACTGTATTAAATGGAAATGGAATACTATGAATTTTACTGACCATTTAACGGGGAAGTTTATAGGTAAATGATACTTGTTTCCCTGAATAAATCAGCCTGAATGATAGCTCGCTTGGTTGAGCTATCTTGATCATGTTTAAACTACTTCGGGGATTTCCACAAATTGGCAAATTACCGTACATTCAATACCTGCTTTACATTCCGATATTAATAATCTACACGTAATGAACCAAGGAAAGTCCTTGGCGCACCAACAGTAATAAAAGTACCTCCATTTGTGCCTGCATAGTAGGTTTCATCGGATACGTTGTAAACGTTGAGTTGAGCCACCATGCGTAATGGACCAGCTTTGAATTGATAGCTTGTCATCAAATTTCCCAAAACATAATAAGGTAATTGAAAACTATTATCGAGATCGCCTTGACGTTGACCAACCCCTTGGATACCACCACCGATTTTCAATCCTCGTAACATTTCGTTACGAAACTCATAAACATTCCATAACGTGCCAGTATGTTCTGCAGCTAGAAACATACGGTGTCCTTGATTGGCTAAGCTATTGCCAACGAAAACATTGTTTTCATCAAAAACGGCTAGATTATCCTTAAGAATTTTGGCATAAGGCAAGTAACTATAAGTTGCTATCATGCTTAAACCAGGCAATACTTCCCCTGATACATCGAACTCATAACCTTTTGTTTGCGCTTCACCTAACGCTCGCGAACGTATTGGGTTTGAAGGATCAGGAACGGCAATGTTCTGTTTGGTCAATTCAAAATATGCGAAAGTAGCTCGAAGACGCTTATCAAAAAACTCAGTTTTTAAACCCATTTCCCATTGCTGAGCGGACTGCGGGGGTAAGCGTTGCCCGTCAACATTGAAAACCGTACTTGACGCACCGAAATTCTCCGAGTAGCTGCCATACATCGCAAGCCACGGCATGGGTTGCCACAGCAATCCTCCTCTGGGGGTAAAGCGATCCTCTGCAGCACTCGTTAAATGTGCAATACCATTTTTTGCCACCGTATTGTCATAGCGAAAACCACCCGTCAAATATAAATTAAAGGGTAGTTTTACTTGGTCTTGAAAGTAAGCGCCATGCCAGGATTGCGTGGTCGCAAAAGGAGTGAAGGCGGTGTTATCGATCGGATAAGGCGTATTCATATAAACGGGATTAAATATATTAAATGGCAAATCTCCACAACAAACATCCCTCGATTTGTCATCTTGAAAAATATAATCATATCCAAACAATAACGTGTGCTGCAGAGGACCGGTATTAATATTACCAATCAGATTCAACGAACTTTGATAACGATTGGTATAAATAGGTGCAGTACTAAACGCAAATCGATTCAACGTACCATCCGGTGCGGCTGAACCAAAGTGCACAATTCCACGATACTTATCGACGCTGGTAAGCTCAGTCGCCAATTGATGGCGAATTTGCCAATTGGCATTAAATTGATGCGACCAATTGATACCTACGAAATAGCGATCGCCTTTATTCGCATTGAACAATGGCTCATGAGCCGCAAAATTGCGAGGCAATTGGGCGGGTCTATTATGCAACGGAGTAATTCCCTCCAAAGGAATCGCAATCGGTACGCCAGAGTGACTAGTGCCGGGTAACGCTGAGTGCAAACCGAGTGGAGGCACTCCACCGTCAATTTTAGTATTAAACGTTTGATATTCAAATTCAGCGGTTATTTGCGTCTGAGGACTAATATTCCAACGAACTACCGGAGCAATGAAAACAGTTTTTCGGTCTATGAAATCACGAAATGATCCAGAATTCTCATAAGACAAATTGAATCGATACAATAAGCTACCATCTTTTGTTAGCGGGCCGCCTGCGTCAACGGCAGTTCGATAAAAATCATAATTACCAGCTTGTTGCTGTAGCGAATAGAAAGGTGTCGCAAGCGGCTGTTTGGTCACTCTATTGATGACCCCACCCGGATCGGTACGGCCAAACATTGTTGAACCCGGGCCTTTGAGGACTTGAATTTCTTCAATGTTTGCCATTTCTGTACGGTTATTATTATTGGCGGGCATATAAACACCGTTTCGATAATTGGCTTGTACATCAAACCCGCGAATCATAAATGCGTCCTGTCCTGACAAGGACGCTGGGAAAAGCGTTACGCCACTGACATTCTGCACAGCAGTTTCCATACGAACCGCCTGCTGATCTTGCAATATTTGCCGAGGAACCACCTGAATGGCATAGGGCGTTTGCATAATGGGCGTATTGGTTCGCGTTGCAGTTGAATTGGTCGTGCGGTTATAGTGTTTGTTATAGGGAGAATTCGCATCAACAGTATCAACAACTTTAATTTCTGGTAATTTTGTGGGGTTTCCGTCAATGGTTTTCGCCTGAACCAGAACGTAGCCGGCTGCATTCTTTTCAAAAGTAAATCCGCTTTTTTTCAATAGTGCCGCCAGACCGGATTCGACACTGTAATTCCCCTCAAGCCTGCTGGCAGTAAGATTTTTTATTTTGTCTGCATCCATCGAAATTGCGATGCCAGCCTGACTGGCAAACCGGTTTAATGATTGTTCCAGTGAACCCGGTGGTATGCTGTAGTGCGCTGTTGCAGCGGTTGCTCCCTGAGCTAGGGCAGTAATGGGCATGGCCATTGCTGACAAAGCGGCAAGCATGATCAATCCATATTGAAATAAATTTATAAATTGCTGTGATTTCTGATTTGATTGAATGAGCCGAGACATTTTTATTCCTTTATTATTGTTTACATTCATCATGACGACCGAGAATGATAATGCGGAACTCCTGCCGACCATCAATCAATACGGATTAATGGAATCATAAGATCGGGCAGCGATCCAGCTCATGGTAGAACGCCAGCGCGCTGCCCGTTAATCCGACAATCACCAAGAATGGCACTAGCAACAAGCCGACATAGCGATGTAAGTAAATGAGAAAAGGCCGCACGATGTCACTCTTCCAAAATAACAGGCTATCAGAACAGGAAACGCTGCACCGTCATGTCACTACATTGCATAATGGATTGAGCCAACAAAAGTACGCGGCATGCCGACATTAACCGAGAAGCGATCACCAATCGTTCCGCCATACAATGTTTGATCCGCCAGATTGTAAGCATTGAACTGTACACTGAAGCGAGATTTTGCAACCGGTAATTGATAACGCACCATGGCATCGACACGCGCCTGAGACGGCAAGAAATAAGTATTCGCCGTATCCCCCGGACGTTTATCCAATACAAAAACACCGGCGCCAAAGCTCAGCCCACGTAATGCTTCATTTTGCATGGTATACCGCGTCCATATGCTTCCAGAGTGCTTTGGAACATTGAATAATTTATTTCCTTTATTGTCGCCTTCAAGGATTTCTGTATCGGTATAGGCATAAGTCAGAACAAGGCTCAATCCTCTGGCAATTTCTCCCGAAACATCAACTTCTACGCCTTGACTGCGCGCTTTACCGATAGGTATTGAAAAAAACTGTCCAGGTACTTGTGTTGCCAGGTTTTGTTTAGTCAGATAATAATATGCGACATTGGTATTTAAACGTCCGTCAAAAAGCGATGTCTTGAATCCACCTTCAAATTGTTCACCGATTTGTGGTTTGAGTGTATTACCTGCTGCGTCTCTAGCTGCATTCGCGGCACCAAGCGATTGCACATAGTTACCATAAAACGACAGCCACTCAAAAGGCTGATACACGATCCCCGCACGTGGACTAAAGCGAGCATCGCTGACTTTGGTTGCTGCAGCTTGAGCAGTATCAAGTGACTGATCAACACCAGATGCAAAACCATTGTTTTGGGTTACCCAGTCATAACGCCCGCCGCCCATAATGTGTAGTTTGTTAAACAGCGTGATCTGGTCCTGGAAATACACACCATTCCAATTTGTATTTAATACGGTGAAATCGTTTATCTGCAAATTCCCTTGATTAACAGGACTATATTGTGGATTAAATATATTGATTGGATCAGCAGAAGTTACAATCGATTTGAATTTGGCGAAATTGCCATAGTATTCCCAACCAGCTAAAACATTATGAACGATGCTCGCTGTATTAAATCGACCAGTTACATCGACAGTACCTTGATATAAATTGTTAGGACCCCTACCTCTAAAAAACCCTCGTTGCAATATCCCTGTCACGTTATCTAAATCAATTGGATATGTCTGAGAATCGTCGCCATCTCTGAAAAAATGACTAAATCTGGCTCGTACCCGCCAATCGTCATTAAATGCATGTGTAAATGTTAAGGCGGTATTGTAAAGCTTGTGTGTTGCCACATCCTGACTAGGTTCCCCGAGGAAACGTGACCTGGGCACGTCAGCCGGACGGTTTCCTAATGCAACAATACCGTAATCCTCGCGACTTTTTTCATTGGAATACATAAAATCCAGATCGAATTGCGTATTTGGCGTCACTTTCCAAGTTAACGACGGCGCGACAAAATAACGCTCGAAAAAACCAAAGTCGCGAAATGAATTCTTGTTCAGATATTCAAAATTCAAACGGTACATGAGCGTGCCGCTCTGATTAAGTGCGCCGGTTGCATCCGCCAGAGTCTGGTATTGTCCAAATGATCCAAACTGCTGGTTCAACGAGTAATACCGTTCCGCTTGCGGCCGTTTGGTGATCAGGTTGATCATACCACCCGGTTCGATACGACCGTATAAATTTGCCGCCGCTCCTTTAACTACCTCGACCCGTTCTATATTTGCCAACGATAGCCGTGCAGCCTGAACACGGAAACCGTCCCGATAATTGGCAAAATTAGTATTAAAACCGCGAATCATAAATTCCTCAGCAAATCCGCCAAAGGTGAACCCAGGGAATACGCCACTGACATTCTTGATTGCATCTTCTACCTGAACTGCTTGCTGGTCTTTAATCACCGCTCGTGGGATCACTTGCACGGAAATCGGCGTTTGCATTATAGGCAAATTGGATTTTGTCGCGGTGGAGGCATTGGTGCGCGTATAACTTGGATTGCCCGGCGCATCCGGGCTTGTGAAACCGGTGACTCTCACCTCGGGCAGCTTGACGGTATCGGTGTTGCGGCTGGTATTCGCCGATGCAACCAGCGTATACTGCCCCGGCGAACGCTGAACCGCTGTCAATCCGCTGTTCCTGAGCAACAGCATGAGCGCCTGTTCCGGCGTATAGTTACCGTTCAGCGCCTGTGCCTGTTTATCGGCCACCAGATTGGCATCCGCACCGATCAATACCCCCGTTTGATTCGCCAGTTGCGTGATCGCCCGATCCAGCGGCTGTGATTTAATATTGACATGAATTGTTTGTTGTTCCTGAACGGTTTGTTGCGCCTGTTGCGCAACCGCACCGGTTGCAAATACCAGTAAGACGAGGAAAATGAAACTGCAAACGTGTCTGTAACCGATACAGCCCGCTATATTTTTTATTCGCATAATAAGTAGATTGTTATCAAAATTAATAAATCAAAACAAAGTAGAAAAAAACTTGATTTCTATTTGCTATGACACACGAGCAGAAAAACCGGGTAGCTAAATTGATATTTTTTTGAAAAATTCAATTCAGCGGATAAAAAAAAGCCTGTCTCACAAGATGACATGCAAGACAGGCGCGGAAGAGAGGTGAGAAAGTGTTGAAGAGTGTTTTTTTAGCAGGCCATTGAAAAACGTTTTCGAGGCAGCCGATGCAAGGCAAGAACAGGCGAAAAAGCGCAGTTTATGCGTAATAAATGAGCATTTTTAGTCTGTTTTTAACACCGTAGCGGCAACGCAGATAGTTTTTTCAATGACCTGTTAGGGAGTGTGTGAGGGCAGTTTAATGCTTACCGCTCATCAATGCGGACGACCCAGCCACCGTACCGGGAAACCCGTATCGGCAAAGCGTTTTCAAGAATAGTCAGTGCCGCATCCGTATCGTTGCTCGGCAACACACCTGTAAAGCGCAGTTGCGCCGTTTGTGCGTGAACGCTCAAATAACCGCTGCGGTAACGCGCCAGATCGTTTATGACCGTCTCGAGCGAAACGTCATGATACGTCAACCGTGACTGTGTCCAGCTTGCCGCAAAAGGAGCGGCCTTTTCAGGTTGATGTAGCTGCGTGCCGCCAAAGCGGATAACTTGTCCTTCCTGCACGGTTGCGTACTGAGATGGATTGGCGCGGGTAGCCACGGCCACTTGTGATTCGACTACCGTGACGGCGCTGTCGACACCAGTTTGCTCAACAATATAACGCGTACCCAATGCCTTTGCGGCGCCGTCACGGGTTTCAACGATGAACGGCGGTTGCTGGTTCGATAGTACCGGTTCAACTTCAGCCAGCAAGCGTCCGCGATGCAAAATAACGCGCCGTGTTCCCGCGTCGAATTCGATGTCTACCGCACTGTTGCTGTCGAGTATGAGGTAGCTACCGTCGGGTAGCGCGATATGACGGATTTCGCCGGTGCCGGTGCGTTCATCCGACAGCCAGACGGAAAACGGCAGGCTGTACAGACAGCCAAACAGTATCGCAACAACCAGCAGCGATTTGATGCCCGGATAGTTGCGGCGTTTTTTTGGAGTAATACTGTGCCATAACGCCTCAACCTCGGCATAGGCTTCCCGGTGGCGTTTGTCCTGCGCCAGCCATGCTTCAAAATCGGCCTGTTGTTGCACGCTGACATCTTCGCCTGACATACAAACCGCCCATTCAGCGGCCTGTTCGCTCAACGAATGCGTCTGGGTGCGGGCTGTCTCAGCCATGCAGCTCGGCCTTGAATTGATACAGCCGTTGATGACAGTATGCTATCGCTTTGACGAGGTGTTGTTTGACCCGGCTTTCGGAAACATTCATAACATCGGCAATTTCCGTATAGGTCATCCCGTCAACACGCGACATCAAAAAGGCTTTTCGGGTGCGTTCGTCAAGCTCTTCAATGAGCATGTACAACACGTTTTCCAGTAATTGACGTACCTCGCAAACATGCGCAATATCCTGATCGGATTGACCGGAAATCAGCATTGCCATACCGTGCAGTGTTTCTTCTTCAACCCGGTGCTTACGATTCAAATTAATCATCAACCGGTTGGCGATTACCAGCAGATAAGCGCGCGGTTCTCTCAGACTGGGTATCTCCGGCAGCGACAGCAGGCGAATGAACGTATCGTGCGACACATCGGCTGCATGATGTGGGCAGGCCATTTTTTTCTTCAGCCACGCGTTCAGCCAGCCATGGTGGGCGCGGTAAAGTGTATCGATAATAATGGTGGAGTTATGTGCGGCGGATGACATGAAAATACAGTGAGCGCGGCTTCAAAGCGATAGCTAGAATTAAAAGCTTAACATTATCTTCAAGAATGAATCAATTGGAAATGCGGCAAATTGTCGCAGCGCCGCTTCAGCTGGAACAAACTATCCGATATCTGCCGAGATTATCCGTCACAACACATTTCCCGACGGAAACCAAACCCGTAACTATTCAGCAAAAATTAACGAAACAGTAGTGACCTGAAATATAAGGTAATGTCGAAATTCTTTGGAATTTTATTGTGCATGCAGAATAATCAATCTGCTCGACCATATTTCCGTTAGTATTTGTGAAATCGAAACGGAATTGGTAAATCCGCAGGAATGGAGAAAATTACCTCTGGTGGAGGTTGGATATTTTGCATTGTGATTATCCCAAAAATGCCCAACGCTTCGCATCAGCTACCACCAAAAGGCGATGCCTTTTGGTGGTCGGCCTGCATGCGTCTGTTAGCCGCACTGTACAGATAGTTCATATCTGGCCTTTCAGTAGCAAAGTAATGTACCCATATGTATAGGTGGCTGAAGGTCGCTACGGCTAATGCAGCACTAGAATTGAAACCAATTGCAATTGCCCAGAACAAAAGAAAAGCATACAAATACATTCCGTTACTCGTGAAACGGAATATACCTTCGTTTACCAGAGGCATGCTTCGGTACCGCGGATCGAAATGATCGACGCCCGCTGCTCGACTCATTCCGAAATACCTATTTACGCTGTACATCGCATAAATACCTGGCAAGGCGAGAAGAATCGTCAAAATTACTACTGCAGTAGCACTCAGATTGAGGCTACCTCGGTCTACCCATGCAAGAGCAAGCAATGAGATGAATCGACCGAAGAATAGAACAAAAAATAAAAAAACGTATGCACCGAATCCTATGGTTTTGCTTGTTCCTGCGCATCGGAGTTCTAGCCGCCACGCCAACCATACATAAATTTGATGCGACACCGGGAAAGCTACGGCAATCCAGAAAACTGCCGGAAATGACTCGCCTAAAAATATCCATGTCACGTAAAGCAATGCTAGTAGCAGTGCAAGACAGACGAAATGAACCGTTTGACCTACCCAAATTCCTATTGTTGGATTGTCATTTGTCATATCGAGTTTAAGTGCGCGGAGTTCAGAGTGTCTCAAGTATTCTTCTGACGGCTAACTAAAATTAGAAAGATAGTACCTTCATTTATTAGATTTGCTAAGTCAATATTGGTGGATCATTATCCAATATAATATATTGAAGGCCTTTGCGTGGTTGAGATCCTGATTAACCGGCCAAATGATATAATTTTATTTTATATCAATTAAATCGAAGTCATAAGCATGAGTTTTTCCGAATTTGATGTAACCCACCGCACCTGGAAAGGGAACTTTCTGAACCACGAGAAATTTGCCAAAAATGCTCTACCAGCCAGATTAGAGTTATCCAGGTTAGAATGCGCTGATAGTAGACTATATCCCCACTTTGTTTGAGGTACCTAATTCGTATGATTCACCACCTCATCTTTCGATGGATTTTCATTGTCGCACTGGCGGCCGTATCGTATTCGATGAGAACAATGCTGGCAGCAGCCGCAGAACCGGAGGCGAACTCACCAGAACTCGTCTGTCAGATACGCTACGCCAGTGAAACACGCATGCTTCAGCAATCTGCTACAACCGATCCCTATTCAGCTGCCACAGTGGATTTTGACAACCTTTTCCGCTTTAGAGCTGTCGTGCTGGGCTCACCCGGCCGGATCGGCAACATCACGCTGACGGTGTATGAATTGGCCAAGGAGGCGCCTCCCGTCATTATTCACCAGGTACGATATCAGGCGCCTTTCAACATGAATAATGAAATTCCTACTTTAACGGGCTGGAACCATGTCTACGCAAACTATCTTGGACGCGAGCTGCGCTATGGCTGCGCACTGAAGGCAGGACAATCATGATCTGCCGCAAGCTCACCAATATTCTGCTGCTGTGCATATTGAGCGCAACCCTTCCCACCCATGCTGCCGGGCCAGTTGATCCGAGCACTACTGTGCGCATGGTCTGGATGGGAGACATCATGCTGGCCGATGGGCCGGGACGCCTGATCGCAAGAGGTGGCGATCCCTTTCAGCCCTTTGCCTCGCGACTGACTGACGCCGATATTCGGGTGGCCAATCTGGAATGCGTCATCGCCGAAGGCGGTAAAGCACTCAACAAACCCTGGACTTTCCGTGCTTCCCCAGCTGTACTGCCATTGCTCAGAAGCCATGTTGATGCCGTATCACTGGCCAACAACCACGCAGGCGATTACGGCAAGGAAGCCTTTTCGGAAATGATCACTCGCTTACAACAGGCCAATATGCCTTATTTCGGCGGCGGTATGGATTGGCGTGAAGCTCACAAGCCACTGATCATCGAGCGCAAAGGCCTGAAAATAGCCTTGCTGGGATATGATGAATTCTTCCCGCGCGTATTCGAAGCTGGCGAGAAATCATCTGGAGTAGCGTGGTCAGAAGATGAGCAGGTTGTGTACGATATCCAGCAGGCACGCAAGCAGGCGGATATCGTCATCCCCTTCATGCACTGGGGTCAGGAACACGAACCAATCGCTAATGATCGCCAGCGCGAACTGGCTCGTCTGATGATCGATGCTGGCGCCGATGCCGTGGTGGGCACACACCCGCATGTCGTACAAGATACGGAAACCTACCGGGGAAAACCCATCATTTACAGCCTCGGCAACTTCATTTTCGACGGTTTTTCATCCATCGAAAATAATACTGGCTGGGTGCTATGGATGGATGTAACGATTCAGGGCGTGACAAGCTGGCGCGTCGAACACGCCCGTATCGATCAACAAGGCACTCCACACCCGCTAAGCAATTAAATTCAAACCAAAGAAAGCAAAAGGATATTCACTCTGCTTTTCAGGCTTCGGAGCTAAGGAGCTAATTTACCTACCGATTGTGTTCTACTTAAAGGATGCTGTTTCATCAATTGTTGTCGATGTAGTTCAAGCCGCTTGTCATCAAAAGTGATGTGCATTTGGTTTTGTGCGGCAACTTCAGCAATCTGAAGACGAAACGATTCTGTCCCATTGATGGCCAGGTGACTGCCGTATTTCTTCATGGCCACTTGTAAAATATCTCTCAAGGCTTCGCGCGATGTATCCGGCAAGACGATGAGCCGTTTGCCGTCATCGCGGATGGTGGCTGATCCTGTTTTATAAGTGATTGTGCCGATTTTGGTGACCGATTCCACACAATTGCTGTTAATGAATCCATTCTTAAAGTGACTATTAGCGCCGGAGTCATCACTGTTTAGCTTAGCCAATATCTGGTTGCCTTTAAATTGACCCACTTTTCTGGATCGTAAAACAGCCAATGCTTCAGAATTACAATTTTTTGCTTCTTTAGCTAACCAATCCAGCCACCCCATTCTGGAATGACTGGTTTTAGAGTGCTGGTAGGCTTTCAGATAATCACTTTTAATAACTGCTATCGTTGTTTTGAATTGCTGGTGTGCAGTTGCATACAATGCTTTTTGAGCGAGTCTTCCGGCTTTAATGCTTTTAATGATGTTACGCTTGAGCTTTGCTTCCTGCTTGGCGCGTTCAATGAGTTGATCTCTCTTTTGTCGCAATATGGCCCACTGAGTTGTTCGCTGTCTGGCGTTATCCGTTTGTTCTTGCTGGTATCGCGCATAAAGCTTTGAGGTATCGATTTGCTTCTGAAGTGGTTTGGGTTGATATTGTTTGGCGTTTTGTTGTGACGATTGTGTAGAATGTTGCTTCTCTACAAAAGCACCCAGTTTTTGAGTTAAATTCCCCTTGGATAGAGAGCGATCAATAGAGCTCGCTTTGACAGCTACGCCATTGTTGGCAACCAATACAAACCCGTTGCCACGTTCCTTGATTTCAAGTCCATGTCTTTCAAGAACCTGATGCAAATCCTGCCAGTTGTCCGCGTCTTTGATTACAGTAAGCGCCTCGCACTTGATCCAGCTAAGCAAACTCTCCACACCGGTTCTGACTTCAATTTCTTGCGCTATTCTGGAGGTTTTATCGCTTTGGGTTTCATGATTAACTGTTGTTAAGCTATATTCTTGTTCGATCTGTTCACAAAGCTTCGCTACTTTCTTGTAATCATAATAGGGGTTATGGATTGTGAGGTTTTTGGGGTGAATCTTATTGATTGCGATATGGATGTGTAGGTTATTGGTGTCATCGTGGACTACGCTGATGCGTTGATGAGTATTAAAACCCAAAACATCGCAAAACCTTTCTTCAATGGCATTGAGATCTTCAGGAGATAAACGCTCTCCTTCCGGGAAGCTCAGTACCAAATGACTGGTTTTATCTGATTTGGCACGCTTATTCATTTCCTGTGTGTTTTGTATCTCTAGCAATGCAGCTATCTGATCATCTGAATAACAGTTCGACACCTTGATCTGACTGACACGCTCACTCTTGTCTTGAGGGTCGGTTAAGTACTGTATCAGCGCAGAGAAGCTGCTTTTGCGCACTGATTTGATGGGTATGATTTTAGCGATCATCGTATTTAAGCTGCTTAAGTCAAAAGGACTATTCCGAAAATTATTTTTTAAGTTTTATGATGACATCCAACATCGTGTTTTGGGTATTTCGAATACTGTCCAAGGGCATATGCAATTCTGGCTTGCCAATTAATTTTGTACGTTTGTCGTTGGTAAGCCACAGTTTGAGTAATCCACCGAGCCTACCAAGATCACCGTTAATTTTTAGCAGACTATCTACCTGTCTGCTGTCAACAATACTGGGTACTTGATAACCCATGCCCAGATTGCGCAGGTACTCGGCAACGGTCATTCCGGCGTCCGTTGCTTTATTCTTTATTTCAGCTTCTTCGATTGGCAAAACAGGAACCCTGAGCTTTTTCTCTCTTCTTTCTTTTTTGATTGTCGTGAGATTCTTTCTGTCAATCATGTCAGTTTTCCTCGAAGAGCAAGATCAATGTTGAGCACAGAGTGCGAATAAGTTGTGGAGGAGATGGCCATCTCCACATATCTTGCCCGGTTGTGTGAGTTTCATAAAGGATACTAACACTATAATCGATGATTGCAAATAGGTTATTTTCGTTATATCATCATTTCAATTAGTATAAAAATACTTTAAAGAATCTTCTTTCAACGAAATAACAGTCGCTTAGCAACAAAAAGAAACAGAAAAGAAAGCAAGAAATTAAAAAAACTGTTTGTACGCCAAGATAATTATTTTTGTGGAAATTGTGTGATGACCAAATCCTTATCCGATCGAATCGCATTTTATGCGGATAAAAACAAAAGTCCTCCTAAGCAATATTTACCGGCATTCATCGCGTTGAAGCCTGATATTGAGCAGGCATTGAAGGATGGCTGGACGATTCGGCAAATCTGGAACATTTTGCACCAGGAAGAAAAAATCAAATGTTCTTATCAATGGTTCAGGACTTTGGTCAATCGGCATATTGGCGAGGACAGAAAGCAGCATTCGCCTAGTGATCACGTAAAATCGGCAAGAGTGGATAACAAAACCCGAGTATCCGCCATTATCCGAATTCCGCACTACAAGGCTGAAACTTTCGGCAAAGATTTATGTGAAATCCTTCAATCAAAATTTACCTTCGATGAAGCGCTTAAAGATAGCGCATTGCCGGTGATGGTACGACAAAGATTAACGATTATCCGCAGGTAGCAGCTCTTCACCAATATTGAAAATGTGTCTGCAGTTTTAGCATGAACAGCAACAAATTAGATGCGCTCATTGAAAGAATAGTATCGGAACACGGCATTGTTCTAACACAGGATGATCCGATATTGATGATGCATACGCTCAATGATGTATTACTCGAACAAAATGAAAAAACTCATGCTGAGCTTCTAAGCAATTACCAGGCGACATTGGAAGAGAATTTTAATCGGTGGTGCGAATTTTCGACCAAAAAATCCAATGCCATGATCAGTGCATCCGTGAGTAATGCGCAATTAACACGAGACCAATTCCTCGAAAGCTGTATTCAGTTGATTGATGAAAGGATAAAAAGTGGAGAGGGTCAAGAGATTTATGAGCTGACCAGAATTTCCAGGCAGGTGGCTATTATCAATTTGTTGGCATCAACATTAATCTTGCTGTCAGTGGCGATTATTTTGATGTTGCTATAAAAGTTTTAGTTAGCTATTTAAAGATCGCAATGTATCAGAAATTAATGAAGCGCAATATGTATGAGTGCAATTACAAAACAAATTCAGTTTACGTGTAAATATTAATAACAGTTTGATGGAGAAAGACAATGGAAAAGGTAAGCTTACCATTGCCCGCAATTCGCTGTTTATCCAAGAAAGAAGCAGCCAGTTATCTTGGAATCGGCGTTACTCTGCTAAGTGAATTAGACATTCCTTTTGTGAAACTAGGTCGACGTTGTCTATATGACAGAGTTGATTTAGATAGCTGGATAGAGGAATATAAGCAGTGCGAGCACGGGCGGGCTAAGAAGGAGGCAATATGGCCCAAACCCAAGAAGAAGTCTACCGGAGACAAGATTCTCGTTTCTGGTGGATTGCAACAAAGCTCCCAAACGGCAAAAGAATACGCCAAAGTTCTGGGACTGAAAACCGACAAGATGCCGAAGCACTGCTAGCCAAAATCCGGCTTGAAGCCTTTCGGGACATCATTTCGGTATTAAACCCCAGCGCTCATGGCAAGAAGCCGTGGTACGGTATCTCACAATCAAAGCGAGTTTACGAAGTTATCGCGATGTAAACCGGATTTGCCGCAAGCTTGATCCTTTTCTAGGTCGCTTATTATTAGAACAGATTACTGGTGATGTAATTTGGTCAGTTATACAAGGAGTGCTTTCTAAAGGAAATAAACCTGCGACTGTAAATCGTTATTTGGCATTAATTCGTTGTTTATTGCGAATGGCGCGAGATGAATGGCAATGGATTGAAACTATCCCAAAAATTCGCTTTTTAGCGGGTGAAATGGAGCGTAATCGATGGTTAACAAGAGAGGAAGCTAATCGATTAATAGCTGTTAGTCCTATTCACTTGGCGGCTTTAATTCGTTTTGCTCTTGCTACTGGCTGCCGTGCTAGGGAAATAACTGGTTTGGAGTGGAATCGGGTTGATTTGCAACGTAAAACTACCTGGCTTAACCAAACCAAGAATGGAACACCGCGAGGTGTGCCGCTGAATTACGATGCTATCGTTGTTCTTGAAGAGCAACTCGGAAAGCATGAACAGTTTTGTTTTACCTATCAAGGTAAGCCTATTCTCTGGGAAATTACAAACAGTGCGTGGCATACCGCTCTAGCTAAAGCAGAATTGAAGGATTTCCGATTTCATGATCTTAGGCATACTTGGGCTTCATGGCATCGTCAAGCTGGCACAAGTTGCGATGAATTGAAAGATTTAGGCGGCTGGAAATCCAGGATCATGGTAGATCGGTATGCAAAGTATGCTACTGAGCATTTACGAGTTGCAGCGGCTAGAATCGAGGATGGACGTGGTGGGAATGTTTTGAATCTGTCACGTTTTTGTCACGTTCAAAAAGAAAAAAGGAATTAGCGTTTGCATAACCCCTTGTTTTAATTGGTAGGTCGTGGCAGATTCGAACTGCCGACCAACGGATTAAAAGTCCGCTGCTCTACCGACTGAGCTAACGACCCAAAATTAAAGAAGCGGAATTATAACTGATAAACTGAATGATATGAAGTCGTACAATGATACTTAAAGGCCTGAAAATTGAAATGATGTTGATATTGAAATCAATTGATCAAAAGAAGGTCAAAAGAAATTCTGTAATTATTCCAGCAGTTATGATTAAGTTTTAAGAAATTTTATTCAGTCTTGTAGTGCCGATAGAAAAGTAGTTTAAAACCAATTAAAACGGCAATTACAAGATGTGCTTTGTGAGAAATGGCATACTTTATAGGACTAAGATCAGCGGAAGGTCCTATATCTTGTTTTAAATAATTCTAGGAAAATGGCATTGTGTTATGAGTGTAACTGATTATTTATATTAAAAATTAATTGCGTTTCATGATCCTCACTTATAATTTTTTTGACCTATTTTTAGGAGCATTTAACATGCCACAAGTTTTTGATTTGACCACACTCAATGGTAGCGATGGTTTTAAAGCAAATAGCTTTTCTTCTTTAGGTGCTAGTAATGCAGAAGATATGAATGGTGATGGTTACGATGATTTAGTATCGGATCATCGGTAATCTTTGATAAAAATACTCTATTTAGTGCAATATTTGATTCGTTGGCTCTCAATGGCAACAATATTTTTCAATGAATTCAATACATAGATGACGCAAATCACATATTGGTAGTAACTGAAAAGTTACCACCTATGCAAATTCAAAATTGACCAAACCTTATAGCGACATGCGTGCTATCCCACTATGTATAAGTCACCCAGACTGAAATGGTTTTTCTCCCTATTAATTTTTTTGAGCATGGCAATAATGGATTAGAAGTCAGTGGTTTTTTCTTGTAGCAAGTATTTTACTTTTTCCCGAGATTGGAGTCGCTTAAGTCACAAAACTCAGAAATCACGATGCGCAGGGAACCTAGCTGTATTTGCGTCAACACCTAATACCTTACAAATAAATTAGGAATTAAACTGAAATGAGAGATCTGCGTCATCTTGGAAAGATTTCTAGCAATGTTTATCAGCAGTTTCTAGAGAGGCACAAAACCAATAGTAAAATATGTATCAAGCTTATAGAAAAAACCACTTTAATTGCTTCATCTATTTCAGTTGAGTAAAACTTTTGTAATTATGCAGAAATCTTTTCTAGAAATTAAATAATGGAGTAATACAATGAAATACTATTACACACCCCTTATCGGATTAGTTTTAATGCTGTATTGCACGTCCTATCTGGCTCATGCTGGCGTCAATACTTATATATGCAAAATTTATCAAGCAGTAGAAATGTCTGATGAAGGGCAGATCATAAGACACAAAGGTATTTGGGAATCCATTATAGGCAGTAGCTTTACGGTAAACCGAGATACTGGAGAGATGATTGGACTTCCTTTTGCAACAGACGGGTGGCTTGGAGATGTGCAAGTTCTTAATCGCGGTGGAAAAGAGAATTCATACAGAGCAATAGTTCTTTCAGGAAAACCCAATGTCTCAGCCAAATACATTTATATTGCAGAGTATAAAGACAAGTTATCTAAGCCATTCTGGGGAAATGGCGACGATCACGTTATCTTCAGCGGACTATGTGACTAACTCAGGCGACATAACAAATTATGAGTCAGACGCACAAGTGTGTTGGTTATAGTAATTTGAAATCTGCAGGAATTAAGTGATATTCACCATTCATTTGAACGAATAGAGCCAGAATTGGCTACCTTTTAATTTGATCATCCATATTTTCTAGTGCCACAATCCACGTTGCGAACAGTGGTTTATAATAAAAATAAACGACTCAAAATGCTTGATATAAATTCAACAATCATTCAATGCGATACTGAGTTAAATGCACTCATAAAATTTTTTAGGGCAATTTAATCTGATAGGATGCGCTCACTTTTGATGAAATGATTATCTTGTTACTAATAGATATATCGTTGAGGAGACCATGAATAGTAATGACCAGACTAAATCTCAGCTATATGAAGAAATACAGCAATTACGTTCTGAACTCGCTGTCGCTAGATCGATTGTAGCAAGACGCACAAGTGACCTTTCCATCAGTGAAGAACGATTTTCACTGGCAATGCGCTCCACCAATGATGGACTTTGGGATTGGAATCTTGAAACTGACGAAACTTACTATTCTCCGAGTTGGAAAGCCATGTTGGGTTACGAAGAAAATGAGCTAGAAAACAGCTTAAACACATGGGTAAGTTTAGTTCATCCGGATGATAAAGCAATCGCGCTGCAGAAAACTCAAGATTATATACATGGCAGAGCCAATTCATTTGAAGTTGAATTTCGCATGCGCCATAAGGATGGTCATAACATTTTTGTATTATCACGTGGATTTCTGGTTAAACGCGAAGTTGATGCCAAGCCAATTCGTATGGTGGGTACGCATGTCGATATAACCGAACGCAAAAAAGCCGAAGCGTTTGATAAAAGATCTGCTGAAATACTGGGGATGATTGCAAAAGGTCGCTGTGCTTCAGACATCTATGATGCGATTGCGCTCATGTACGAAGGCCGTCATCCAGGTATGCGGTGTTCCATGCTTGAATTGAGCGGCAACAAGCTTTTGCACGGTGGCGCACCGAGCTTGCCGAAAGAATATTGTGAAGCTGTGCATGGTTTGGAAAATGGTCCTAGCGTTGGTTCCTGCGGAACGTCAACTTTCACGGGACAACGTGTGTTGGTTGAGGATATTGAAACTGATCCTAAATGGGAAAAAATTAAGCATATCGCTTTGCCACATGGTATGCGCAGTTGTTGGTCAGAGCCGATCAAAAGTTCTGATGGTAAAGTGCTGGGCGCATTTGGCATGTATTACAACCACCCTGCTCTTCCTAATGAAAAAGAATTGCAAGATCTCATATCTGCCGCACAGTTAACTGGAATCGTGATGGAGCGTGATCATGTTCAAAAACGTATTCACAAACTTGCTTATACCGACGAATTAACAGGCCTTGCCAGCCGCGCTGCTTTTATTCAACATTTAGAGGAAATCACTAAAACGTCGTTACGGCATGATCGTCGTTTTGGACTGCTGTATATCGATTTAGATGATTTTAAGAGTGTTAACGACAGTCTTGGACATGATGCGGGTGATTTGCTGCTAAAGATAATTACGCAACGGTTGCTTAACACATGCCGCGAAACTGATTTCATCGCGCGTCTTGGCGGCGATGAGTTTTGTATTCTGATTGAAGAGATTGAAGAAGATTACGCTGCCAATGTGGCAAAACGTTGTCTTGAAGTTGTGCGTCAACCTCTGGAGCTTTATACGAGAAAGCTTACACCAACCTGTAGTATCGGAATTGCCTATTATCCCGAGGATGGAAACGATCTATCGTCATTATTAAAAGCTGCGGATATTTCGTTGTACTCAGCCAAGGGCAATGGCAAAAGTCATTATGCGTTTTATAAAAGAGAACTGACTCAAAAAGCAGAGTATCGCTTTCAAATGGAACAGTCTCTGAGAGAGGCAATCGAAAAGCAACAATTAACGCTAGCTTATCAACCTCAAATTAATATCAATTCAGGGAAAATTGTTGGTGTCGAGGCGCTATCGCGATGGCATCACCCGCAATTAGGTCATGTATCTCCCAAAGATTTTATCGCAACCGCCGAAAGAATCGGCATGATTAAGCCATTGACAGAATGGGTATTACGTACCGCATGCATGCAGTTGATTGCTTGGAAGGCACAAGGTTTTCACGCGATTCGCTTGGCTGTTAATATTTCTCCAAGCATTTTTCTCGATGAAAAATTTGTATTATTGATCAAACGTATCATCAATGACATACAAATCATTCCCTCGGAATTGGAATTAGAAGTCACTGAAAGCGTCGTTCAAACTGACCCGAGAAATCTGTTAATTTTTAGCAAACTAAAAAGCTTAGGTGTTTTTCTGTCGATCGATGACTTTGGAACGGGTTATTCGTCTTTTGCTTCTCTCAAACATTTAAAAGCCGACTATCTAAAAATCGATAAATATTTTATTGACGATATGCTTGTTGATAAAAAATCATTGATGCTTGTCAGTTCCATGATAGAAATGGGGCAAAAACTGGGATATGGAATCATTGCGGAAGGTGTTGAAACATCAGAACAGCTGGACGCTATCAAAACGCTTGGTTGTGAAACGGTGCAAGGTTATGTATTCAGCAAACCGATCAATGCCGAAAGCATTCTAAAATTACTCAACCGAGAAATTCAAGAAAATGCATTGAAATCGACAGCCACTACAAGACTCCATGTAGTCAGAAAATAACAAATACGATTCAATACCGAATTTGATATGAAATTGCACACTATGGAGAAGTAACTTCTATCGCAAACGATGTTCTTACCATCAATTTTGCTCCCGATTTAATTCGCGATATTAGCGATAACCCCATCATAATCTTGTCACGGCGTTGTTTATTCAGCGTGACTTTATTTTCTCAAAAATATATCATCGAACGGTTAAATTAAATTTACAGGGCTTATTCTTATTTTTATGCCCACTTAGGGATTTTCAATGGATCATCACAATTTATTCAACTCGTTACAAGAATTATCCAGTGTCGGTAATGAAACAAGTCAATTGAAATACTACTCATTACCCGCTTTAGGAAAAAATGGCATTGGTAGGATTTCTCGTTTACCCGTTTCTATCCGGATCATATTGGAATCTGTATTACGGAATTATGATCATAAAAAAATAACCGAAAAGCACGTACAACAACTTGCTAATTGGCAACCTAATGCAGCACGAGTCGATGAAATACCTTTTGTGGTATCGCGTATTGTTTTACAAGATTTTACCGGCGTACCTTTGTTAGTAGACCTGGCAGCCATGCGTAGTGCTGCGGTGAATCTTGGAAAAAACTCTAAATTAGTGGAACCCTTGGTACCGGTCGATTTGGTGGTGGATCACTCGGTCCAAGTCGATTACTATGGGACGAAGCTCGCACTCGGTAGCAATATGGAAATGGAGTTCTCTCGTAATCGCGAACGCTATGAATTCATAAAATGGGGAATGCAAGCTTTCGATAGTTTCAAAGTAATTCCTCCTGGAATCGGTATTGTGCATCAAGTGAATCTGGAATATTTGGCGCGCGGCGTACACCAGAAAGACAATGTTGTTTTTCCAGATACATTGGTCGGAACAGATTCCCACACCACCATGATCAATGGTATTGGCGCAGTCGGTTGGGGAGTGGGTGGAATTGAAGCTGAAGCGGGGATGTTGGGGCAACCCATTTACTTTCTTACTCCCGATGTAATCGGTGTAAACCTTACCGGAAAATTGCCTGAAGGCGTCACGGCAACCGATCTGGTACTAACCATTACAGAAACACTTCGAAAAGCCAACGTAGTGGGTAAATTTGTCGAGTTTTTCGGAGAAGGAACAGCTTCTCTCGCACTACCTGATCGTGCCACGATTGCCAACATGGCACCTGAATACGGCGCCACAATGGGTTTTTTCCCGGTGGATGATGCAACGATCACTTATTTCAAGGAAACAGGAAGAAGCCAGCAGGAAATTGATTTATTTCAAAGTTATTTTAAAGCACAAGGACTCTACGGTATTCCCTCACAAGGCGATATCGATTACACACGCGAGTTGACGCTTGATCTTGGTTCTGTGGTCCCCTCTTTGGCGGGACCGAAACGGCCTCAGGATCGGATTAATCTTGGGAACGTCAAAAGCAATTTCATCGAATTGTTTACTAAACCCGTAGCCAGTAACGGCTATGGAAAAAACGCTCAAGATCTTGAGCAGTGTTATTACACGCGCGATATACAAAGCGAACACTCTGATTTGTGCATACCTATTGAAACTATTACCGCAGCTGATACTTCTGCAAAATCTTCGAGTAAAGATGCCGCCAAGACAAAAATACATGGGGGCGCTGTTCGCCACATTGTTGAAATGGCCAGTAATCGCCCGGTTCATGCTGAAGTTGATTCACATGCAAATCAAATCGTTGGCTCCTCCGTCGATCTGCGTCATGGTGATGTTCTAATTGCAGCAATTACCTCTTGCACAAATACGTCTAATCCGAGTGTGTTACTTGCTGCAGGATTGCTAGCAAAGAAAGCCGTCGAAAAAGGCCTATCGGTAAAATCACATATTAAAACATCGTTAGCGCCTGGCTCTCGTGTTGTCACTGATTATTTGACCGCCACGGGATTGATGCCTTACCTTGAACAATTAGGTTTTGATTTAGTTGGTTATGGTTGCACTACTTGTATCGGTAACTCTGGGCCATTAGCAAGTCCTATCGAAGAAGCCGTTATAAAAAATGATTTGGTATGTGCTGCGGTGTTGTCAGGCAATCGTAATTTTGAGGCGCGCATTCACCCCAATATACGAGCCAATTTTTTATCCTCACCCCCACTCGTCGTGGCTTATGCTATCGCTGGCAGTGTATTAATAGATATGACACAACAGCCTTTAGGGATTGGTAAAAACAATCAACCCGTTTGGTTAAAAGATATCTGGCCTAGCAGCGCTGAAATTCACGATCTCATGAAATATGCAACTAACGCCGACACTTTCCGCAAGCTTTATGGTGATTTTACGAAAGATCACGATCTATGGAATAGCATCACATCAGTCACCGGAGATACTTTTAACTGGCCAAAATCAACCTACATTGCACATCCACCATTTTTTGAAGATTTTTCATTACAAGCGAAAATTAATCTTACCTCGGCAAATATAAAAGGTGCTTATGCTTTGGGGGTATTCGGCGATTCTGTTACCACCGATCACATCAGTCCAGCAGGTTCGATCAAGGAAACCTCACCAGCGGGTCAATATCTGCTAGCGAATCATGTCGATAAAACAGATTTTAATAGCTATGGCGCACGCCGTGGCAATCATGAAGTGATGATGCGAGGAACGTTTGCCAATGTGCGTATCAAAAATTTGATGATTCCTGGTAGTGAAGGCGGTATTACTCTGTGCTATGCCGATCTTCCCAATAAACCTGTTGAAATGAGCATTTATGATGCCGCCATGAAATATCAACATCAGAAAATCCCGACGGTAGTATTTGGAGGCAAGGAATATGGCACAGGATCGAGCCGAGACTGGGCTGCGAAAGGTACTCAGTTATTGGGCGTAAAAGCAGTCATAACCACCAGTTTTGAACGCATTCATCGCAGCAACTTGATTGGGATGGGAGTGCTTCCTTTACAGTTTAAAGGCAACGATACTGTGCAGTCGTTAAACATCAAGGGTGACGAACAATTTGATATTGAAGGTTTGGAAAAAATTGCACCACAAAAAGATGTCACGTTAATTATTCATAGAAAAGACGGTTCGAATCAATCTGTACAGTTATTGTGCCGCATTGATACTCCTATTGAAGTCGATTATTACAACCAAGGTGGAATTCTGCCGTACGTGCTGAGAAAACTCATGACAGAGTGATGTGAATACCAGCTAGACTTATTGATTTATAAAGGAACTGTAGTAGATTAACTAAAATGACAATCTAATTTAATGAAGATAAGTCATTGTAGATTATTGAAGAAATGCAATCAAGGTTGTTGGAATATTTTGTGTTGGAAGTTACAGAGCAATCAGCTGCCGATATCTTGGGAATTCAACTTAATTGAATAATGACTATGCTTTTTTAATATCGGTAAGCAACTGAGCTATTCAATCAATGCTCAAAGCATATTAATACAGTAGGGTTAACAAGAAGAAGCCATCATGAAAAATATACTATTCGTAGTTATTGTTGTCGCAGGCTATTTCTGGAGCTCTATCAGCTATGCCGCTGATCCTTGCAGCGACGATCCGTCATGTATCAAAGCTGAAAATGCTCATTTTGACAATCCCAATCATTATGTTTTTGTAGCCGCATATCCCGGTGACGAATTACTTATCTATCCGCTGATGAAAGATCATTGCTCTGAAGCAGGCAATTATTGCGCCATGGTTATTGCTACACAAGGCAAATCAGGTTGTGAATCAACTTCTGATAACAATTGCGGAAAATTGCGTACCTTAGAGCTCGAAAATTCTTCGAAATATTTGAATGCCGATGTGTGGCACTATGACTTACCTGATAGTAACGCTATGGTACCAAATACGCTGGAACAAACTCGGCTTACCTATCAACAAATTGCACAAAGCATCGGATTAAATCATTTATCCAATTATTTTGAGTATATTTTCAACAAAATACGATTATCAAATGGCAACCCACTTGTCGTAATGAGCTTAAATCCTTATCGCAATGCAATTAGTCACTCAGATGATTATGTCATGCGCGTTTTGGACGAATCGATAGAAAATGCTGTGGAAACATTGCAGAAATCTGGGACGGTTATTTCTCATTTGTATGTAGCTTCCAGAGTGATTAATCATCCCGATGCCATCAGTAAGGACAACAATCCATTTATGCTGTGTCGGAAAGGTAACGAACAGCTCCGTGCAACACATACCGCTTTTACTAATTTCGAGGTATTCAAGCATGGCTTTTACGATATTTATCCATCGCAGATTTTTCATACTGGCAATATCGAAAATGACCCAACTCGTTATGAATTTTGCTTGGATCGCGCTCAAAAATATTTTTCCACCAATCAAAGTGAAAAATTTTTTGGATTCGGTTTGACTGAATCCAGTCAACTCATTGAAATTAAAGATTTATCAAACGCTTTTGCCTTTTATCCGAAGGATTTAGCAGAAGTCACAGATTACTTAAACAAGAATACTGAAAAATTAATCCCCGTCATCGAAATTGGACGATTTCTGTTTAACTCGAGCACTGGCATTTTTGAAAATCTCGATATTGTTCCGTTGATTCACACGATTAAAAATACCTCGTATCAAGGACCTGTTCTTTTTCTTGTCGATGAACCTTTGTGGCGTATCCGCTTAGCCTGTTTCAAACAAAACGCAGTTGCTTGTAATGAAATCGACAATAACTATGCAAGTACTCTAGATCTGTTTAGAAAAATTGGCCGCGAACTGCGTAAAGCTCTGCCTGAAACAGGATTAATCCACATCGAAGCTTTTGCAGAACTGATACTGCAAAAAAGGAAAAATCCATCAGCCAATGTCGTTATGTTCGATAATGCTGAATATCTGGGCTACGATTGTTATGGGTCGTTTGACAGTTGTGGTATTGCAGACGTTTCATCAACTTTTCTTAGTGCTGACACAGCAAATCTTGCGAACTTTAGTATTGTTAGCAATTTCAGTAATTCATATCCAGTGAACCTCACGCCTTACAAAATTACGGATTCAGACATTATTAAATTTCTTATTGGGCAATTACCCGATTTTTCATTTCCCAGCCTTTTTAAAGGCCTTGATTCTTTCTTCGATATGAATAAGGAATTAATTTTGGTATGCGACAGCTCCAACAACGAGTGCATCATAACCAATCAAGCTGAGAATATCAGTTCCTCATCTATGTCACAAAACATATATATCGATTGGGTGAGAAATGCTCTTTCATCCATGGAAGCATCCAATCCTATCGGACGAAAAATCTTCCTCATTCCAGGCGCTTTTCAGGATTTTCATATGTTTCCTACTGAAAATTTAGCTATTGATCAAATAAACGCTTTTACACAAGTTTTGGATTCGTCACCTCTATTTGGCGGTATGGGTGTGTTCATTTGGGGAGACATTCAAGAAGGTTCTTTACCATTTATTGGGGCACGTTCTCTCCAAAAAGTAAGACTTACTTTAGCGGATATTTTCCTTGAACGTATGAATTCAAAAAGAACCCCCAATAGAGCACTAAATTTGAAACCGGCCATGAGTTTAGTGGGGGCAGTCGGATTGCGCGGATCTTTTGAACAAATCGAGATGCTTGGGCAGACTACGGGGGATATTTATTTTCAAAGCGCCGGAATGGATGTTTGCACATTAACTATAGAAAATCATTTGCAACAAACACTTAAGCTAGATGAACTTAATTATATTTCGATTCCGAATTTGACTCCTCCTATTCAGGCAGAAGCTATTTGTTTTAAGGATCAACAAAAATTTGACCGGAAAATTCTCTTTGTAAATTAGGTCCCTAGTTTATGATGTGATAAACAATTTTGTTTAAGCAGCATTTTTGTGAGAAAAGTGCAATGAGAAAATATCAAATAAAAGCTCCTGATGTATTGTTGCTATCGAAGTTTGATCCTGATGATACGGGTGAGTTTAAAAAAACACCCAAGGATAAGGATAAAGCTAAAACGCTAGCAAAAGAATACATTGAAAAAATGGATCAACTTCAAGAACGGCTGTATGCCGACGGTAGCCGTTCACTGCTCATTGTCTTACAGGGAATGGATACCAGCGGCAAAGATAGCACGATCAAGAACGTTATGTCAGGCATCAATCCTCAAGGATGCCAGGTCGTAACATTCAAGACCCCATCGGATCAAGAACTAAAACACGATTTTTTATGGCGCGTGCATTACAAAGCACCGGCCAAAGGACAAATCGGAATTTTCAATCGCTCCCATTATGAAGATGTACTGATTACACGTGTTCACAAGAAAATATCCGAAAAAGTAACTAAACAGCGTTTTGATCAAATCAACGAATTTGAAGAATTGTTGTCCGAAAATGGTACGGCGATTGTAAAGTTTTTTTTATATATTTCTAAAGACGAGCAAAAAATAAGATTAGAAGAACGCATCAATGATCCGGAAAAACGTTGGAAATTTAATGCTGGAGATTTGGAGGAACGTAAATTCTGGCAGGAGTATATGAAAGCCTTTGAAGATATGATTACCTCCACCAGCACAGAACATTCGCCTTGGTTTATCATTCCATCCAACCGAAAATGGTATCGTAACTTATTGATTGCTCAAATTGTAGTAAATGTCCTGGAAAATATGAAATTAAAAACGCCACCAGAGCCTCCAGATATTGATTTTGCCACGCTAAAAATAGAGTAAGTGATCTCTTTAGTCACATTGCCGTTCACTATCAGGAATAGTTATGGAAATTGAACTCAAATTAGGTTTGCACCCAGAACATATTGCACGCATTAAGAACGCGCCGTTATTTCGTAAAATCAAACCACAGCAGCATCGTTTGCAAAGCATTTACTTCGACAGCGACACTTTTCAACTGGAACATCGTGGCATCGCTTTACGTATTCGCCGCGTTGGCAAGCACTGGATTCAAACCGTGAAAGCAGAATCTCAATCTGGCGGATCATTAACCCATCGCCCAGAATGGGAAACAACCGTCAAAAAAGGCGGGCATCCGGATTTCTCGGTTTTACCAGCAGAAGCGGTCGATTTATTAAAAGATATCGATCTCAAACAGATTGCTCCCATTTTTGTTACCGAATTTAAACGCTCAACTTGGACACTGAAAGACGGAGACAATGAAGCAGAAATTGCATTGGACGTAGGAAAAATAACCGTCAATCATTTGCAACGGGACATTTGCGAAGTGGAATTTGAACTCAAGTCAGGTAGCGCGGAATTTTTATTTGATTTGGCCGGACAATTATTGCAGCATGCCCCGTTATTCATAGAGTCTAGAAGTAAAGCAGAACGAGGTTATTTATTGGCAGGTGTCGGAAACTCGAAGCCTGTTAAAGCGATTCCGGTAAAATTTGATTCGAATAACAGTATTAGTGATGTTTATTGTCTCATTATCAGAAATGCATTGACACAATTACTTGGCAACATACCGGGTTATTTCGAACATATTGAAGATCCAGAATATTTGCATCAAATCCGTGTTGCTTTACGCCGTATCCGAACGGGCGTTTCACTGATTCAGACGATTGGACAACCGATACCTTCCTGGAATAAAGCATTACGCAAGCTAATGCAAACACTCAATGAAGCAAGAGACTGGGACGTATTGGAACAAGAAGTTCTGCCCGATATTTTAGGAAAAATGGCGCCTTTATCAGAAGAGCCGATTGATCAAGCGACCTCAAAGAGCATCCAAACTGAGGCGATTACAGTCCGGAAGCTTACACAAAAAAAATTACACAAGACAGAATTTACTGAGCTCGTTTTAGCGATTGAACATCACTTATTAACTGTATCATCAAAAGTCCACGAACCTGTTTTAGAACAGAATGTTCGCCAATGGGGAGCAAAAATTCTGGAAGATCGTTGGGAATTATTACATCAATGCTGCCAAGGGTTAACGGCACAGACTACTGCAGAACGACATCGTGCGCGTATTGCCGCAAAAAAAATGCGTTATGCAACAGATACTTTATTTTCTGCGTTTGATATTAAAAATGCCAAACGGTTTATTGAAATGCTCGCAAATTTACAAGATGAGTTGGGTTATACCAACGATAGACGTGTTGCGCAGCAACTTCTTCAACAACTTGCCAAAACAAATAAATCCATTGCCTTCGACTTAGGTAGAATCACTTACGCATTGCAAATCGAAACGCAGCAGCAAGAAAAAAAACCAAGCGAAGCCTGGCGAAGCTTGTCGCGTATGAAATTGTTTTGGCGATGATGCTCCGTAAAGAAATGTAATCGATAGCATCTGTCCGACACGATTTTTTCTAGCCTGACCTTTTTCTGACAATTTATCGCCGCTGACCACGAGGGATAAGCTTAGGTCGCGCGAAACAAATTTATCGTATAAAAATAGTCAATTCCTTTGACATATGTCTATAATTGACTTTTATATTTTCTTGTTATCAGTGTAACTATGATCAATATTGATAAACTTATCATCGGTTTTGATTCCGCTCTGCGTACCTTGTTTGTACCGGCGCAGACAATCCGTTCCATCCCTGGCAAAGATAAACCTGAAAGTGAGCTCACTGATGCCGAAAAAGAGTTATCGGTTGCATTGATGCGAGTCAATCATGTAGGTGAAGTTTGTGCACAGGCACTGTACCAAGGTCAAGGGCTAACAGCGCAAAATGAAGATGTGCAGAAAACCTTGATGCAAGCTGCTCGAGAAGAAACTGAGCACTTAGCCTGGACAGAGCAACGCATTAGCGAGCTAGGCGGTCGTAAAAGCTTTTTGAATCCTTTGTGGTATGGCGGATCATTTGCCATTGGATTTGTCGCGGGATTGTTAGGTGACAAATGGAATTTGGGATTTTTGGCTGAAACAGAACGTCAAGTGGAGGAGCATTTATCAAGTCATTTACATCGGTTACCGTTTAACGATCAGAAAAGCCGCGCGATTGTGACACAAATGAAAATTGATGAAGCCAGCCATGCGACAATGGCTCTTTCACATGGAGGGGCTGAATTGCCCGCACCGGTTAAGGTAGTCATGAAGCTAGGTTCTAAAATAATGACTAAAACCGCTTATTGGGTCTAAAAAGATTGCTATGTTTTTGCTCGACGCTTAATCAAAAAATATGAAAAACGTCAATCTAACGCATCATTTCCTGATGGCCATGCCAACCATGAAGGACTCGGTTTTTTCTAAAACATTGACGTATATTTGCGAACATAATGATCGCGGCGCATTCGGTCTTGTCATCAATCGTCCGACTGACTTGAATTTAATGGGACTTTTTAAACAACTGGGTATCCCCCAATTGGATGAATCAATCAATAAATTAACGCCAATACTGTTTGGCGGTCCTGTGCAAGTGGATTGTGGATTTGTTTTGCATAACCCGGTCGGAAAATGGCAATCAAGTTTAGCCGTGAACAAAGAAATCGCTTTAACCACATCGCTGGATATCATGAAGGCGATTGCAAATGATGAGGGCCCCGAAAATACTCTGATAGCGTTGGGTTATGCTGGATGGTCTCCCGGGCAAATCGAACTTGAACTCAGTCAAAATACATGGTTGACGGTGCCTGCTTCGCACGAAGTTATATTTAACCTGGCATCCGAAGAAAAATTTACTGCGGCAATGCAATTGCTTGGAATCCACGATGCCAATTTATCTCATGAAATAGGGCATGCGTAATCTCAAGAATACAATCAAATGATCGAAGGGTTTCTCTACAATGGCTTGTCTGGTGAAGAGAGCTTGCAACAATTACCCAGCGGTACTATTTTAGCGTTCGATTTTGGTAAAAAACGTATTGGTGTTGCGGTTGGCAATACGTTAACAGCCCTAGCAAGACCATTAGAGACGATTCATCATGAAGTGAATGCACAGCGCTTCTCCGCCATTGAAAAATTAATTCAAACATGGGAGCCAGTCCTATTAGTCGTCGGTCTGCCGACGCATATTGACGATACACCGCATGAAATGACACATCTGAGTCGTCGCTTCGCGCGGCGGCTGTTGGGACGCTTTAGCATTCCTATTGTCTTAAAAGATGAGCGGTATACCAGTCAAACAGCAGCGATCGAATTGCGTGCAGCAGGTGTCATAGGTCAGAAACAAAAATCAGTTCTAGATCAAATAGCTGCGCAGCAAATATTACAATCCTTTTTTGATGAACAAAAATATGCAGCTACCGGATCCTGAAGAACTTTTTGAAGTTTTAGCAAAAAAAATACACGCGGCGAAAATTCCGGATATTGCCTTGGTTGGTATTCATACAGGCGGTGTGTGGTTAGCACAGCGGTTACATCAAAGATTAGGAATCGAACATCCGCTGGGCATGTTAGATGTATCTTTCTATCGTGACGATTTTGACAAAAGAGGTTTGCGAGCACATGTAAAACCCTCCGCAATTCCGTTTGATGTTGAAAAGGTCAATATTCTTTTGGTCGATGATGTACTTTACACTGGGCGAACCATACGGGCGGCGATTAACGAGTTATTTGATTACGGTCGGCCAGGTTGTATTCATTTAGCCGCATTGATAGATCGAGGTGGCAGGCAGTTACCGATTGCGCCGCAATATGTCGGTACAGAACTCAAAATACCCGACGAAAAAATGCTGGAGTTACGACAAGATGCGGATGGAAAGCTCAGTTTAAAAATATACGATAAAAATTTCGATGAATAGCAAAAACCCGCAACTGAATGAAAATGGTGCGTTAAAGCATTTATTGACTACAGAAGGATTACCGATTTCTGTTTTATTGCATATTTTAGATACTGCCGAGTCATTTGTTGGAGTAACTGAGCGGGATGTAAAGAAAATACCACTATTGCGCGGCAAATCGATTTTTAATCTGTTTTTTGAACCAAGCACTCGAACCCGCACAACATTTGAAATTGCAGCAAAACGCTTGTCAGCCGACGTCATCAATCTCAATATCGCGGCTTCATCCGAATCCAAGGGCGAAACGTTGCTGGATACCGTAAATAATTTATCTGCAATGAACGCGGATATGTTTGTAGTCCGTCATTCGCAAAGCGGTGCAGCCCATTTGATTGCTAAACATGCCCGGTCAGATATTCGGGTGATCAATGCAGGTGACGGCAGTCACGCGCATCCTACGCAAGCATTGTTAGATATGTTTACTATCCGGCGTTATAAACGAGATTTCCACAATCTTCGCGTAGCGATTATTGGAGATATTCTACATTCACGGGTAGCGCGTTCTGAGATCCATGCATTAACTACGCTGGGAGTGCCAGAAGTGCGCGTCATTGCACCTAAAACTCTTTTACCAAAAATGGTTGAGCGACTGGGTGTGCATGTTTATCACTCATTGGAGAAAGGGTTAAAGGACATCGATGTATTGATGATGCTTAGATTACAAAACGAGCGCATGACTGGGGCCAATTTACCTAGCTTTGAAGAGTATTTCAAATATTATGGATTGACGCCAGAAAAACTATCATTAGCTCGTAAAGATGCCATCGTCATGCATCCCGGCCCAATGAATCGAGGCGTAGAAATAGATTCCGCTGTTGCCGATGGAAAGCAGTCGGTGATCTTACCGCAAGTGACTTTTGGCATAGCTGTTCGTATGGCGGTCATGTCAATTCTGGCAGGAAGCCAAACATGAAAGGTTTGGCATGAGAATTCATATTAAAAATGGACGGGTAGTAGATCCCAAGCAAGGAATTGATGTTGTTCAAGATGTATTTATTGCCAAAGGAAAAATAGTTGCGATTGGTACACCTCCTAATGAATTTCAAGCCAATCGCGTTATCGACGCACAATCATTGGTCGTATGTCCCGGATTAGTTGACTTATCAGTGAGATTACGCGAACCGGGGCTTGAATATAAAGCGACCCTGGAATCTGAAATGGCTGCTGCCGTTGCAGGAGGCGTTACAAGTTTCGCGTGTCCACCCGATACCGATCCACCGTTGGATGAACCAGGTTTGGTAGAGATGCTTAAACATCGCGCACGCAATCTTAATCAAGCGCATGTATACCCGGTAGGTGCGTTGACACAGGGACTTAAGGGAGAACGGCTGACTGAAATGGCCGAACTGTCTGACGCTGGATGCGTAGTTTTTGGTCAACCGGATGGTTTGCTATCCAATTTGCGAGTGTTGATGCAGGCAATGCACTATGCATCCACTTTTGGTTTTTCAGTGTGGTTGCGCCCGCAAGAAATCAGTTTAACGCACCACGGAGTAGCACATGACGGAGAAGTGGCTACGCGCTTGGGCTTACCAACCATTCCAGTGTGCGCCGAAACTATCGCAATTTCAAATATCATCCTGTTAATGAAAGAGACCGGCGTCAAAGTACATTTGTGCCGAATTTCCAGCGCGGAAGGATTGGTATTGATACGCGAGGCCAAACAGCAAGGGTTACCTGTTACATGCGACGTCACAATTAATCATTTGCATTTGTCGGACATGGACATTGGCTTTTTTGATTCCAATTGTCACTTAATGCCTCCATTGCGTGGGTTTAGCGACCGTAATGCATTGCGCCAGGGGTTGTTGGATGGAACTATTGATGCCGTTTGCTCAGATCATGCACCCGTAGATGAAGACGCGAAATTATTACCGTTTGGCCAAGCAGAAATTGGTGCGACAGGCGTCGAGTTACTGTTGTCACTGACGTTAAAGTGGGGTGCAGAAATGCGTCTGCCGCTCTCGAAAACATTGCGTAAAATTACTTGCGATTCGGCACCAATACTGGGTATCGATGCAGGACATTTATCGGTCGGCAGCGCGGCTGATCTGTGTGTTTTCGATCCCGAGGAATATTGGCGAGTATCATCAAACTCGATTTTGAGCCAGGGAAAGAATACCCCTTTTCTAGGGATGGAACTGACAGGAAAAACCAAATATACCCTGGTTAATGGCCAAGTTGTTTTTGAAAGTTAACTCCTTTTTATTTATTAATATATCAATACTATGTCAAATCCTTTGCTTGATTTTTCTGGATTACCTCATTTTGCCGAGATTCAGGTTGAATACATTACTCCGGCAATGAATGCGTTATTAAAAGAAAACCGTGCGCTGCTTGAACAAATAAGAAACGATCCATCGACACCGACTTGGCAAAACTTCGTACAACCTGTGGTGGATGCAAATGAGCGCCTTTCTCGGGCATGGGGACAGGTTTCGCATTTAAATGCCGTAATGAATAACCCACAATTACGCGAAGCTTATAATGAAAATCTACCGTTGATAACACAGTTCTATGCCGAGCTATCGCAAGATTTGAAATTGTTTGAGAGGTTTAAACAGTTACGCAATAGTGCTGAGTTTGATCGCTTAACCGATGCACGAAAAAAAATTGTCGATGATGAATTACGCGATTTCCGGCTAGGTGGTGCAGAATTATCCGTCGAGAAAAAAAAACGCTTTCTTGAGATCCAAGAAGTGTTATCTAAATTATCTTCAAAATTTAATGATAACTTGCTTGATGCAACCAATGCCTACAATTTGTATATTGATGATAAGGAGGCCTTGAAAGGCATCCCTGACGATGTATTGCAAATGGCGCAGGAGCAAGCGGCAACGGAAGGTAAAACAGGTTGGAAATTTACGCTGCACATGCCTTCGTATCTTCCGCTGATGCAATACGCGGATAACCGCGAATTACGTGAAAAAATATATCGCGCTTATGTCACGCGGGCAAGTGAATTAGAAACTGAGCTAAAAACTGAGCGTGATAACATGCCGATCATCAACAGCATCCTGAAGTTACGTCAGGAAGCGGCTATTCTGCTGGGTTATAGCAATTATGCGGAAGTCTCACTGGCAACAAAAATGGCGACATCACCACAACAGGTTTTGGATTTTTTGAAGCAGTTAGCTGATAAAGCAAGACCGCATGCGGAAAAGGATTTGCGCGAATTGCGAGAATTTGCTGCGAAACAACTCAATTTGCCTGACTTACAAGCTTGGGATTTAGCCTACGCAAGTGAAAAGTTGCGTGAAGAACGTTATGCCTTTTCCGATCAGGAAGTAAAACAGTATTTTCCTGAAAATAAAGTACTTGAGGGTATGTTTCATTTGGTGGAAAGTCTTTATGGTCTTCGTATTACGAAAGTTTCTGCCGAAAGAAATATTCAAACCTGGCATGCGGACGTCAAGTTTTTTGATATCCATAATGCAAGTGGTCAACTGATCGGGCAATTTTATTTGGATTTATATGCCCGCCCTAGTAAACGTGGCGGTGCCTGGATGGACGATGCAATCACGCGTCGACGCATTGAAAATAAAGCCAATAACCAATCAGCCATACAAATTCCCGTAGCGTATTTGACATGCAATTTTTCCGCACCAGTGAAAGCGAACCATCATTTACGTCCGGCTTTATTTACGCATGCTGAAGTCATTGTGTTATTTCATGAGTTCGGACACGGCTTGCATCATTTATTGACACAAGTAGAAGATTTAAGCGTATCTGGAATCAACGGAGTCGAGTGGGATGCTGTCGAATTGCCGAGTCAATTTATGGAAAATTTTTGCTGGGAATGGAGCGTATTACAAGGAATGACGCAACATGTTGAGAGCGGTCAGTCTTTGCCACGTACACTGTTTGACAAGATGTTGAAAGCCAAAAATTTCCAAAGCGGCATGCAAATGTTGCGGCAAATTGAATTTGCATTATTTGATATGCTCATTCATTGTGATTTCAAACCGGATGCTGGTAAAACAGTGCTACAGTTACTGAGTGAAGTTCGCAAGGAGATTGCTGTAATCATACCCCCCGACTTTAATCGTTTCCCCAATAGTTTTGCGCATATTTTTGCTGGCGGCTATGCAGCGGGTTATTACAGTTATAAATGGGCAGAAGTACTCTCTGCCGATGCCTATAGCTTGTTTGAAGAAACACAAATTGATGGCGCCGTTAATGCTGCAACGGGATCAAAATTTATTAAAGAAATTCTGGCTGTTGGGGGAAGTCGCCCGGCCATGGAATCTTTTGTCGCATTTCGTGGGCGTGAACCGGAATTACAAGCACTGTTACGTCACAATGGAATAGTCATAGCCTGATGAATATTGAGCTTAATACTTTTAAGCTAAGGAATTTGTTGAACCTGATTTGCAAATATGGCAAGATCGCCTAGCAATTTAATTAACCTTAAGAAAACATGACAAATTACACACCTTTAAAAATAGCTATTTTACTCGCAACAATTGTTTTTTTTACGGGTTGCGCTTCCACAAATAGACAAACAGAAGTAAGCGATCCTTTAGAACCCATGAACCGTGCAATTTTCAAGTTCAATGAAAAATTTGATAAACACGTGTTTGAACCAGCCGCACGAGGCTATCGATGGATTGTTCCAGATCCCATTGAGATGTTGGCGGGAAATTTTTTCTCCAACTTGAATGATGTGGTTGTTTTAACGAACTCGATTCTACAATTAAATTACAAAAGCGCTGCTGCAACCGGTGCCAGAATATTTGTCAATACAACATTTGGCATGTTTGGCTTACTGGATATAGCGAGCGATATTACCGCAGCAAGCGATGTAAATCTCAATAAACGTAACGAAGATTTTGGCCAAACCTTGGGTCGATACGGTCTTGCACATGGCCCTTATATCGTATTACCTTTTTTAGGACCTAGTTCATTACGCGATGGTTTTGGGTTAGCCGTGGACAGTTTCTTCATGGACCCTGTAACACAAGGTGTGACAGGAATTTTCTTACGCAACGTTGACTATCTTAACGCCGCTTCATTACGCTTCCCCGTTGCTGCTGGTCGCGTGATTAATACTCGTGCGCAACTGTTGGATACGAAGAAAACCATTGATGAAGCTGCTTTGGATCCTTATGAATTTATGCGGGATGCCTATATTCAACGAAGACAAAGCTTGGTTAATAATGAAGATACGGTAGATGAAGTTCATTGGAACCGTTATCGCTAATTTGAGATATTCTTTAAATTTTAGATTTTCTATTTGTGAATAACTCAATTGTTATTGTAGGAAGCGGATTGGCCGGATACGCCGTAGCACGCGAATTGCGTAAATTAAACGCGACTATTCCGGTCACTTTGTTGTCGGCGGATCATGGTGGTTTTTATTCCAAACCTATGTTGTCAAACGCATTATCAACGGGCAAGCATCCTGCAACGTTACTCAACAGCAATGCAGATCAAATGCGTTTACAGCTTAAAATTGATATTCGTTCCAATTGTTCGGTTACGGCGATTGATTCTGCTCGAAACACCGTGCACTTGGCAAACGGTGAAAAAATTTCTTATGAGCAGTTGGTATTAGCCATCGGGGCGGAACAAATTCGTTTGCCGTTACAAGGCGATGCCGCCGAGAAAATTTATACCGTGAATAATCTGGATGATTATCAAGTTTTTCATTCCGCATTAACAGAAAAAAAACATATCAGTATTATCGGTGCAGGGCTGATCGGATGTGAATTCGCAAATGACTTGGCTACAGCCGGTTATCATGTGCATGTCGTTGATATCAGTTTAGAACCGTTGGGAAGATTACTGCCACCCGAGGCGGGTGCTTTTTTTCGGCATCGATTGGAAGCGGCCGGCATAGTATTTCATTTAAACACATCCGTACAATCAGTCGATCAAGATGCTCAGAAAATGCGTGTGACGCTAAAGAATGGCGAAATCATTGAATCTGATCTTGTGTTGTCAGCCATTGGCTTGAAACCTAATACAGAACTTGCGCATGCGGCAGGTTTGCCTGTAAATCGAGGCATTATCGTCAATCGATTATTGCAAACTAAAATAAGTAATATTTATGCACTAGGTGATTGCGCAGAGGTGGAAGGAAAAGTGTTGCCATTCGTCATGCCAATTACACATGCCGCAAAAGCTTTAGCGGCTACTCTAACGGGAAACCTGACTCCGGTCCGTTATCCGGCCATGCCGGTGATGGTAAAAACAGCATCCTGTGCAACTGTTGTGTCTCCGCCCGAATTTAATATGCCTGGCGAATGGCAGATCGAGGCAGATGAAAATGGCGCAAAAGCACTGTTTATCAACGAAACTGGAGAATTGACAGGGTTTGCGCTGCTCGGAGCAGCTACTATCGAAAAAAATTCGCTTACGTCTCGTTTACCACCGATATTAATGTAAGTACTTATCAATAGTAGAAATTCTTGAGCTTCATTTCACCAATATTCCGTCAATTCGACTATGAAATTTTTCTTCGATCTTTTTCCTGTCATTTTATTTTTTGTAGCATTTAAACTTTACGATATTTTTGTTGCCACAGCAGTAGCGATTGCTGCTTCAATATTACAGATACTGTGGGTATGGTGGCGACATCGTCAAATAGAGAAAATGATGTGGATCAATTTGATGATTATCATTGTTTTTGGTGGAGCTACCTTGGTGTTACAAGATGAAACATTCATCAAATGGAAACCAACCGTATTGTATTGGTTATTTGCAACGGGGTTACTTGTTTCAAATGTAATCTTCAAAAAAAATCTGATACAAACGATGATGGAAAAACAAATGGCATTGCCAATTCCAGTTTGGAATCAATTAAATATCAGTTGGATTATCTTTTTTGTCGTCATGGGGTTAATCAATTTGTACGTGGCATTCAACTTTCCGATTGATACTTGGGTATCGTTCAAATTATTTGGCGCTACGGGGCTTATGCTGGTTTTTATTGTGGGACAAATATTGATGTTAAATAAATACCTTAAAGATGACTCGAATACTTCCTTGGTTAATGCACAGGATGTTGATGAAACAGGGAAAAACATACTTAAAAAAAATGAGAAGGAATGATGTTATACGCAATTTGTGGTGAAGATGTTCCAAACAGTTTAGAAAAAAGAATGAGTGTTCGTTCAGAGCATCTGAAAAGGCTTCAGCTCCTGCAGGAAGCAGGACGTTTGATTTTGGCAGGTCCACATCCAGTCATTGATAGTTTAGATCCAGGTCCAGCAGGATTTTCCGGTAGCCTGATCGTGGCAGAGTTTGATTCTCTTGATGCCGCAAAAACTTGGGCAGAAGCAGATCCGTATGTGAGTGCGGGTGTTTATGCAAAAGTGTCGGTAAAACCTTTCAAGAAAGTATTCCCAACATGATATTTATGCATAAAAACAAAATTCTTTAGGATCTTTTAGTCGAATCAAGCATCAAATCTATCGTATAAAGATTCACGTTCAATCAGTTAAAGCGTATACTTTTGCAGTTGAATATATTCGTGAATATAAATTTATTTCAATCTCTCAAAAAAGGAAATTCCATGCGTGTGAAGAAATTTTCGCAATTAATGTTAGGCAGTATTCTATGTTTTGCAACGCTATCAGTTCAAGCTGCTGCGGTAGCAAAAGTAAATGGCGTTGCGATTCCGCAATCACGTCTTGATTTAATGGTTAAAGCAGCCGTCGCGCAAGGACAAACTGATGGACCTGAAATGCGTAAAGCACTGCGTGAGAATCTGATTGCTGAAGAAATCATTGCACAAGAAGCACTCAAAAAGAAATTAGATAAGGATCCAGAAGTTGTTGCACAAACAGAAATAGCGCGTCAAGCGGTGCTGGTTAGAGCGTATCAAGCAGACTATATTAAACACAATAAAGTAAGCGAAGAAACACTGCGCAAAGAATACGACATGCTTAAGGTGCAAATGGGCGACAAAGAATATAAAGCGCGCCATATTCTTGTAGACAACGAAAATACGGCTAAAGATATTATTGCCAATCTCAAAAAAGGCGGTAATTTTGCAAAAATTGCTGAGGAAAAATCTTTAGACGAGGGAAGCAAAGCCAATGGAGGCGAGCTTAATTGGAGTCCACCAGCGGCTTATGTTAGACCATTCTCAGAAGCATTAGTAAAATTGTCAAAAGGCAGTTTAACGGATCAACCCGTTCAAACTTCGTTTGGATGGCATGTCATTCAATTGATGGATACACGTCCTATGACTGTCCCACCTTTTGAAGAAGTGAAACAAAATATTCAACAACGTGTGTTACAACGTGAGTTTGGCACAGTAGTACAAGATTTACGTAGCAAAGCTAAAGTTGAGTAACTTTCCAAGTTATTGAGTTAACCTCGAGTAGCAAGGACTAATTGAAGCACTGATTATGCCGCAACGGTTCTTTCTACTCGTGGCGCTAACGCGCATAGCAATTCATAGCTGATCGTATTAGAGCGATTAGCTATTTTATCGACGGGTATTCCGTTTCCCCAAAGAACTACTGAGCTATTAATCGTTGCGTTTGGAATATCCGTAAGATCCACTGTTAACATATCCATCGAAACTCTCCCTAGCAATCTACTCGGCTGATTATCCACTAATACAGGCGTTCCCGTTGGGGCATGACGAGGGTAACCGTCAGCATAACCACACGCAACAATACCAATGCGCATCGACCGAGACGCATGAAAAGATCCTCCATAGCCTACTCTATCTCCAGCTTTTAAAGCTTGAATCGCAATGATTTTACTCGATAATGTCATCACCGATTTGAGATTGAGATCGTCAGCCGTTTGATCAGGAAATGGTGAAGCACCGTACAATAAAATCCCCGGACGAACCCAATTGCCATGGGTTTCAGGATACCGTACCAATGCCGCCGAATTTGCAAGTGACATGGGATAAGGATACTGTTGCGTACAAGATTGAAAACACTGTAATTGCTCAAGAACGCTTTCTTTCTGGCCGGAATCATCTGCGCATGCAAAATGCGTCATCAACGTCACATTACTCGCATAGTCATGCTCTTGTAATTTTTTAATGTTATATAAGAATTGTTCGGGCTTTAATCCCAAACGATTCATGCCGGTGTTTATTTTTAAAAACAAACCGAGATTACGGTTTTTTGAAGATAACAGCATACTGACCTGCTCGCTCTGATGAATGACGGCAGTAAGCTGATATTGGTGGAGCAAATGCAATTCGTTGATCGAGAAAAAGCCTTCTAATAATACGATAGGTTGTTTGAATCCAGCTTCTCGCAAAGAAATGGCTGCATCCAATTCTAACAAAGCAAATCCGTCGGCATCTTTCAATGCTGTTGCAGTTGCCAGAAGTCCATGGCCGTAGGCATCGGCTTTAATAACCGCCATGATACGAGAATTTGGAGCGTATTGGCGGGCTACCAATAGATTATGTGTTAAGGCAGATAAATTAATTGAGGCTTGAGTAGGGCGTGACATCGAATTTTATTACGAAAATAAATGAAAGTAAGTGTTATTATTCTCAATAAATAATAAACTAAATTGGTCTATCAAATGACGTTATTCACTAAATGCTGGTAAATGAATTTTCAATTACCAACAGGCGTATCAAATATCTGCAGCTAGATTTCACTGAATAGAAATAAGTAGTCACTATCAATACATTTTGAAAAATATGGGGAATTAATTTGGAACGTGGTTTTTACACAATTATGACGGCGCAGTTTTTTTCATCGTTGGCCGATAATGCGCTGTTAGTGATTGCAATTGCTTTGTTAATTGATTTGCATGCGCCGGCTCATTTAACTCCGATTTTAAAATTTGTTTTCGTTTTATTTTATGTGATTTTAGCTCCATTTGTAGGCGCATTTGCTGATTCCATGCCTAAAAGCAGGGTCATGTTTGTCAGTAACTCCATTAAAGTCATCGGCTGTGGGTTGTTATTTCTTGCATCACATCAATACTCGGCATTAGCAGCATATGCGGTTGTGGGCTTAGGGGCCGCAGCATATTCACCAGCAAAATACGGAATTCTGACCGAATTATTGCCACCCGAAAAACTTGTGATCGCCAATGGCTGGATCGAAGGACTGACGGTAGCTTCAATCGTGCTAGGAACGGTATTAGGAGGTACTTTAATTACGCCAAGCGTTGCGAATACTTTGCTTAGTTTTGATTTTCCTCTGATTGGAACAGGCATCGACAATTTTATTGAAAGTAGCATTTTGATAGTCGCGATTCTTTATGCCATTGCGGCTATTTTTAATTTATATATCCCTAATACCGGGGTAGATCATCGTCTTCCCAACAAAAATCCTTTGTTTCTCATTCATGAATTTGGTCATTGTTTAAAATTGTTATGGACTGATAAATTAGGTCAAATTTCTTTGGCGGTTACCACTTTATTTTGGGGCGCCGGCGCAACGCTGCAATTCATTGTATTGAAATGGGCTGAAGCTGCTTTAAATTATCCTTTAAATCAAGCCGCTCAGTTGCAAGGTGTTGTGGCGCTAGGAATAGCTGTGGGAGCGGTACTCGCTGCTCGATGGATTTCTTTGCGACAGTCGGTTAAGGTGATTCCATTAGGAATTGCCATGGGTATTGTCGTAATGACCATGACCATGGTGACAAATCTGTGGATTGCAATCGTTTTGTTGATGATTATCGGTGCATTGGCTGGCTTTTTTGTTGTGCCGATGAATGCATTATTGCAACATCGTGGACATATCCTTATGGGAGCTGGGCATTCGATCGCGGTGCAAAACTTTAATGAAAACTTGAGTATTCTTACGATGCTGTCTGTTTATGCCCTATTGGTATGGTTTGAGGTGCATATTTATGTAGTCATCGTTGCTTTCGGATTGTTCGTGTCTATCACGATGGCACTGATTCGTAAATGGCACTTGCTGAATCAAAGCAAACAAGATTCATTACATTTGATCGGGGAAAAGAAAGTCCATTGATTCAACGGTCTTATTCCAAGAACAACGCGCAATTGTAAGGTCATGAATTATCGCTAATAGCTGATCATCGCTATTGTGCGCTGATAGATTCATCAGATCGTTTGTTCAACATAAGGATTTACGAGAATTAGTCATAATTTTGTAACAATCTTGCAATATTATTGATATTGGGGAATGACTCGTTTAATTTTTTGTTTATTGGAGAAAGCATGTTTTCTATATTTAACCCTAAAGTACTAATAAATGGCATCGTTGTCAGCACATTAGTTTCAATTACTTCGGTTAACGCAAGTCCTATCGTTAAAGTTGATGGATCCAGTACCGTATTTCCGATCACTGAAGCAGTTGCAGAAGATTTTCAAACAGCTAAAAAAGGTGCTATTCGTGTTACCGTGGGCATATCAGGTACTGGGGGTGGATTCAAGAAATTCTGTCGCAATGAAATCGATGTCGTCAACGCTTCTCGTCCCATCACGGTTGCAGAAATGGAGGCTTGTAAAGAACAAGGCGTCCAATTTATCGAAATGCCGATCGCTTATGACGCATTAACCGTGGTGGTTAATCCCAAAAACACTTGGAGTAAAACCATTACTGTCGAGGAATTAAAGAAAATTTGGGAACCTGCAGCACAAGGAACAATTACGCAATGGAATCAAATTAACCCTGCTTGGCCAGAGAAAAAGATTAAATTGTATGGTGCCGGTGCAGATTCTGGTACTTTCGAATATTTCACCGAAGCTATTGTAGGGAAAGCTAAGTCGAGCCGTGGTGATTTTACTGCATCGGAAGATGACAACGTTTTAGTACAAGGTGTCGCGAGTGATATTTATGCACTTGGTTTTTTCGGCTTCGCTTATTACACAGAAAATAGTAAACGAGTCAACGCCGTTGCCGTCGATAGTGGTACAGGTGGTGTGCTACCTTCCGCTGCAACTGTCGAAAACAACAGTTATAAACCACTCTCTCGCCCTATCTTTATTTACATCAATGCAAAATCAGCAGACAAACCCGAAGTCGATGAGTTTGTTAAATTTTATATGAGTAATGCTGAAAAACTCGTTACTGAAGTAAAATATTTTCCACTCTCGAAAGAAGTTTATCACTTGAACTTAGAACATATGCAAAAGAGAAAACTGGGCACGGTGTTCAAAGGTTCAGGCGTCAACATCAAATTGGAAGATATTCTTAAATTGGAATCCAGTTTGTAATTTCTCGCTTTTTATTACTGCAAGCCTAGCTTAAAAGCAGATCCAAGATAACTGATGGATCTGCTTTTATATTTGTAAGCCACTTTCTTTCTTAACACTGCTCAGGTAGAGTTTCCAGCATGGATTTCTTACCTGTTTTTTTAACGCTTAAAAATAAACCGTGCCTAGTGGTTGGAGGCGGCGAAGTTGCTACACGTAAAATTACAATGTTGCTTCGGGCGGGGGCTCGGGTTTATGTTGTAGCGCGACAGTTAAACTCAGCTCTGACGGATTTTTGCACACAACAACGGATCGAACATCTTGGCCAAGATTTCCAGCCAATCCATTTGGCAGACTTTGTATTAGTCATCGCGGCGACCGATGATGATTCGCTAAACCAGTTAGTATCCCAAGCGGCTCAAGAACGTAACATTCCTGTCAATGTCGTTGATAACCCGCAGTTATGCACTTTCATCATGCCATCGATCGTCGATCGATCTCCACTACTGATTGCGATCTCGAGCGGTGGACAAGCGCCCGTACTCGCACGGTTGTTACGAGCACAGTTAGAAACATGGATACCCTCAGCATACAGTCGACTCGCAAAGATGGCAGGAAAATTTCGAGACCCGGTCAAGCAACATTTTAAAAATACCGAGAAAAGACGATTCTTTTGGGAAAAAATATTGCAAGGCCCTTTTACAGAAATGATCTTATCAGGCAAAGATCAGGCTGCGGAGGACTATTTGTTGCAATCGTTACAATCCGAAGTGGATGCCCCCCCTAAAGGAGAAGTGTATTTAGTCGGCGCAGGTCCTGGCAATCCTGATTTATTGACTTTTAGAGCCATGAGATTGATGCAACAAGCTGATGTAGTGGTTTATGACCGTTTAGTCTCACCTGAAATTCTCGATCTGGTGCGACGGGATGCTGTGCGTATCTATGCCGGAAAAGAGCGCAATTACCATGTGATGCAACAAGAATCCATCAATCAATTGTTGGTGCGATTGGCTCAGGAAGGAAAGCGCGTACTGCGATTAAAAGGAGGTGACCCGTTCATCTTTGGTCGTGGTGGTGAAGAAATTGAAACCTTGGCATCTTATCGCATCCCTTTTCAAGTAGTGCCTGGCATTACGGCTGCCTCAGGCGTTGCGGCCTATGCAGGAATTCCATTAACACATCGTGAATATGCACAATCCTGTATTTTCGTCACGGGACACTTGAAAGACAACAGCATCGATTTGGATTGGGCGACACTTGCGAAACCCAATCAAACCATCGTGATATATATGGGACTGCTCGGACTAACGGTTCTATGTCAGCAACTGATCAATCATGGTTTACTCTCAGAAACACCTGCGGCAATCATCCAGCAAGGCACGACACAGAACCAGAAAGTCGTGACGGGTACGCTGAATACATTGCCAGAGCTTGCGAAAGCAAACAATCTTAAGGCGCCAACTTTAATCATCGTAGGCCAAGTAGTGCAATTACATGCCAAACTGGCATGGTTCAATCCAGATGATGAGATTTCTCAAGGCAGGATTCTGCCAATGACGACACAAAACAAAGCAAATACACTGAATTCCTCAGAAACCTCATAAGAACATCATTATTCAGCTCTTTTTTGCTCTAGCAATTTAATTTTCTGAAAAATTTCTTCTCTTTCCGCCTCTAACGATTGATAACGCGAATACAATTGATCTAAATCCTGATTATATTTCTGGAGGCGTTCATCTTTGTCTTTTCTTCGTTGAATCATATCATCGTAATTAGGGACTGGGATGCTTTTACCGGTAGGATTGAAAGGCATGGGATCAACAGGCATTGCCAGTTCATTACGACGCATTTCTTGCGTCATTAAAAACTGTTGGTAGGCAGCCTGAGATTCTTGAGAAAGCCTCGCCATGTTTCCTTCCAATCGCAGAATTTCGGCATTCTTGACTTCATCAGGCGTAGGGATTTTTTTGATATCCATTTCTGCAAATGCTAGAGATGCTACAAATATCGAGATGATAAACAATAAGTTATACATGGTTTAGTAGGGTCTATTAAAGATGATCATCGAGGTTTCGTAAAATAATAAGAAACACAATAGAATCATAGTGTAAATGTGTTTTATTAAAGCCGTTCAAAAATAGCGGCAATGCCTTGCCCACCACCGATACACATTGTCACTAACGCATAACGATTTTGACAGCGATGCAATTCATAAATTGCTTTGATCGTTAAAATGCTACCTGTCGCACCAATGGGATGTCCCAATGCTACCGCACCGCCGTTTGGATTGGTTTTTTTAGGATCCAAACCTAATTCTTGCATCACAGCACAAGCTTGTGCGGCAAAGGCTTCATTGGATTCGATTACGTCAATATCGGAAAGTTTAAGTTTCGCACGTTTTAGCGCGTGTTGAACTGCGGGAACAGGGCCAATCCCCATATATTTGGGATCAACTCCTGCATGCCCATAAGATACTAATCGGGCTAACGGTTTTAAATTTCGTTTTTCTGCCGCTTTACTTTCCATTAAAACCAATGCGGCTGCGCCATCGTTAATGCCAGAGGCATTTCCGGCCGTAACAGTTCCCCCTCTTTTAAAAACAGCATTCAGTTTAGCCAACTGCGCCAGATTGGCATTGGCGCGAGGATGCTCATCGGTATCAAACAGAGTTTTTTCTTTATTTGCGATAATTTCAATCGGAACGATCTGACTTTTAAAATATCCTTTTTTAATTGCATGCATCGTGCGCTGATGACTTTCAACTGCAAATTCATCTTGTTGCTCTCGGGTAATATGCCATTTCTCGGCAATATTTTCGGCGGTAATTCCCATGTGTATAGCATCAAATGGATCGGTCAAAGCACCCACCATCATATCGATAGCAGCAGCATCATTCATCCGCTGCCCCCAACGCAATGACGGAAGCAAAAAACCAGCTCGACTCATCGACTCAGCTCCTCCGGCAATGGCTGCTTGCGTATCACCTAACAAAATAGTTTGGCTTGCGGAAATAATGGCCTGTAATCCACTTCCGCACAAACGATTAACCGTAAGCGCCGAAGTATGCTGCAACAATCCGCCATTGATAGCGGCAACTCTGGCGAGATACATATCACGGGCCTCCCCATGAATGACATTACCAAAAACCAAATGTCCTATCTCGCTGGGGTCAATCTGCGCCCGAGATACGGCTTCATGTACTACTTTAGCCGCCAAATCGGTTGGTGCAATCGATTTAAGTGAACCGCCGTATTCTCCGATCGCAGTACGAACGCCACTTAAGATAACGACATCCTTCATTAGTCTGCCTTTAAGAAAGATTCTGCTGAACAGCGTAACTGACTATTTGGGCGAAATAAATCCGAGACGTTGCTTCAGCGATGGTGATTTTTGTCCAGGATTAAGAACTTTTGCATAATACATTGCATTCTCCATGACTTTTTTAACGTAATCACGCGTTTCATTAAAAGGGATGGTTTCTGCATAAATTGCACCTTCCAGTGTACTGACATCATCACGCCAACGTCTCGCCCGACTTGGACCCGCGTTATATGCAGCCAGCGCAAGCACAGGCTGGTTGTCTAAACTGATGAGTACATGATTCAAATAATAGACACCCAACTGCAAGTTGGTATTCACATCCGCCAACATGTACTGATGAAAATTATTCATTCCCAACTTCTTCGCAACCCAGTTGGCTGTCGCGGGCATCAGTTGCATTAATCCTGCTGCGCCTGCATTAGATCTGATATCCGTAATAAAACGACTTTCTTGCCGAATCAATCCATACACCAAGGCCTCATCTAGTCCATAGGGATGAAGAACATTTTGCATGATTTCTCGATGAGGAAATGGATAGCGCATTTTAAAATCGTGCTGCGATACAGTACGGTTAGCAGTATTAATCGATCGATCATAGAGTCCGCTGCGACGAGCAACCTCTGCTGCGGCCAGTAACTCGGGGTCAGAGAAGCCACGTACTGTCCAACTCCATTCAAGATAAGCTTCAGTACGCAAATTCATACGTGCAAAAGCTATGGTTGCTTGTACTCCAGGTCTTTGCGACATTGCGGAGACGTCCCGACTGCTGGTTTGATAGCTTTTATCTACGAAGTAGAGCTCTTTACCCAGCTCCTCTTTGGCTAATTGCCCATAGAAGCTATGCTCTTCACTGAGAGAAGTCAAGATCGCTTGAGCATCCGCGATTTGTTTTTTTTCTTTTAAAGCACGCGCTTTCCAATAGCGCCAGTTATCAAACTGCTGTTCACCAGAAGACATACGGGAAATAGCAGTGAGAACTTCGTTCCAATTTCGAGCACGTAATGCGGCACGTACATGCCATCCTAATGCTTTATCGGATGCAGGATAGGGTTGTATATTATTTTGTGCTTCTTTAAACCAGCTTAGAGCCCTCGGATCATGCCGCATCGCAGCACGGTATCCAAGTTTAACCAGAAAATAGGAACGGTCCGACGCAGGCAGGCGATTTTTTACTTTCTGCCATTGCGAAAAAGCTTGATCAATATCATTTCGTAACAACTGCAATAGTGCAAACAAAGCAATTTCTCGAGCGCTACGTGAATTCACCTGACCATGAATAGCATCTAGGTATTTTTTGGGATTTCTCGCTGCACGATCTAATTCTTTGAGATTAAGTGTTTCATTCGCATTTGACAGATATCGGCTAATACGAATAGCTGCGGTTGTTTTACCTTCTGCCAAAGCCACTCGGATTCTTTTCCAGATATCGCTCAGAGAAATTTGACCGCTATCGATCAAAGCTTGAAATACAGGCGAACAACTATCGAGTATGTTGGAAGTAAACCATAAAGCGCGAACTTCCGCGATAACAGCGACATTCTTGATATCCAAATGACGTTGATAGTAATAACACTGCAATTCGGTGTCTTTGTTAACGACTAAGGGATATTCGGCATCAAACACTTGCCATTGGCGGGATTTTCCTAGTACTTTCAGCCAATCACCGCGTAAGCGATCAGCGACCAAACTTCCTTCGTAGCGCGATAGAAAATTGCGAATCGTGGTCGAATCAACAGTATTGATTACGCTACGATGCTGGAAATAATCGACATAAGGCCACAAAACATGTTTTTCTAGCCTTGTGGCATAACTATTTAAAAGCTGAATATTGCCTTTTTGGAACGCATCACGTGCAGCCAGAAAGTCGCTATCCTGATTTGCCAGTGATGATGCAGCAAAACACAGAATCATTAAGGCAAAAAGATAACTTTTCATTAACTAATGATCGTAATAATAATTGAGCTGCATCAAATATTGATAACCGTGTTTTACTAGAAATTGATTCGACTATCCATTAAACAACACCTTGTCCCAACATAGCATCTGCTACTTTAACAAAACCGGCAATGTTGGCACCGTCTACATAGTTAACGCTACCATCGGGTTTGGTACCGTATTTTAGGCACGAGTTATGTATTGCCCACATGATATCTTTCAAACGTGAGTCAACTTCTTCGCGCGTCCAGGATAAGCGAATTGCATTTTGACTCATTTCTAAGCCAGATGTTGCGACACCGCCGGCATTACTTGCTTTGCCCGGCGCATAAAGTACCTTATTATGCAGGAAACATTCTACAGCTTCAGCGGTAGACGGCATATTGGCACCTTCTGCAACACAAATCACGCCATTTTTAACCAAGGTTTGTGCATCCTCTCCGGTAATTTCATTTTGCGTTGCACACGGCAAAGCAACATCAACAGGCACATGCCAAGGCTTGACGCCTGGTAAAAAAGGAACATTGACACGCCTAGCGTATTCATCCAAACGGCCATACAAATGATTTTTGACTTCTGACAATTCAGCCAATTTTTCTGGTGTAAAACCGTTGTCATCCACGATTGTTCCGCTGGAATCCGATACGGTTACGACTTTAGCACCCTGCGCCATCGCCTTTTCAACCGCAAATTGCGCCACATTGCCAGAACCAGAAACCGAAACACGCATACCTTCTAATGAACGTCCGACATGTTTCAATACTTCCTGAGCAAAATACACGGTACCATAACCGGTTGCTTCAGGTCGTATCAATGAACCGCCAAAACTGAGCCCTTTTCCGGTAAAAACACAATCCGCACGATTGGACAGTTTTTTCATCATACCCGCCATGAAGCCGACTTCTCTCCCTCCCACACCGATATCACCCGCAGGCACGTCTGTATCAGAACCAATATGACGGAACAATTCACTCATAAAGGCTTGGCAAAATCTCATCACTTCTCCGGGACTTTTTCCTTTAGGATCAAAGTCAGCCCCCCCTTTACCACCACCCATTGGCAATGTGGTTAAAGCATTTTTGAATGTTTGTTCAAACGCAAGGAACTTAAGGATGGATAGATTTACCGATGGATGAAAACGGATGCCTCCTTTGTAAGGACCAATGGATGAACTATGCTGGATACGGTAACCACGATTCACGCGGACTTCACCATGATCATCAATCCAAGAGACACGAAACATAATGACACGTTCGGGTTCCACAAGCCTGTCTAACAAACCATGTTCCGCATAACGTGGATGCTCTATGATAAAAGGCCACAAACTTTCAATGACTTCAGTAACAGCTTGCATGTATTCTGGCTGATTTGGATTGCGTTCAGTAACATAGTCACTGAACTCTTGCAGACTTTTGTATTTCATTTATTCCCCCGATAAGTAAAAGGCTACTCTTAAATAATCCAATTCTGCCAAATTAATTCATGCCACGCACTGCATTTTTATGATTTCTTGAATAAAGATACATCAAATCTTTCGATTGATAAAAAGACGTCAGCAAAAATTTTTTAATGGTCTGTATTAGATAAAAAATTACTTATGAACCTTGTCGCGGTTCTTTTTGATCAAATCGTACGCAGTTTGAATTTCTTTTGCTTGCTCCGTAGCGACGGCAATCATGTCTTCTGGAACCCCTTGTCCCATCAGTTTATCTGGATGGTATTGGCTCATTAATTTACGATACGCCCGCTTAACCTCTTCGTCCGAGCTCGTTTTTTCAACGCCTAATGCTTTGTAAGCATCCTCGAGCGCATTTTCAGAAGTTGCTTGCCCGCTCGCGAAATGCGCCCGATTCATCACCATATCGATCAGTTGATCAAGCGCGTCAGCGCCGTAACCGAGTCTATTGGCAATAATTTCTAGTATACCCCGTTCATTTGTATTGAGTTGACCATCTGATAACCCCAAGATCACAAGATAAACCAGCAGCATTTCTTTTAGATTATCTGAATAGCCACATACTGCGATAAATTCATTCAGTTGCGGATGTACATCGTAATCGACCTTGGCGCCTTGCTTAAAGAGCTCGATTGCCTTTAGACGATGCTGAGCATCCATTCTCAATTTCTGCATGAATTGTTCAACATGCGATATTTCTGTTTCTGAAACACGGCCATCTGATTTAGCTAAAGCGCCCATCAAAACGAATACGGTTTCAAGAAAAACTGATTGTCGGCGCACTGCAGTAAAGGGATTCATGCCCGCTGCACCGAGCATGCGCATACGATCTAAAATGCTACCGATGAAGTAGCCTATGAAAATACCGAAAAATCCGAGCGCAAAATAGCCGGCAATGGCACCTAATATTCTAAACAATGGAATTCGAAGCAAAATTAGAAAAAATTTAGATGATAGCGATTGAGCGATAATCTATTACTAGTCAATAATAACGCTAGCGCTATTTGTCATCAGTATTTGGTAAACGATCAAGCTTGATGAGTTGCCCATTCCTCGGGTGTAAACGTTCGCATTGAAAGTGCATGGATATCTTGTTTCATACGATCTCCAAGCGATTTATAAACTAACTGATGCTGTTGAACCATGCTTTTTCCGTGAAATTGCTTACTCACGATATACGCTTGAAAATGCTTGCCATCATCACCTTGTACTCCCACATATTCGCAAGGTAACGCTGATTCTATAAAAATTTTGACTTGTTCTGCAGTAACCATATCTTCTTCCTTTTTATCTTTTAGTGACGTAACTTGTAACCCGTTTTGAGTAATCGAATCGCGTAAACTGAAATCGCAAATAAGCATATTGCCACAATCAGCAGGCTAACATATGGCGAAATATCCGACACCCCGAAAAAACCGTAACGAAACCCATCAATCATATAAAAAAAAGGATTTAAATGGGAAAGATACTGCCAGCCTGCAGGTAGCGCATGAATAGTATAAAACACACCGGATAGAAAACTAAGCGGCAGAATAATGAAATTTTGAAAAGCCGCCAATTGATCAAATTTGTCTGCCCAAATTCCAGCAATCAAACCCAGTGCGCCCAGAATAGCGCTACCCAACATGACAAACAGTAATGCCCACAGCGGCAAATGTAATGGTATCTCAAAAAATATCAGTGTCACGATATAAACACCAAGCCCTACCAGCAAGCCACGAGCGATTGAAGCCAACACATAAGCAAAAAAAATCTGTTGATACGTAAGGGGCGATAACAAAATAAACACAATGTTTCCACTGATTTTGGACTGGATCATACTCGACGAAGAATTGGCGAAAGCATTTTGAATCACCGCCATCATCACCAAACCGGGTATCAAAAAAATGGTATACGGAATGCCAGGATAAACTTCTCGCTGAGCGTCCAATACCTGCAGAAAAATCAGTAAATATAACAATGTCGAAACCATCGGAGCTAAAACTGTTTGGAAACTCACCTTCCAAAAACGTAATAGTTCTTTATGAAATAACGTTAAAAAAGCTGTCATTGCACTTCAGTCGCATTGTTTTTCATCATTGATACGAAGACATCTTCCAGATCAGGTTGTTGCAAACGCAATTCTTGGACTTGGATGCCAGCCGTGCGCAGCGAAGCCAAAACAACCTCTAGCTGCTGATAGCTTTCCAAATGCAGCTCAACGATTCCATTGCCATGCGTTATCTGTAACAATTTCAACTCTGACGGCAAAACATCCGGTTGCAAGCGCAATTGTACAGCGTAACCATGCGAAATCTTGTTGATCAAATTTTTTGTCGTATCCAATGCGATAATTTGTCCTTGCTTGAGCATTGCAACACGACTGCAAAGCGTTTCGGCTTCTTCCAGATAATGTGTGGTCAGCACAACGGTGTGGCCATCACAATTGAGTTGCTTGATAAACTCCCATAATGTTTGACGCAGCTCCACATCAACGCCAGCGGTAGGTTCGTCAAGAATAATTACGGGCGGTTTGTGTACTAACGCTTGAGCAACTAACACACGTCGCTTCATGCCACCCGACAAACTACGCATATTGTCATCGGCTTTTTGAGCCAAATCTAATCTTTCCAGGATTTCGTCAATCCAATCCGAATTCTGCTTGATTCCGTAATAACCTGATTGAATTTGAAGTATTTCACGCACGGTAAAAAACGGATCAAACACCAATTCTTGCGGGACTATCCCCAAGTTTCGCCGTGCATTCTGATATTGCGTGACAACGTCATAACCCATGACCCGAATAGAGCCGCTGGTCGCTAAAGTTAATCCCGCAATAATACTAATTAAGGTCGTTTTACCGGCGCCATTGGGTCCTAGCAACGCAAAAAACTCGCCCTGTCGAATCTCCAGATTGACATCTAGCAGAACAGGCAACTTACCGTAGGTTTTATATACCTCGGAAATTTCAATTGCTGGCAACATTCAGAAGTTTGCGCAAACGTCATAACAGTAATTGTTATGCTTATTGAAGCGAGTTTGTGTCGATGAATACAACTTGAGCTTCAAAAGCCGGACAATGACTCATACAGAATTTTTTCCAGCAGGAATGATTTCCGTTATGCCGTACAGTTGAATTAGGCTAGCTACGCTCGATGGCATATTGATGAAGTTTAACTCGAAGCTACTTTGATGCGCTGCGCGCAACCATTCCAAAAACATGCTGATAATGGTGGAGTCCACTTCTGTCACCTGACTTAAGTCGACAATACAAGCGACCTGATCGAGCATAGACAGCCCCTGCTTGGTTAAAGCAGTAATGTTATCAATGGTCGCAGGACCTTGCACAACTATCATTTTGTTTTCAAAAACGACCATAAATTAAATCAATACGCCAATAGATAAACGATTATTTGCCTTCTAACGATTTGTTTTTGTCAGACAGTGTTTTAATCAAACCATCGATACCGTTTTTACGCACTTGGCTATTAAAAGAACCACGGTAATTCGTTACCAAACTCACACCGGCAACCGTCACGTCATAAACCTTCCAGCCGTTAGTTTTTTTCTCCATGCTGTAATCGATTGGCACAGGCTGTTTTCCGTTTCCTTGAATGACCACGCTTCTAACAACCGCATCGCCTTTATCGCCCAAAGCTGGCAAAGGGTTTACTTTAATGGTTTCATTATAATAAGTATTCAAAGCGTTATAGTAAGTACGAACCAACAAAGTCCTGAATTCATCGACCAATCTATTCTGCTGATCTGGAGTAGTAGTCGACCAATGTTGTCCCATCGCCAATTGGGTCATACGATTAAAATTGAAGTGCGGCAAAATCTTTGTTTCGATCAAATTTAGTAATTTTTCTTTATTACCATTTTTCAGATCGTCATCTTTTTGAATGACATCAATCACTTCATGAACAGTTTTTTCAACAAGTTTATCCGGTGCTAGATCTGGATTATTCGACCAAGCTGGAAATGCTACCAGCCCAAAAACTGTGATAAATAAAACGGCTAAAAAATTTTTTTTCATCTAAGACTCTCATGACTATCATGTGTAAACAGGTTGTTGATAATAATAGAATCACGCTGCTTTAGCAAAATTCTATGAGAATAATTCAAAAATTCGGACCCTATCGACAAATAGCATAACCGTCATTGCTTCCAGTATTGTTAGAAAATAAAAGTCAATCAATAATCCTAACTATTGATAACGATTAATTACCGGCAATAGTCATCCGGTCAATCAAAATCGAACCGCTTTGTTTAGCTCCTCGTACAACCACATCATTACCAATTGCCACAATGCCGCGATAAATATCTTTCAAATTGCCAGCAATGGTAATTTCTTCAACAGGATAGGCAATGCGTCCCTTTTCCACCCAGAACCCGGATGCGCCCCGCGAATAATCTCCGGTTACTCCGTTGACACCATGTCCTAACAACTCGGTCACCAACAAACCTGTCTGCATTTTTTCTAACAATCCAGCAATATCTAGCGTGTTGGTGCTTTGTATCATCAAATTATGCGTACCGCCAGCGTTACCCGTGGTCGTCATTTTCAGCTTACGTGCTGAATAACTACTCAAAAAATAGCCTTGCACGATACCATTTTCGACAATTTTTCGTTCTACCGTCGCCACACCATCCTCGTCGAATGAACTGCTACCAAGTCCTTTATGGAGATGCGGAGATTCTAAAATCTGCACATGCGGCGCAAAAACTTGCTGACCTATACTGTTCAGAAGAAAGGAAGATTTTCGGTACAAGCTGCCGCCGCTAATCGCAGCAGCAAAATGCCCGATTAAGCTCGATGCGATAGGCGCTTCAAACAATACCGGTACTTCACAAGTAGCGATTTTTTTCGCCCCCAGGCGGGCTGCGCTTCGCATCCCTGTTTTACGGCCAATCTCTTTGGCCGACTCTAAATCTGCTGCATCTCGTGCAACGCTATACCAATAATCGCGTTGCTTGCTATCGTTCTGCTCCGCGATCAATGCACAACTCACACTATGTTGCGATACCGGATAACCACCCATAAAACCCAGGCTGTTGGCATAAATAAACTGCGATTGACTCGTTGATACCGTCGCTCCTTCCGAATTAGTAATTCTAGCATCGGCTGCAAAACCTGCTTGTTCACAATCTTTCGCTAATTCAATCGCTTGCTCAACAGATAATTGCCAAGGAAAATATAAATCCAACTGCGGATAGTGATGAGCTAACTGTGTTTTTTCCGCCAATCCCGCGCAGTCGTCTTCAGCGGTGTAGCGTGCAATGGATAAAGCCGCCGCAACCGTATCACGAATAGCTTTGGGGGAAAAATCCGAAGTGCTGGCATTGCCACGCTTTTGACCTATGTATACGGTTACCGACAAACCTTTATCGCGATTATATTCAATTGTTTCAACCGCATTTTGACGAACAGTAACGGTTTGGCCGAAACCATCTGTAACATTGGTTTCACATGCAGTCGCGCCACCTTGTTTAGCTTCGGTCAATATATCACGCGCAATTTGTTCCAATGTGTTGAGCGAGTAAGAAAAGCGATTGTCTGAGACGGTAAGATCATTCATAAGTAGATTTTCTGAAAAAGGAGACTAAAAATAAATCCTTGTAATACCACTAAGCAAAAGCGTTATGATAGCAGCTTCCTAGCACCGCATTATACAGCCTGACAACCGTGTCCAATATTTCACAACAAGAACATAGCGATTCTCACGAAATGAGTGATGAATCTACCATTCCCAGCAAAACCAAACGTAAAAAGGACATGCATGCATTGCAAGAAATCGGAGAGCAATTGGTTGAACTGGATACGAAAAAACTCGCTGAATTCGATTTACCGGAAATTCTAGCTGATGCCATTCGTTTTGCGCGAACCATCGATAAACATGGCGCACGTCGCAGGCAACTCCAATACATTGGTAAGTTGATGCGGCAAGTCGATGTCTTGCCCATTCAAGAAAAACTAGCCGTATGGAATCAAACATCGTTGCAACATACGGCACGCTTGCACAATTTGGAGCGTTGGCGAGAACGATTACTGAGCGACGAGGCAGCACTGACGGAGTTTGCGCAAACATATCCCACCGTTGACTTACAACAATTGCGAGTGCTAATACGTAATACTCATAAAGAGAGAGCAGCCAATAAACCTCCCAAAAGCTATCGCTTGATTTTTCAAGCCCTACAATTAGCGATTGAAAAAGTTTGAATAATGCATCATTTTTGTCAGAATCTCCTATCCTTAGTATGTTGCTAAAAAACGCCATGCAAAAAATCATGAATAGCATTTGTTGCCGCTCAGCATATCGACTAATTTGGCCAATTGTATTTTTGTGTTGCTTGACAATATCTACCACAATTAACGCTCAACAAGGACCACAACCGCGTCTGCCTACTATCGAATTGTCGCTTCATATGTATGTCATACAAGCCGAAGTGGCTCGCACAGATCAACAGCAATCACAGGGCCTGATGCATCGCCAATCCATGGGTGATCATGAAGGCATGCTGTTCGTGTATGACCGGCTAGAAATACGCTGTTTTTGGATGCGCAACACACTGATTCCGCTGACCATCGCTTTTATTGGCGACGATGGTGCGATTGTTAACATGCGAGATATGGAACCGGAAACTGAAAAACCCCATTGCTCAAATCAACCGGTCCGTTTTGCGTTAGAAATGAATCAAGGGTGGTTCAAAAAAAGAGGAATGAAACCGGGTTTTAAAGTACAGGGACTGCCTCATCCAATGCCCTAAGTTTTGTTCATTCATTTATACCATTGACTAGCCCTGCTAAATTATTTCCGCTACTTTTGTGAATGATTTTTCTAACATTGTTTGGCGTGAATCAGACGTAGAACAAAGTGCACGTTGGCATTCTGAAAAAAACATACCACCGCCCAAACGCATTCAAGTTATTGATGACACAATAACCGCCGACGACGCTTACCACTTAGCATGTGAAGGGACTGGATTACTGTGGCGAGGCGATTTCCAGAATGCACGTCAATTACTCAATGCCATTGCCAAACGCATCGATAAAAAAAATGCAAAAAAACCGGCTATCGCCGTAACGTCCCGCGAAACATTTAATTTGTACCGGCAAGCACAATCCCAACGGGCACGGACACTTGACAAACTATTGATACCTTTTGAGACGGATCATCGCATTCCCTTACGGCGTGCGCCAGACGTACATTCCGCGTGCATGCAAGTTTATGGCGAAAATCATGAGCCTTATGTCATCTCTCTCAGAGAATTATTAGGATTGATCGGCGCTCACGAATGGCGTAAGAAAGGTGTCGACATTACGGTACTGAATGGAAAAATTCATCCTCATTACGGAGTTTTTGCACCGATTCGCCAAGAATATCTTCAATTATTAGCAGAAACTCCATTACCCAGCACTATTACCGAAGATTTTACTGCTTTCGATATTGGTACAGGAACAGGTGTTATTGCAGCTTTACTGGCACGGCGGAAAATTCAACACATTATTGCTACTGATCAAGATTCTCGTTCAGTCGATTGCGCACGTCAAAATATTTCGCGTTTAGGATTTCAAAAACAAGTACAGATAACTCAATGCGACCTTTTTCCCAAACAACAGCAAGCTGATTTGATTGTTTGCAATCCTCCATGGCTTCCGGCTCGTCCAAGTTCGCCTTTGGAACATGCCATCTATGACTTGGATAACCGCATGTTAAGCGGCTTCTTAGACAACGTGAGTAATTACCTTAAACCTAAGGGTGAAGCTTGGTTGATCATGTCGGATTTCGCTGAGCAGTTAGGATTGCGGACACAAGACCAACTTGTGAAAATGATTAAAGATGCAGGATTAAATATTGTGGAAAAACGCGATATCAAACCAAGTCATCCGCGTTCATCAGACACATCGGATCCTCTGTATGCGGCGAGAAAATCTGAGGTTGTTTCGTTGTGGCGATTCAATCTCGAAACAAAAAATTAACGCTTGATGACAGGAATTGATTCAAACTTTCTTAAGCTACTCCCCATTTTTGAATCACAATTTGTCGTATTTTTTGGCTTGTCCGATAGATTTCTCGACCGGATACTTTAAAGCATTCTTTTTCATCTTCTCGAATACAATTTCTTTAACGTCCCAGCCGTATTTTTCGGTCAATAAAAATGCAAAGGCGAGCACATCGGCCAATTCCTCTTTGACCGCGTCGCTATCTGCTTGCTCGGAAGATTTCCACAAAAATGTTTCTAATAATTCTGCCGCTTCGATATTTAATGCCAATGCAAGATCCTTAGGATTATGAAATTGCGCCCAATCTCGTTCATCACGAAATCTCAACAAAGCTTCAATAATTTCTTGAGTATCATTCATTTAAAATCTTAATGCCGGTTAAAAAAGATTGATTGACGCATTTATCAACCTTAGTTTTTCCGTTTAAATGACTGCATGTCACCTGATGAAAATTTTAAGGTCACGTTAAATCGAAAAATTATAAATTTCTGTATACGACCAGTGAGTAAGCATATGAAAATATCAAAAACACAACTCATCATACATTTTCTGTCTAAAAATCAACGGCACCAACTTATGGCTTACCTTGGTCTTCTACCCCAACTCAAGCTAAGGTCAAAAAACATTTGTTGATCCAGATCAAATAGACTGCAGAAACATTTTCTATATACTACTAGATCGATTAATCTCGATGCAACAAAAAGAAAATAAATTATTTCAGCACAAACAGGAAGGGAGGCCTCAATGCATTTTTTTTCAAAGAAAACATCATTTCATCGCCCACTAACATGCTTGGCAGTTATTGCATTGACTGTCGCGGCGCCGTCTACGTGGGCGCGCGATACTTCTGCTGATCGTATTAGGCTACTGGAGCAAAAGCTTCAAGCCATCCAGATAGAACTTGAACGAGTAAAGTCTGAATCGTCACAAGCTACACAAAAAGTTAACACTATCCAGCAAAAGACTGATCAAACAGAACAAAAAGTTACTACATTGGAGCAGAAAAAGGTTCAGTTACAAGAAAGAGTTGGTAGTGATGTAACGGAAAAATCTCGTATGTTATTTTTCCGGGGTGGTTTTACGCATATGATGAATCAACGCGATGGCGTTACGATCAAAAGCGATGTATTGCCGATCGGTGCTCAAGATGAAGCCGGTAAAAACGGCTGGTATGCAGGGGCAGGTATTGACTGGGCATTGACCAGAGATATGTGGGGTTTTGTTCCGAAAACCACTGTATTTGCTGAACTCATGTTTGAATACAAACAATTCGGCTCACACGTTCTCGGTAATGGCGCAGTTGGCAACGTACCCAGTATGTTAGCTGGCGGCGCTTTAAATCCAATTAATGTTACCGTCAGCCAATTTACTTTAACCGCATCGCCTAAAATTAAGTTTTTTGAGGGATCAAAAATTAGACCGTGGATTATTCCAGCAGGTTTGGGTATTCACGTATTGAGCCCTCCATCTCAATCCATCACTTATATCGTTCCAGGCGTGCAATTTGGTGCAGGGATAGATTACAACTTCTGGAAAGACTTTTTTATCGGTATTGATGGTCGTTATCATTTAACAGCTGGAAAAACCGACGGCATCAATTTAAGTGGCATGACAGCAGGCGGATATATCGGGATTGGCTTCTAAAGCTTGATATTTCGTTGCATCTTTAAATGTGTGATGTGTAGCAACTTGATACACATCACACATTCATTTAAATCTGAAATTCACTAACGTTTTATCTCATACCCAAAGCTGATTGCAGAAGACCGGCCGATGCATCTCCACTGGCTTGTTTAACGTAATTAGTCACGACTGGAATAAATTTCCCAACCATGTCTGGAGACAGATTGAGTTGCTGGAAAGATCCCGCAAGTGCAGCCGCACCACCTAGTGAACTACCTCCTCCTACCATGGAAGACATTCCACCCAAACCTGATGCACTCGACACAGAAGGCGCCGCGCCCAACATAGTACTCATGCCTGGCACTGACTGCGAAAGCGAAGCAAATGCTTGCGGATTCATATTACCTTTGGCGGCCTGGAAGATCGCACCAGCGCCACCCAAAGCTTGTTGAGGTGAAACGCCTAGCTTATGTACTAACATATCGACTAATCCAATTTGGTTAAGTCCTGTGGCACTAGCCGCTGCTCCACTGCCTGCATTGAGCACTTGTTGACCGGTTTGTGCTGCAACACCGGTATTGGTAACTCCTGGATTAGTAGCACAACCGATCAGCGATGATAACGTAACCGCACCAATGAATTGAATGTATCTAACTTTATACATAAAACCACTCCTTAATTAACAGTCAATGAAATAACGAGAGACGAAACTCATTATAGTCGTACTAATACTTTTTCAGAAACGACCTATGGTAATAGGTCATTCTTTTTTTATCATACCTACTTTCCATTCATTTCTGCGCAAATTTCGTCATCATCTTGTCATATTGCTTCGATACAATCCTTCAAAATTTCAATGTTATAAACACTGTAGGAGAGAAAATAATCATGCAATATTTAATTAAAGAATGGCCTAACAAAATGGCAACACTAATGACCGAAGATGGTGTTGTGTTATGGACTTTTAGTAACGTCAAAGAAGCAGAAAAGGTTTGGAAAGACTGGTGTTCATTAAAAAATCAAAATAATCAGAATGCTAATAACGCTGCTTTTGATTTAATTTATTATTAATCGATTGGCAATTCGGTTACTTTGTCGGGATTAGCCGCTAGAATCATAATCGCGACCCGGCGGTTTCTTTTTCTTCCTTCTATCGTTTCATTCGATTCAATCGGTCTATTTTCCCCATAACCGATCGCCGTCAATCGATTCGCATCAACGCCCTGTTCAATAAATAGACGAACCACGCTGCTTGCACGTGCGGTCGATAATTCCCAATTGGACGGAAAATTTTCAGTATGAATGGGAAAATTATCCGTATGTCCTTCCACACGAATTTCATGTTCTTGGTTTTTTATAACTCGCGCTACAGCTTGCAGTGCCGTACTGGAATTGTCTGCGAGTCGGGCTTGCCCAGGAGAAAACAGTACACTTGCGTTAATCTCTACGGTAATGCCGAGCGCACTTTGTGTTACTCTAACCTGGCCATCTCTCACCAAAGGTTCCAATGCTTCCAGAATGCTTTTGGCCATGCCGCGCATTTTTTCACGCTTTTGAATTTTATTAATAGGCTCCAATAATTCGATCCCATCATTTTGCTTGAGTTGTTGCAGTTGAATCGGTGTTAATTCCATGGCGGCCATTTGACCAGGTGACGCATCATTCTTAAAGGCACTAATGAGCGAATGACTCAAAACTTGATATTTTCCTTCATTCACCGACGATACTGCATACATGACAATAAAGAAAGCAAATAGCAACGTAATAAAATCAGCATACGAAACCAGCCAACGGTCTGGATTATCGCTCTGAAACTCACTGTTATTGCGTCTTTTTCGCTTTATCATTGTTAGCAAACTTATCTTTGTATGTTAGACACAGTAACCTTGCAACCTGCTTTCAATAAAACGTGGATTTTCTCCATTGGCAATTGCAGCTAAGCCATCCACCAAAATTTCTTGTATAACCAGTTGTTCGCTGATAATACTTTTCAATTTATTGGCAATGGGTAAACATACCAAGTTAGCAAACCCCACACCATAAATGGTAGCGACAAAAGCTACCGCAATACCGCTACCCAGAAGACTAGGATCAGTTAAATTTTCCATCACTTGGATGAGACCGAGTACCGCGCCAAGTATCCCAATAGTAGGCGCATAACCTCCAGCGGCTTCCCAAATGCGCGCAGATTGCCGTTGTTGGTTTTCATTGGCGATAATATCGATTTCCATAGCTTCACGGAGTTTATCGGCTGTATTGCCATCGGCCAAAAGTTGCAAGCCTTTCTTCATCAGGGGTTCTTTAACCGTTGGTACATAATTTTCCAATGCCAGCAAACCATCCTTACGAACAATATAAGCCCAATTGATAATTTGCTTAATGACGATTTGTGGTGAGTGAATCGGGGGAAAAAACACCCATGACGCCATTTTGACGCCACGAATAAAAATTTTGATGGGACTTTGCAATAAAACGGCACCGATGGTACCGCCAACAACAATCAAAAATGCTGCTGTTTGAAGCAACGACCCAGCATTACCGCCTTCGAGAAGTTGTCCGCCAATGACAGCAACAAATGCTAATAGCAATCCAAAAACGCTATTAAAATCCAAGGTTGATTTTTTTTTCATTTAATCGAAATAAATCATCGCTTGTTGATTATGTATTTCTTAATTTGCTGCGTAATCGGGCGATGGCTTGAGTATGCAATTGACACACACGGGATTCACTGACGCCAAGCACTTCACCGATTTCCCGTAGATTCATTTCCTGCTCATAATGCATACCCATGACTTGCTTCTCTCTTTCAGGAAGATGATCAATCGCCGCAATCAATGTGGCACGAAAATTTTCATCCAAAAGTGCATTCAGTGGATCACCTTCTGCATCAGAAACGAAACGATCTAAGAAGGGTTCCTCATCATCTTGCTGAAAATCTTCGTAATAAATGAGCTGAGCGCCGCGAGCGCTTTGTAGCGTCGATTGATATTCATCCAGCGTCATGTTTAACTCTTCTGCTAACTCCTGTTCATTGGGCGAACAACCTTTACGTTGTTCCAAAGAAGTAACTGCGGCCTCAATTTGACGCATTTTTTTGCGTAATCCGCGTGATAACCAATCCGCTTCTCGCAATTCATCCAAAATCGAACCACGAATGCGTTGTGCAGCATAGCTTTCAAATTGCCGGCCATAGGAGCCTTCATAGCGAGTAATCGCATCCAGCAATCCGATCATGCCGGCTTGAATCAAGTCATCGACTTGAACGCTCGCCGGCAATCGCGTCATCATGTGATAGGCAATCCGCTTCACTAATGGAGTGTATTCCGTAACAAACTGTTCAGTATCAATTTTCTTAGTTCCGCTCGCTGTATACATATTGATCACACCGTAAGATTTGCCATACTTAAATGACTGGTTTGAAGAAGTCGTTGCATGAAATGATCAATTCCGCCACTATATTTATCCGGACAAGGTGAGCGAAAAATGTCGTGAGATAACTGCCGAAAACGAACTGCTGCTTCTGAATTAGGAAATGCATTCAGTACCGACTTACATATTTGCGCGGCGCTTCGCAATTTTTCATCGGTGTGAATATGCCCCACAAACTCCAGCGTAACAGATAGATATTGTCGTGCGACGTTATATAAATTTTGGAAGATAGCGAAAGATTCTTTTTCGGAATCAACTTTGTTCACTAACACAAGAAAATGTTTTTTGGCATACACTTGACTCATAATTTTGATCAATGCATATGCCCCTGTCAGTGAAGTTGCTGAACCTGAAATCACAATCATGACCTGCTCAGATGCTAGACTTAAAGGTAAAACATGAGTCATACCGGTAATAGCTGTATCAACCAATACGATGTCCACCGATTCAGTCAATTCAGAAAAACTTTGCAGTAACCAGTCTTGTTGATCGGGATTTAATTTATTTAATGCGCGTATGCCTCGTGTAGCAGATAACACGCTGATGTTTTCCGGACCTCGCAATAACACTTGATGCATGGATTTATCACGATGAATGACATGCAGCAAGTCAAAGCGGGCGCGAAGTCCTAAATGACTGCAAATATTGTTGTGACAGGGATTTTCATCGATTAATAATACGCGTTGGCCATTTTCAGCCAATGCAATGGCAAGATTGATCGCAATACTGGTTTTTCCGACCCGCGGTTTACCGCCCGCAATCGTAAAAACACGTGCGCGGTCGTGCGCTTTAAATGCGACGAGATTGCGTAATCCAGCCGCTTGATCTTGCAGGATCATTCTACTCATAACCAAACCCCGCCTTTGATTTGAACATACTTGATCCCTCGTCTTGACTGCTATGATTGGCCATAATCAAAGCAAATTCAGCATCCTGGAGCGTAAATGCCGAATCGGATTGAGACGATTTGAAAATGCGGTGCAACAAATAGCGAGAATGCGCAGCGTGAATATCTTCTGGAACTTTTTGTCCGTTTGCCACGTAATGTAATAGTAGCTTTCTGCGTATCACAGCATCCAATACAACACCTAAGGATGCTGTTTCATCTACTTTAGTGATGATGCAACCATGAATACCATATTTCTGATAAGCAGAAATGACTTCGTCTAAGGTTTTGCCATTCGACGCGGCACTTAAAATCAAAACACGTTTGACGTCTACCCCGCATTGCATCAACATTGACAGTTGTTCGTTGACCATGCGATCGCGCTGACTCATTCCCACGGTATCAATCAGCACCATATGTTTGCGTTTCAGCTCGGATAAAGTCAGATGCAAATCCTCCGTATCTTTGATATTTCGTACTGGAACACCAAGCAATTGTCCGTAGATTCTTAATTGTTCATGACCACCGATACGGTAGCTATCCGTCGTTAACAACGCTACTTTATCGGCACCATGTCGAATCACACAACGTGCAGCCAGTTTTGCAGTGGTCGTGGTTTTTCCTACGCCTGTAGGACCAATAATTGCATAGACACCGCCTTTTTCGATCATTTCATCGTTTTCAACCGTTTGCAGGTTCATCGACAAAGCAGAGATCGCTTGCTTCAAGCTCTGTTCGTAGTTAAATTCAGGAGTTAATTTATCAACCAGTCGTCGTGATAACGAAGGACTAAAACCAGCCTCCAGCATAGTGCAAAGTATTTTTGCTTTCTCAGGCTTGCGTTGAGCAAAATTACCCCAAGCGACATTCGCTAACTGATCTTCAAGTGTCGTTTTCATCGCTTGAATTTCTGCGATGATCGTTTGCGCGAATTTATCTGATAGCACTTCTGATGAAATTTTTGAGTTTCGCGATGTTTTATCTCGATTATTCTCATAGACAGTCACCGCATCCATGTCTAATGTCGTGTTCAGCTTATTTTTATTTGCTGCCCGTGGGCGAATAGTCGCAGGTGCTGCTACCGAAGCTTCTGATTGTGGCTGCATTAGATTTGACATTTCTGCATCTGCTAATGCCATGATTTCAACACCTTCTTTCGTTTTCCGATTTGAAAGTATCACCGCATCATTGCCCAGTTCTTCTTTAACCTGGCGCAATGCTTCACGTGATGTCGATGCTACGTAACGTTTTACTTTCATTGACTACCCCCAATGATGGAAGTGATTTTGATTTTTCGTGTATCCGGAATTTCTGAATGCGACAGTACTTTGAGTTGCGGTAGCACACGCCGTAAGAATTTTGCTAACAGTTGACGAATCGAGCTTGGTACCAGCAACACGATTGGCAATCCCAGTTTTTCTTGATGACTCGCTGCGATTTGTGCTTCTTTCAATAACGTGTCGGCAAGCCCTGGCTCAATTCCACTGCCGGTTTGCATCACTTGTAGCAATATGTTTTCCAATTCATGATGCAAACTCATGACTTGTAACTCGACACCTGCCGGAAAATACTGTTCGCTAATTGCGCGACCCAGCGCATTTCTGACAAATACCGTCAATTCAACCGCATCTTGCGTTCGCGTCGCGTTATCGATCAAAACGTCAATGATGGTGCGCATATCGCGAATATGAACACTTTCTTCTAGCAAGTTTTGTAAAACTTTTTGTACGGTTGATAGTGGTAATAGTTTTGGCACGAGATCTTCTATCAACTTCGGCGATTGCACAGTCAAATGATCTAGCAATTTTTGCAATTCCTGACGACCTAACAATTCGGCAGCATTGGAATGAATCAGATGATTAATGTGTGTTGTCACGACCGTGCTGGCATCCACCACGGTATAGCCATTGATTTGCGCAGTCTCGCGTAGAGAAGACTCAATCCAAACCGCAGGGAGCCCAAACGCTGGATCACTGGTAACATTGCCGGGCAATTGCATGGTGACTCGCCCTGGATTAATGGCCAAATACATATTCGGGTAGGATTCTCCCTGGCCCATCACAGATCCTTTCAAAGTGATGCGATAAGCACTGGGACGCAACTCGAGATTGTCACGGATATGTACTACAGGTGGCAGAAAACCGATTTCTTGCGCAAACTTTCGGCGTATCCCATTAATTCTTTTTAATAAATCGCCTTGTTGTGCTTTATCTACCATTGGAATGAGGCGATAACCAACCTCTAGCCCTAAGGTATCCACGGGCGCCACATCATCCCAACTGGCATCCGTTTTTTCAACCACCGGCGCTTCAACTACAGCCGGTTTGGTTTCCTGAACAGCCATTGATTTCTTTTTGAAATACGCAATACCGCCGAGAATAGAAGCAATCAATAAAAATACAAAATTCGGCATGCCGGGAATTAATCCCATGATGCCTAGGATACCCGCCGTTATCATCAGAATTTGAGGCTGATTAAACAACTGACTCAACACTTGTTCACCCAGATCTTGGTCGGTCGTGACGCGGCTAACAACAAGACCTGCCGCAGTCGAAATAATTAATGCAGGAATTTGTCCCACTAGACCGTCGCCAATGGTCAACATCGTGTAATTTTTTGCGGCTGCACCCAGTTCTAAGTCGTGTTGCAACACACCAACGATGAGTCCACCGATAATCGTAATCAACATGATCAAAATACCTGCAACGGCATCGCCGCGAACAAACTTGCTAGCGCCATCCATCGAACCATAAAAATCGGCTTCTTGAGAAATGGCAGAGCGGCGTTTTCGTGCTTCGTCTTCGCCAATTAGGCCCGCATTCAAATCGGCATCGATTGCCATCTGCTTGCCTGGCATGGCATCCAATGTGAACCGTGCGCTGACCTCGGCAATCCTTCCTGCACCTTTGGTGATAACGACAAAATTAATGACTACCAAGATGATGAATACTACTAATCCTACTGCGTAATTACCGCCAACCAGGAAGTGTCCAAATGCTTCGATTACTTTACCGGCTGCATCTGGACCTGTATGACCTTCCAGTAAAACAACCCGGGTTGATGCAATATTCAGTGACAACCTAAGTAAGGTGGTAATCAAAAGAATGGTTGGGAAAACCGCAAAATCCAACGGATTGCGCGTATATAAACTGACCATTAAAACAATAATGGATACTGCGATATTGAAAGTAAAAAACAAATCCAACACAAAAGGCGGCAATGGCAATACCATCATTGCAAGGATCATAATAATCAGCAATGGGCCGGCCAATGTTTTTAAATTACTGGCTTCAATCCAAGACGATAATGTAGCGACATTATTCATATTCATTAGTACCGACTATTTGGCGTATACACCTTGATCTTTCTGGTTAAAATTCGTTATGAAGCAGCGTGTTCGGGTTGATCCATTCCCTCTGGAACATCCACATCAACCGGTGGCCGAGGCTCGTTGCCGCCATACTCTTGATAGCGTTTGAGCTGAAAAACGTAAGCCAAAACCTCGGCTACAGCGGTATATAATTTTTCCGGAATTTCACTTTCCAGTTCTGCGTGGTAATACAGCGCGCGTGCTAGTGGCGGTGCTTCGAGAATCGGTATACGGTGCTCGTTTGCTACTTCACGAATCCGTTCCGCGAGTAAGTGAACACCTTTGGCAACGACAGTTGGCGCGCGCATCGATTCATTTTTATAACGTAACGCCACGGCGTAATGCGTTGGGTTTGTCACAATCACATCCGCCTTAGGCACTTCCGACATCATGCGACGGCGCGCTGCTTCACGTTGCAATCCCCGTATCCTGGCTTTGACAAAAGGATCACCCTCGCTTTCTTTATTTTCTCGACGAATTTCGTCTTTAGTCATTCGCAGTTGTTTAGCGTGCTGCCACATTTGGAAAGGAACATCGATGACAACTACCAGTGCCATTGCACCTACCGTCAGAATAAAACTAATAGCTAAATACTCTGCGGTTTCAGAAATGCCTGCATCAATTGGCATTGCAATTAATGCCATCACTTCGTATCTGTTATGCCAAATGACTAATGCCCCAACACCGCCGATTACAATGGTTTTTAAAATAGCTTTGACCAATTCAACCAAGCTACGCGCAGAAAAAATACGTGCAATCCCTTTAATTGGATTAATTCGACCAAAATTGGGCATCAATGCTTTAGTACTGATCATCCATCCACTGAGAAACATTGGTGCAAAAAAAGCTGTAACGATCAAAATCAAAAGTAACGGTGCGATAGCAATTAAACTTTCCAAGGCTAATGAAACAAAATGCGTCATCATCAAATTGGGTTCAAATGCCAATTCGCGTTCCATTTGCATGCCTGCCTTCATAATCAACTTGAGCTTCTCCATCACGCTGGAACCGAGTAAAATGAGACTCCCAGCCGCAACCATTAGTAGCGTAAACGTGGTAAGTTCTTGTGAACGCGCAACCTGACCCTCCTCTCTCGCCTTTTCTAAGCGCTGGGGCGTCGCCGGTTCGGTGCGTTCTAAATCATTTTCTTCAGCCATGACAACTCCAAATTCTTACAAATGAATTATCATAGTGACTGGCTAGTTTTGATATTAAGAACAAACGAAGAATCATCCCGTTTTTTTATGCGATACTGGAATCCCCTAATAAATGCAACGCCTTAATTTTTCAAACAAACCAATATTCGAATAGTTAAAAATATCGAGAATATGCACACTACTTTACAAATCATTCGCTATTGCTTGATAACATTCCTAATAATTGCCACTGTGTTGATAGGCATTTTGGGATTTCTCTTATTTGGCAGCTTGCCAAATTATGAGGGAGAGAAATCTTCATCAGGTCTATCCTCTCCCGTTTCGATCGAAAGAGATTCCCTTGGCACAGTAACCTTGAAAGGGAAAAATCGATTGGATTTGGCACAAGCAATGGGATTCGTGCATGCTCAAGAGCGTTTCTTTGAGATGGATTTATTACGCAGGCAAGCTGCCGGTGAATTAGCAGAATTATTTGGTGCCAGCATGCTGGCGCGCGATATCAAAGTAAGGAAATTTCGTTTACGCGCCCGGTCTAGCTCAGTGATCGAGCAACTTTCCGAATCTGAACGCCAATTATTGGATGCTTACCGCGTCGGCGTCAATCATGGAATCGAAGCATTGATTACACGCCCGTTTCCCTATTTATTAACGCAAAAACAGCCTTCGCCGTGGAAAAATGAAGATAGCATTTTGGTGATTTTTGCGATGTTTTTAACGCTGAATGAATCGAATATTTTCCGCGAATTAAAATTATCAACGATGTATAACGTACTTCCCAAGGAAATATACAGTTTCCTAACCGCACAAAATGGTGCTTGGGATACGCCGCTTGTTGAAGAAAATATTTCATTACCACGAATTCCTTCACTCGATGAAATTGAAGTGCAAGAATTTAACGAACTTGCCTTTTCTGAAGACGATTTTGAGGATGAAGCAATTCCTGGCAGTAATAGTTTTGCGGTTTCAGGGGCATTGACGAAAGAATCTGCTTTAGTTGCTAATGACATGCACTTAACATTGCGCGTTCCAAACATTTGGTTTAGAACGCGTCTGATTTACCCTTCGACTTCTCTGCCTGATCAGCAAAATGATATTACGGGAATTAGTTTACCAGGAACGCCTTCCTTGATTATCGGATCGAACCGATTGGTTGCTTGGAGTTTTACCAATAGCCAAGGTGATTTTGCTGATTGGATTAAAATTAAAGTCGATGAAAATAACAATTCCCAATATCTCACGGCAACAGGTTGGAAGTCTTTTGATATCTATGAAGAAAGAATTCGTGTGCATAATGAAGCGGATGAAGTTCTGGCCGTCTACGAAACCGAGTGGGGTCCTGTCCTAGCAGAAGACCTCGACAAAACTCCGCTGGCTTTAGCATGGACAGCATTGAGACCTGAAGCAATTAACCTAAAGCTAATTGAATTGGAATACGCCACGAACGTGCATGAAGCCGCGAAAATCGCGCAACTTTCTGGCATTCCTGTGCAAAACTTTATCGTTGGGGATAAACAAGGTAGTATTCTGTGGACACTGGCAGGTCGCATCCCTACACGGACAAGAAATTATGATCCACAATTGCCCGCTCATTGGGGTAATGAAAATACTGGCTGGACCGGATGGTTGGAACCGGAGCAATATCCTCTCATTAGTAACCCCGACTCACAAAGACTGTGGTCTGCTAACTCACGCATGGTTTCAGGTGAACAACTCGATTTGCTAGGGGATGGTGGTTATGATTTAGGTGCAAGAGCACGACAAATTCATGATCGCTTAATGGAACTTGATCAATTTACCGCTGCGGATATGCATGCGATACAGTTAGATTATAGCGCAGATCTCTTGTCGCATTGGTATGATCTATTGACAAAAACTTTGCAGAGTAGTGATGAAAACTTATCTTGGCGTTCTCCAATACAGACAGCACTGGCAGACTGGGACAGGAAAGCCTCAGTAGACTCTACGGCTTATCGCATTGTTTATACTTACCGGCATCAAGTCATGAAAACCATTTTAAGCCGTTTTATTACACCTATTCGAAAAGTAGATAGCGATTTTAAAATGCCGAGATTAAGCCAGGCAGAAACCATCGTATGGCAATTGATCGAACAACAACCTATGCATCTGCTTCCGGCTGCCTATCAAAGCTGGGAGGAGTTCTTGCTGCAATGCGCTCAACGCACTGCAGAAAAACTTCAGAAACAAGGTGATCTTTCAGAACGCACGTGGGGAGCAATCAATACGGCTCGTATTCGTCATCCGCTTAGTAAAAGATTACCCACTTGGATTTCAAAATGGCTTGACATGCCGGCTGATCAATTACCAGGCGATCACAATATGCCACGCGTTCAAACACCTACTTATGGAGCCTCACAGCGGTCGGCAGTTATTCCAGGCAAAGAAGAATTGGGCTACTTCAGCATGCCAGGTGGACAAAGTGGGCATCCCCTTTCACCGTATTATGGCAGTGGCCACAGTGATTGGGTGCAAGGAAAGGCGACACCTTTCTTACCTGGAAAAACAGAAAAACAAATGCGATTAACGCCTTAGAAGCCTTATTCGATTGTCGTAAATTAATTTTGTGCCATGAAACTATCTATTATCATTCCAGCATTTAATGAAGAACGTTTGATTACGCATTGCTTGGATTCAATCTTTGATGCCATGAATGCGCAAACGGAAGCTGATTTTTCTTATGAAATAATCGTAGTGGATAACAATTCTACCGACAGTACTGCTCAGTTAGCACAGCGAGCAGGTGCTCAAGTGGTTTTTGAACCCATTAATCAAATCGGGCGAGCGCGCAATGCAGGTGCTGCTGTTGCCACAGGCGATTGGTTACTGTTTGTGGACGCAGATAGCTTACTTAATCGCGGTATGGTGACCGATATCATGAAAATGATACAAAGTAACCGCTATGTGGGTTGTGGCAGCGTAATGCATATGCCAGATTTACCCTGGTGGGGAAGTGCCGCGATGCAACTCTGGACAATTTTATCGGTAACCTTCAAATGGGCTTCAGGTGCGTTAGTAGTGTGTAGGACGGATGCTTTTCGGGAAGTAGGTGGTTTTAATCAGGAATTGTTTGCCGCAGATGAAATCAATCTCAGTCAATTATTGAAACGATGGGGACGTCAGCGCGACCTGAAATTTACTATTCTAACTCGTCATCCTTTGATTACCTCACCTCGCAAAGTAAAGCTTTATTCTGGACGAGAAATCACTGCGCAGTTAGTGAACGTCTTATTGCATCCGCGCCGAACCTTGCTGGATAAAAAAAAGCTACCGATTTGGTATGATGGGCGACGCTAGAGTCAATTGAATTTATCTACTATTATATTGGCGATAGAATAGTAGCAATTAATAGATTCCTAAATTAGGTGGAGGGTAACAGTGAAGTACTTTTTTTATTTTGTGGCAGTGCTAACAGTTTTTTTTACCCCGATGACGACCATTCATGCATCGGAGCGAGTTCCATTCGGTCATCAAGTATTTCAAGTGCAAAACTACAGCCGCGCAACTGATCAGATTGCAATCTCCGGATTAATTGGTGACGGTGGCATCAAATCACTGGCTTCGCATGGTTTTAAAACGATCATTGATATGCGCACCGCCAACGAAGGGACTGCTGATGAAAAAGCATTGGTTGATGTTAATGGCATGAATTATATCAACATCCCCATGACTGTCGCTGGCATCAGCGAAGAACAATTATCAGCGTTTACCAAAGCCATTGAATCAGCGGAAAAACCTGTTCTCATTCACTGTGGATCTGGCAATCGAGCTGGGGCCATGTGGGCCGCTTATCTCATTAGAAAAGGCACTGCCCCAGAGCAGGCAATCGAAGCAGGCCGTAAAGCGGGTATGCGTCCTCCGCTTGAAGAAAAGATTCGAGAATCTTTTATCAATTAATTTGCCAAGTATAAAAATAGTCTTTTCTGCACAACGCGAATCAGGCGACAAGTATTCGCAAGATTCATAAAACTATCGCCGAGATTGCTAATGCCTGACAGCTTAATCTTGGCAGTCGCCCACTTTGTTTTTCACCAGCGATTAGCCTAACGCTATTTCATTAGGCGAAAATAATCTTTTAAATTTCAATGTTTCCACTTTAACCACACACGCAGCCGCCTAAACTCATTCTTTTCCATGCAATCAGGTAAAAGCACAACACTATAGAGAGAACGCTTCAGTTTATTTTTAAGGTTCAAAATTACAAGAGTGGGCGCAATGAAGGAATTTGATTCCACGACACAATGAATCGTTTCTCCTGAATACGTCATTAACCGACATTGTTTTTCCTCAGACAGTTCAAAAGCCGTTATCGCATTACTTGTTGTAAGCAAAGCATATCTTCTTAAATAATATACATAACTAACCAATATCGCACAAACTAACAGCAGCTCTATTGGTAGTGGCAAGGTCAGGTGATACGAAACAAAAACCATGAGCCCGTGAACAAAACTCATGATTATCGCTAAATAATTTGAAGATCTGATACGAATCAACATTGTAGCACTGACAAATTTTTATGTTGATAGCATTCTAAAATAGCGAAAATATTTTTCTTTAATGGTAAACACCTTAGTTATTCGACTAATAAGTCAAACGATATTGTTAGTCACCTAGCAGAAAAAGAGTCGCTATAGCATAAAACTGTTCACATACTGAAAAACGAAAAATAGGAGCCTAACCCCTTGTTCTAGATTAAATTGATGGTTCTTTTCTTCGACGAGCCACAAATCCGATTAACCCTAATCCCACTAATAACATAGCATAGGTTTCAGGTTCTGGAACCACACCAATCACTTGGAATGCTGCAACATAATCGCCAGATCCGCTGCCACCATCTGATTGAAACATGGAACCTGAACCATCACCAATGTAGCCAGGAATACCCATAGCAACAGGATCGTACCACCCCATATAGTAACTACCGGCATCAAGATTTATACCAGAAATAGTAGAAGAAATCATCGCAACATCATTGCCCAATTCCACGCGCCCATAACTAGAAACGGTCTCAACATACAATAAGTTTGTAAGTGAAGAGTCCCAAATAGTGATATCGATCATACGATCAGGTGGACCATAACTACTTTGGATAGCAAAATTCGTACCTGTAACTGTACTATTAGTGCTTAAAGTAAAAAGGTCATAAACATGATAGGTTCCATTGCAGCTTGAACACCAAGAATTTAAATTTGGGTTATTAGCGTAAGCAAACGCAGAGGATGTATATAAAACATCCGCTTTAGTAAAACCAACTGGGCATGCAAGACTGATCGCAATTATTAAAGAACTTAATTTCATTCTGTTACTCTCTCTAGAAAATATTTTTGGAAGTGATTCTGATTTGTCATGTAGGGATTAGACTTAATCCTAGCTTAATAATAGTGAATTGCTCGTTATTGGTACGTATGTCGTCGAGCCAGCACAGTTGAACTATCACAATCAGTCCAGGTAACACGGAGACTACAAATACATTCCTTAATAATCCACCGAAGAATATATAGATTTTCTTCCTTTAAGACAATTAGCTAAATGTCCCTAAAGCCGCCTGTGCAAGTAATCAGACATAAGGACGAATGCACAGACAATGCGGTGATAATAGTATATGAATATCACGACTTTGGTTGACAGTTTTGATAAATTAACTGTTTTCAAGGAGTCGTTGATGAATCTACAAGCACAAAGAGATATATCTCGCAAACTCAAAGTATTTCAACATGCCGTCAAA
>JAJHPK010000052.1 GCA_020890945.1 Nitrosomonas sp.
TTTAAAAACATTATTATCTGTCATTGCGGTGTTCTCCTTATTTTGATAGTTGATCTGGGCAGATCTTTATCAACAGATTACACCGCTCTCTTCTCCTTCCATACACCAGAAATGATCATAGCTCGAGAACGCAGCGGGTGATGGCCAATTCAAGAGAGGTAATGCCCGAGGCGGTATTATTGATGCCGTATCCATTTATGATCGACCACAAGAGGTGAATGATCGAATGATCCCAGGGCATTGGAAAGGTGACCTAATATGTGGCACGCAAAAATCATACTTGGCCACTTTGGTTGAACGGAGTTCTCGCTATGCGCTACTGATCAAGTTAAATGGAAAACACCCATACGGTGGTCGGTGCTATTACTCAGAGAATCATTGAGTTCCTACTCAGCTAAAGAAATCATTAACCTGGGATCGGGCGATAGAACTAGCACAGCACAAAATGTATACTATTTGATACTAACATCAAGGTCTATTTTTGTGATCCCAGGTCTCCCTGGCAAAGAGGAGCCAGTGAAAATACTAATATAGATTACTCAGACAATATCTGCCAAAAAAAATCAATCTATCGATTTATACTCAAGATCAACTTGATTTGATCGCAAAAGAGCTAAATAAGCGACCCAGAAAAACATTGAACTTTTTATCTCAATATTAACAGTGTTGCAATAATCGGTTGAATCTACAGTAGCCTTTGCCAATATGTCACGCTATCTCCACATGCTTGAGTTTCTTGAGCAACTCCATCAGCTCCTGCCGCTCGTTGGCACTCAAGAAAGGAACTCTCGGTGTTGCAGCTAAAGCAGTCGCCTGACTGATATAATTGACACACCGGCTGCTCGACACCAGGTTTGTATCGACGCGTAGTGGCAACCAAATTCCTTGGATAATTGCTTGGGGGTATTTTCCTAGTGCTACCAACTCCACTATCTGTTGGAGAAACTCCGGTGGGTAAGCAGGCTTATAGTTTTGGGTCATATTTCTTCTCCTTTAAACAGAACATAATGTGTCCGTTCAAAGGGGGCAACTCCACCCTATCTCCGGGGCATACACATGACGCACCGGAAGAGCGACAACTCCTGTTAGTGATCGGCTCCGTCTCTTCATCGCTTACTCAAATCCTGCTTATGAAGGTGATCAAACCAGACAATTTGCATTAGAGCTCGGTTATATCCTGGCTATCCCTCCTAAAACCAATCGGTTGAGTCACGGAAATATAATCACGTCATGTACAAAAAACGCAATGAAATCTAAAGATTATTCCGTAAGCTCAACAAACTTCGTCGAATATTCTCCAGATTCGACAAATTGGATGCCTCTTCCTCTCATTTATCCATTTCGTTCTTATCGTCGAAGCGGTGACAAAACCCTATACTACGCTTTAAATATGCTTATGCTTATACTTAGTCTTTACTATCTTCGCTGTTCTTCAACTCTTCTGTGGGAGAGTCAATTACAACGGAATTTGATTCTTTTGGAGTTTGTGTTCTAGTCGACAATTTTTCACGGATACGTGCTGATTTTCCTGAGCGATCTCTGAGATAATATAGCTTTGCGCGACGCACTTCGCCGCGACGTTTAATCTCAATGCTGGCGATTAATGGAGAATAAGTTTGAAACGTTCTTTCTACGCCTTCTCCGCTAGAAATTTTACGCACGATAAAAGAAGAATTTAGTCCCCGATTGCGTTTTGCGATAACAACACCTTCATATGCCTGAACGCGTTTGCGATCGCCTTCGACAACATTTACGTTGACGATAACTGTATCACCTGGGGAGAAATCGGGAATATTTTTATTAAGACGATTAATTTCTTCAGTTTCTAATTGCTCGATTAAATTCATATTTTTTACTCCAATTTTTGGATTGCCGATTTTACCTTGTTTTTTGTAATTGTTGATATTCTTCTAAAAGTTTTTGTTCTTCGTGTGTGATACCACTTGCTAATTTTGTCGCCAATAAATCAGGTCGTCGCAACCAAGTTCTTCCCAATGATTGTTGTAAACGCCAACGTTTGATATGCGAATGGTTTCCTGACATTAATATTTCCGGTACCCGATCTGCCTTGTATACTTCAGGCCGAGTGTAATGAGGACAATCGAGCAATCCATTGACAAAAGAATCTTGACTCGCTGATTCAGGATCCCCCAATACACCAGGAATTTGCCTGACAATAGCATCGATGAGAACCATTGCAGCGATTTCACCCCCTGAGAGCACATAATCACCGATTGATATTTCCCTATCGACTTGTCGATCAATCAGGCGTTCGTCGATGCCTTCGTATCGTCCACACAAAAAAATTAAATTGCTGTTAACACTTAATTCATTAACGATTGCGTGCGTTAATTTTTCTCCTTGTGGAGATAAATAGACAACTTGAGCAGGGGCATTATTTGCCCGTTTTCTTGTTTTTGCTTGCGTAATGGCTTCATCAAGAGGCTCCACCATCATTACCATTCCTGGACCTCCGCCATAGGGACTGTCGTCTACAGTGCGATGCGGATCGCGACTAAAATCACGCGGATTCCAAGTTATTAGTTCGAAAATATTATTTTTCCAGGCCCTTCCTGTTATCCCATAGTGAGTCACGGCCTGAAACATTTCTGGAAATAAGGTCACAACATCAAACGAAAATGGTATTGACATTATCTATTTCATTAATAATCCGATTCCCAGTCTACAATTATTTTTTTTGTCTCTAAATCTACCTTGATAATTGCTTGTTTGATGAAAGGAATTAGAATTTCTTTGAACTCTTTTATAGAATCATTCTGTACGCGCAATACATCATTGGCTCCAGTTTCAAATAATCCAGTGACTTTCCCAAGATAATCAGATTTTAAATTGATAACATCTTTACCAATCAAATCTGACCAATAATAACCTTGTTCACTGGATAAAACTGGAAAATAATCACGTGGCACCGCAACTTGCAATCCTTTTAGCTGAGCAGCTTGCTCACGATTAGAAAGTTCAGCTAATTTAATGTTGAGATGATTGCCATTAATTTGTCCGGCTTCAAGTATGACCTTACGCCATTGTGCAGTTTCTTCTGCTCCTAACCACCAATAAGAGTACTGTAGCAATCCATCAATTTGTTCAGTATACGGTTGAACTCGAATCCACCCACGAATTCCAAAGGGACCCAAAACATGTCCCATAACAACAAGACTCGAAATGATCGTTTGCTCGCCTAAAACGAACCTCAGCTATTGGCTGTTACTTTACTATTAACCGTAAACTGTTTAACAAGGCGATTTGCAGTTGGTGATAACTGAGCACCTTGCGAACGCCAGTATGAAATTCTATCCAATTGAATACGCAGAGGCACTTCTCCTCCCACGGCTCTCGGATTGTAAAATCCTACCCGCTCTATAAACCGACCATCACGAGGGTGGCGAGAATCTGCAACTACCATACTATAAAATGGGCGTTTTTTGGCACCACCCCTTGCTAGCCTAATAATAACCATAATTTGTTTATAAATCCTTAACCGCGTTAGAAAGAATAACCGCTGATTTTATAGTAATTTGGGGTTATTTAGCAAGCGAAGTCAAGGAAAAGTTATTGCGATTGATCAATTTGCTGAAAATCGATATTCCCATACCCTTGTCACAAAACTAGAACAGTAATGAAGTGGCACTATCATTTTAATTTTCTAGTTGTTAGTTATCGCTATTTTTGCACTAATTTTTGGAGGGCGAGCTTAATATTAAGAACCAGTGGCGCAGATGTGAATTTCCACTTAGAAGTGAGGATTTGACATTTTATGAATTTGATATGTATTTTGACAACAAATTAGTAGAATCAATGTATTGTGAACCGAGAGGTCTAGGGCATGTATAAAAAGTCATGCGATTTATACTCTCAAAGTTGTTTTTCTAGGTAAGATAGTTTTTGCATTAACAAATCTTAACCGTGGTAGGCCTAACATTGTGTTCAAGCGGGATGCGCCTTTTCGTGGCGGTTTTGGATACTTGTCATTTTTTCTGCTTCGGTGGCTTAGTCAATCTTATATGACTGGCACGTTCCTTAGCTTTATTTCACGGCTAAAGTGTTTCAACTTAATAAGGAAAATATAAGCACTGTTGTTTGAGCCTTGGTAATTTGTACCTTTATCTCTGCGTTTTATTTTTGTTTCAGGCCGGTTGTGCAGGCAGCGTAAAATTTGGTACTCTTGCCTATCAATTCAAGCGAGACTGACCAAAGTCAGTTCCTTAATTCAAACGTTATGCTTCAAGAAAAGAAAATTATGAAAATATCCGGAAACTTTGAAGTAAAACTGACTCCTTTGGACTTCTCCACGCCTGGACTCGATGGAATCAACCTCGGTCGGATGTCGATCGACAAGAAATTTAATGGCGATCTGCGCGCAACAAGCAAGGGCGAAATGCTAAGTGCAATGACTTCTGTGGAGGGCTCCGCTGGATACGTAGCAATCGAACAAGTTAGTGGTGATCTATCAGGTAAAAAAGGCAGTTTCGTGTTGCAACATTTTGGAATAATGAACCGAGGTAGCGACAGGCTTGTTCTTGAGGTTGTACCGGATTCGGGCACTGGTGAGTTATCTGGTTTAGCAGGAAAAATGACTATCAATATGAGAGAAGGACTACATTTGTACAATTTTGAATATGAGCTATGATGGAAACAACCGATGACCGCTACTGGCCATTGTTTGGTTATTCTTTCCGTGGTGAAAACTGCAAGTTTCGCAAATTCTCTTAAGAAAAAAGTTCAAATTGCTTGATTTTGTCTTTATTAACCCTCCCGTTTTTGAAGCTGCTGATCCAAAATAGCTTTTGAAGCAGTTTCTTAGTAGCGACTAATTAATCTAGTTACCTTAGGAAATTCCATTTACAGGTGAGTAAGTGACATTAAATTCAAAAAACTCATGTTCATTACTTCAATGCTATTGTTTTAAGAAACTATTGTAGCAATTGATTGATCAATAAAGATCGCAACTGTTCAAAGGTCTCGGATATAAATTTTTCCTCATCAACCTAGCCAGAATCAACCATACAGCTGTCGTTTCAAGCCGCAACGATTCAGTATGATGGCGCTGATTTCTTCAATGGAAATACGCGTGGTATCCAGATAAGCAATATTAAACTGACGAAACAACGATTCTTGCCATTGTATTTCCCGTTGGCATTGCGCCAGCGAGGCGTATTCGCTATTCGGACGGCGTTCCTGGCGGATGAAGTGTAGTTGTTCGGGGGTCAGTGTCAGGCCGAATAATTTGCTTTTCACGTTTTCCAACACCTTCGGTATCTGCATGACGGTCATATCATCCGGTGTTAGCGGATAATTCGCCGCAGCAATACCGTATTGCAGGCCAAGATAAAGGCACGTCGGTGTTTTTCCACAGCGCGAAACACCCGTCAGAATAATGTCGGCTTCGGCGAAATTTCTTGGATTAATGCCATCGTCGTGCGCCAATACATAATTGATCGCGTCGATGCGCTTGAAATAGGCTGGATGATGCTGCAAGCCATGAGAACGCCCGGCTTTGCGCGCCGACAATCGATGCAGTTCTTCCTCGACCGGACGGGTAAACGTTTCAAAAAAGTCGTAAACGCGGCAGTTTCCCTGCTTGATTACTTCAAGAATCTCTGGTTTCAACAACGTACTGAATACCAACGGCCGGTACCCATCGCTCTCGGCGGCTTGATTAATTTGCATTAATACTGTTTTGGTTTTTTCAAGATCGTCTAAAAACGGCACGTTGATGGTTTCCCATTCGATACCGTCAAACTGTGTTAGTAGACTGTGCCCCAGTGTTTCTGCGGTGATGCCAGTTCGATCGGACAGATAAAAAACGGTACGTTTTTGTTTGTTCATGGCTTGTGCAAGCTGGCGATGTGCAACCAAGTATCAACTACCGAATCGGGATTTAGCGACAGACTGCTAATGCCTTGTTCGTACAGCCAGGCGGCGAAATCCGGGTAATCCGATGGCCCTTGTCCGCAGATACCGATGTATTTGCCTTGCTTGCGGCATGCGTCGATGGCCATGGTCAGCAGTTTCTTGACAGCCGGATTACGTTCATCGAATACATGCGCAACCAGACTGGAGTCTCGGTCAACGCCGAGCGTGAGTTGTGTCATGTCGTTGGAACCAATCGAAAAACCATCGAAATATTGCAAAAACTCTTCCGCCAATAATGCGTTGGAAGGAATTTCGCACATCATGATCACGCGCAGGCCGTTGTTACCGCGAACCAATCCTTGCGATGCCAGCAAATCGGTCACTTTCTCGGCTTCTTCGAGGGTGCGGCAAAACGGGATCATGATTTCAACATTGGTCAGTCCCATGTCGTTGCGTACTTTGCGCAGCGCGCGGCACTCTAATTCGAAACAATCGCGAAAAGCCGGATCAAGATAACGCGACGCACCGCGAAAACCGATCATCGGGTTTTCTTCATGTGGCTCATAACGATTGCCTGCGAGCAAATTGGCGTATTCGTTCGATTTGAAGTCGGAAGTGCGCACGATCACCGGATGCGGATAAAACGCCGCTGCCAGCGTGGCGATGCCTTCGGCCAATTTCTCCACATAAAAATTGACGGGGCTCTCGTAACCCGCGATACGATGATCGATTTCTTTTTTCAAATCATCGGGTAATTGCTCAAATTCCAACAATGCCTTCGGATGGATGCCGATCATGTTGCTGATGATAAATTCCAAACGAGCCAGACCAACACCTTGATTCGGTGCACGAGAGAATGAAAAAGCATGCGACGGATTTCCCACATTCACCATGATTTTTAGCGGCAAATCTGGCAGTTTTCCGGTATCCGCCGTGGTATGCTCAAATGCTAACAATCCTTCATAAACATATCCGGTATCGCCTTCCGCGCAAGATACTGTCACCATTGCGCCCGCTTTAATTTGCACTGTCGCATCGCCGCAGCCGACCACGGCGGGAATTCCCATTTCACGCGCAATAATCGCGGCATGACAGGTACGTCCTCCTCGGTTGGTAACAATCGCCGACGCCCGCTTCATGATCGGTTCCCAATCCGGATCGGTCATGTCGGTCACCAGCACATCCCCCGGTTTAACTTCATGCATTTGATCAATGCCACGGATCAACCGCGCTGTTCCCTGCCCGATTTTGCTACCTATCGCACGGCCTTCCGCCAGCACGACGCTTTTATCCTTAAGTTTGAAGCGTTCCATGATCGATGTAGCGCGGCTTTCGACCGTCTCGGGGCGCGCCTGCACAATGTACAGTTGCCCATCCTGTCCATCCAAAGCCCATTCGATATCCATCGGACGGCCATAATGCTGTTCAATGATCATTGCCTGACGCGCCAGTGTTTCGACTTGCTGGTCCGACAAGGAAAAACGCGTGCGCCGTTCTATGCCGACATCGCGCGTAATGGTAAATACATCGTCACCGCTTTTCTTATCGGCATACACCATCTCGATAGCTTTGGTACCCAGCCGACGCGACAAAATAGCGGGTTTTCCGGCAGCTAACCCGCGCTTATACACGTAGAATTCATCAGGGTTTACAGTACCCTGAACAATCGTTTCACCCAATCCATACGCGGCAGTAATGAAAATTGCTTCACGAAAACCGGATTCGGTATCGAGCGTAAACATCACGCCGCTAGCACCGAGGTCGCTGCGAACCATTTTCTGAATCCCAGCGGATAAAAAAACCTTTTCGTGCGGAAATTTTTGATGTACGCGGTACGCTATTGCACGGTCGTTGTACAGCGAAGCAAACACCACTTTGATGGCTGCGATGATTTGATCCAATCCCTGCACATTGAGCAGCGTTTCCTGCTGTCCGGCAAACGAGGCATCGGCCAAGTCTTCCGCAGTTGCCGAAGAACGCACGGCAAAGGAGATGTTAGCGCCGCTGCTGGCGGCTAGTTTCGCATAAGCTTGTGACACAGCTTGTAAAATCGTATCCGGCAACGTGGCATTCAAAACCCAGCCGCGGATTGTCTTTCCGGCAGCGGCTAGCGCCTGGATATCGTCGACATTCAATTCACCTAATAACTGATTGATCTGGCCAGTTAATCCATTGCCGTTCAAAAATTCCCGGTATGCATCGGTTGTGGTAGCAAAGCCTGTCGGTACATTAACACCGGCTTTGGCAAGATGGCTGATCATTTCCCCTAATGAGGCATTTTTACCGCCCACCTGAGCGACATCGTTCATCGTTAATTGATCAAACCAAGCGATATATTGAGTCATTGAAAATTCCTATCGATTAATCGAGGATCGCTGTCATTATAAGCGAGCGATGAGGTATCAAATCAAGTGTGCAATGGCCAAACCAGTCTATCGTGATTCCGGTCATGGCGATGTTCAATCCAGTTTAACGTGCAGTTGCCGCTACATTTGCGCAGCACGGTAGCAACCACTTGCGAGTAGTGCGATAAACTGTCGAATGCGTCTTCACCTCTGGAATGAAGTCGCAACAGCAGTTTATCGGGATTGCTCACTTCTTTGAGGTATCCCTGGATGCCACCCACGTAAAAAATTTCCATAGGCTCACCGTCCAGAGTTGCATTACTTTTTTCTTGCGCATAAACCCACGCACGCAATGCATCAAGACACTTTCCATTCCCCTGCAAAACACCCTCTAGCATCACATCGGTAAACTCAGACCACTTCCCACCGCGCTGCGCCCACCCATAATCCAATCGCCAGTGCTTTATATTGTGGGAGTTATGGTTCATAGCATAGCAGTAATGATGATTTTGATACCTGAAGTACGTGATAGTAGAACTACTTTATGACCGGTTTATGAAAAATGACGTGCAAGAGCTGCTCCATTTCCTCTGATAAAGCCAATCACGACGCAAACAGATTTATTTATCAGCACGATGCCATCTTTTTATATTCGGTGTAATCCAGGCGTTTGAATTCACCGACACAGCACAGTTTTATCGTACAGTATCCAATCTAGTGAAATGATAGGTTAGGCGGTATTGAGCTAACCCATTCGATTTGGAAACGATATTTCCAATACAACACAGCCAATATCAGTTTTAAATGGTCCATGACATTCTCCGGGAGGTCGACTGGCATAGTGTCCTGACTCCAACCACATGTCAAATGCTTCGTCATAAAGGCGACCGCTGACAATGAAAACTTCCTCAGGGTAGGTGTGTGTTTTGCTGCCGAAGGATTTTGTATCCGCGCCAGGAAGAAATCGGGTCAATTTCGTGTATTCACCAGACTTTCCATCAATGCTCAGAGTCAGTTCTTCAACCATACCTTCTAGCCCTTCGACAGGCATCCAGTGTTTTTGCGCTTGTGGGTCTAACACATTCCAATAAGTAACAGTGGATTTGGTCATGAATGGCTCCGATGAATTTAATGGTAAAAAAATATGTCTCTTAGCTTTTGAATTGGTTTCTACATGAACTCGGAAAGCATCGAATTAACTTAAAACAGCGTTGTTTCTATTATATTTTGTGACAAAAATCACAGCACCATATAAAAAAACATGTTTTCATATCTTCAACAATCTATCTTACGCAGTATCTCATTCAACAATGAAATTAAGGAGAAATAACATGTATGAATTAAATGCTTATGCGGTGCGCAAAAATGGGGTGACTCAAGTGGCACTGACAGGTTATCTACCTAATTCATGCTACACCGCTCAAGTCAAGGATATCTATCCTGGCGGAGGAATTTTCTACATTACTGATCCAGGTACCGCGCAAGTTTTCATTGAAGAATCGATGAGACCAGGATCAGATATTTGTTTGATGGTACTCGTACCATGGGTGGCACATGTCACTATTCCAGATGCAACTTATAAACAGGTTACTATTTTTATCAATGGTGATACGGTTCTAAAGGTTGATGTACAAGAAGAACCAAAGAATTATCGTGTAATTGCGTTAAGTCGATTTCCAGAAGAAGCCCTTACGGGGTGTTCAATTATTCCAAGTGACGCCAAATATCCGAATATTTATAGCTCGGTTTTTGGACCGGCAACGAAGAATGAATGTGAACAATGGCGAGAAAATAATTGTAGGCATTGTGCTTAACTGTAACTGTCAAAAATATTCAGTAAATCATTTGCACTATGGAAAATTTTTCACAAGCAAACTTATTTGAACTTAGCCGCGGTGATATTCACATCACATACTCAACAACAAGTATTCTAGGCGGGCCAATTTTGAGTTACCGCGATCATGAACTTAATCGTTCTTTTAGAGGTGCGGATATTCGAATAAACGATACCGAAATCGGCCAACAAGTGATTGTAACATTAGAAACAATACCAGATTTACGTAAAGTTGACTTTACCCTAATTTTGCCTGTGGTTACAGTCATGACACAGTCTACCGGTACATGCATCAAAGTTCCTGGTATCAGGATTGTGAGCCCAACGTCATTTGCAGGTCCTCTGCCAGGACCACAGCAGCTATACTCAACCTTTAATCTACGAGGAACTGCTCAATTTATAGTTTCTTAATGAATTGACTATCGATCAAATTTGCGTTGGCGACATAACCCACATTTGGACTCGGAAAGGCTAGCGTATTTCGCTGTTGGGAGTTAGAGTTGCCCCCTTTGAACGGACACATTATATTCTGTTTAAAAGGGGCAATTCCAAATACCAATCTTACCGCTCGTTCTCGTATTTCCGGTGAATGACTGATTAGATTCCTCCCCTCCCCTCCCCTCCCAAATCATTTTATCCCTGAAAAAATCGGGGCGATTCAACTTGTGATTTCTGAAAAAATATTTCTTTTACAAAACCATTTATAATTTGAAAAACTCCGGCATACTGATGCCCAACCATAATATCAGCATAAAAGTCATAGCAATACCAATACCTACCGTACCAACCAGCATGCCGGAGAGAATCGTTAAACCATCGCGATTAACCAGTCCTAAAGACATGATCAAAATGCCTAAACCCGGAAGAAAATTAGTCAACGGTAACGGTATCGCAATTGATATCGCGAATACAAATGCAAAAATTCCGATAAATCTCTCCCAAGTACTTGCGGCAATGTAAGTCAAGCGAGGTTTCATGTATTTTTCTATTTTTTTCAACCACGGATCAGCTTTGATAAGCATCTTCTCCAAAGTTGTTTTTTCGATACTTTTCCGTTCCAACCACGCCGGTAACCACGGCGCATGCATGCCAAAAATCATTTGCAAAGAAAAAATAAATAACGGTAACGAAAAAAGCGTTGTATAACCTGGTGGGGCAGGTATCGGTAAACAAATCGGTATTGCGGCGATCGCCATCAAAATGCCAAAACCACGCTCATGCAAAGCATTCTTGATTTCTCCTACGGTAATCGAAGAATTTTTTTGCTGGATGATCACCATTGCTAGAAAATCGGATGTCGGTTTTTCTTTATTATCTTCAGGCGTCATATTACACAATTGCTAAGGTTATTCATAACGAAGCGCATCAACGGGTTTTAATGAGGCCGCTTTTTTTGCCGGATAAAAGCCGAAGAAAATGCCTACCGCAGAGGCAAATAAAAAAGCAAGCCCGACCATTCCTAACGTAATGACAATCAGCATATCAGCGACCTGACTGATGACCCAGGCGCCGCTGATGCCGATCAATAGTCCCAGCAATCCCCCCATGATGCAAATCATCATTGCTTCTAGTAAAAATTGCGTGAGAATCGCTCGTTGATTGGCGCCAATAGCCATGCGGATGCCGATTTCACGAGTACGTTCGGTAACCGATACCAGCATGATGTTCATAATGCCGATGCCCCCAACTAATAGCGATACCGAAGCAATCGCTCCCAAGACGATGGACATGATTTTTGCGGCATCGGTGGCGACATCGGCGATTGCTGTTAAATTGCGCACGGTAAAATCGTTTTCCTTGCCTTTGCCGATTCTATGGCGTTGCCGCAGCAATTGCGTGATTTCGATTTCAGCAATATCCATGTCTTCAGCAGATTTTCCTTGCACTAGCATATAACGTATGGAACCTGGAAAAGGATTGCCCGTAATTTGCCGTTCACTGGTGGTGATCGGAATAAAAATATTGTCATCTTGATCGCGCCCCGTCAAACTCTGACCTTTTGCCATTAATACCCCCACGACCAAGAAAGGTCGATTGGTGATTCGAATTGTTTTACCGACGGGATCTTCTTCGCCGAAAAGGTTTTTCGCAGTGATTGCTCCGAGTACAACAACACGAGCAGCCGAACGTATGTCAGAGTCGGTAAAAATGGTACCTGACTCCATCTTCCAGTTCCCAACTATGAAATAATCAGGCGTTGTACCAGTGATAATGGTGCTCCAGTTTTTCGCAGCATAATTGAGTTGTACCGTACCAGAAGTAACGGGAGCTGTTGCACTAACGGAAGCGAGATCGGCAATGCTGTAGGCATCATTGATAGTAAGTGTACGAACGCTGCCGCTACCAAAACTGAATCCGCCGGATGACGTTGCGCCTGGGACGACAATAAACAGATTACTTCCCATCGCAGCAATCGTTTCAGTGATTTTGGTCCGCGCGCCTTGACCAATCGACAGCATTAATACTACTGCAGCGACGCCAATGATCATTCCTAGCATGGTTAAGCCCGTGCGCAGTCGATTCTGGCGCAAAGCACCCAAAGCTTCAGAGAAGATGGCAAATAGATTCATTACTCAAGCCCTAAGAATTGTTTTTATCAACGATAACACGGCCGTCTTTTAATATGATCAAACGTTTTGCATACGCGGCAATATCATCTTCATGCGTCACCAATACAATGGTCATTCCTTGTTCCTGGTTAAGCTTCTGAAACAACTGCATAATTTCCTGGCTAGTTTGCGAATCCAAATTGCCGGTAGGTTCATCAGCCAAAATCAATGGTGGATTGTTAATTAATGCGCGGCTGATCGCAACCCGTTGTTGTTGCCCTCCTGAAAGCTGATTAGGTTGATGCTGTGAGAATTTTTCCAAACCGGTACGGCATAACAGTTCTAGCGCACGTTTACGGCTCTGCGCGCGATGGATGCCTGCATAGAGTAGCGGCATTGCAACATTATCCAGCGCAGTCATGCGCTTGAGCAAATTAAACCCTTGAAATACAAAACCAATACGCTGATTACGAATGTGCGCGAGTTGATCATTCGATAAAGTAGAGATATCTTCTCCTGCCAACCAGTAAGAACCTTCAGAAGGTGTATCCAGACACCCCAAAATATTCATCAAAGTCGATTTCCCTGATCCAGACTGTCCCATGATCGCGACAAATTCTCCGTATCGAATCGACAAATTAACATCAAACAAAACAGGATTGGTAATGGTATGTCCATAAGCGTCTTGCAAGCTATAACTTTTTCCCAAATGCTCGATGCGAATCAATGGTTCAGCAGAAATATTCATCGCCATTGATGACACTAAAAAACACGCAATTTAAATTTGCTTTCCGATTCTTTTTTATCGACGATTTCGCTAATAATGACGACGTCACCCTCAGTAATTTCTCCATTGATAATTTCGGTGAAATTACCGTCAGTGATTCCTGTAGTGATAGAAACAGCTTCAGCCTGTTCTTGCATCAAGCGGTAAACGCGTGACGTACTCGATGATGTGGGTTTATTAGATTTCTCAGCTTCTTCCGATCCTTTGGGTTGAAAACGTAAGGCAGCGTTCGGTACACGTAGAACGGCTTTGCGCTGGGTTACCACAAAATGAATATTGGCGGTCATGCCTGGTAGCAACGTACCATCTTCATTATCCACCATTGCTACGACGTTATAAGTCACGACGTTTTCTTGAATGGTGGGATTCAACCGCACTTGTTTCACCGTTCCATTGAATTTACGAGTTGGAAACGCATCAACCGTAAATTGTATGACTTGATCGACATGCAGCTGACCAATATCAGCTTCCGCTACACTGATGTTGATCTGCATTTGCCGCAGATCTTTAGCGATTTTAAATAGCGTCGGTGTTTGGAAGCTGGCCGCGACAGTTTGGCCAATATCGACGTCACGCGCAATGACTACGCCTGAAATCGGTGAACGAATGACAGTGTAATTAAGATTAGCCTCGTCTCGCGTGACTTGCGCTTTATTGATCGAAACTTGCGCACGCGCCGCTTCAACCTCTTGTTCAGCAATTTCTAATGCTTCAGGAGAAATAAAGCCTTGTTGATTTAAAAGACGTTGACGTTTTAGCTTGCTTTCAGCCATTCTGAGTCCAACATGAGCATTATTCAAATTAGCTTTAGCTTGCTGAAATTGCGCTTTAAGCAAAGCCGGATCAAGCTCCGCGAGAATCTGATTGATTTGTACTTGATCATTATGATCCGCATACAAACGCAACACGGTGCCTGAAACTTGCGTACCGACATTAACGACGACGACGGGTGTTACCGTGCCATTGGCTGAAATGGTTTGGGTAACGTCACCGCGTTCAACCGTGCGAGTCTTATAGGTACTTTTACTGGTTCTTTTGTTGTCGTTGAAATACCAATAACCTGCCGTTGCAAAAAAAAGTAATGCGAAGAAAATAATTTGTTTACGAGTAAATATGAGCATGTATGCCTAATGAAAAGGGTCATCGACAATGACCATTCGAAAATTATTCAAAAGATGGAATGAATAATGATCGTTAAAGTGTATTAACTATTTTTCTGTTTCTTCATTTGCTAGTAACTCTTATATGTAGTCCAGTAAGCATCGACATTCAGCCCTGCTACTGCGTTAGATGATTGAGAAATCTTACAAGCATATTTTCTTGAAAGTATGTGTGACTAAAGCAATGAGGTAACCGAATATTTTATCACCAGAGGCCTTTGCACGGTTGCAATAAAGGTTGATCACTTAAATGCTATAACTATTTTTTAAACAACAATTATAGAATGCGACTGATCAAATAAGATTTCAGCAACACAAAAAAGCTTCAATCCAATTGAGCATAAAAAAACACCCCGTAAAAATCACGAGGTGTTTTTTTATGGCGGGCTAAAGACACATTAATCTAATTTGTTTTTCAATTCGATGGCTTTGTCTTTGGTTGCGGCACCAGCCTCTTGGATACGATTTTTAGCTTTGAGTGCTAAACATTTAGCATCACTATCCATACAAGTCGCTTCTTCCACACGGTTGACTGATTTGGTTGCAGTACGTTTTACGTCATTGGTAACCGCTTCTTTCTTTTCTTCCAATGTCTCTGTCGCCAAAACTGGTGATGAAATAAACGCGACTAAACTCACTATAACTACTGTTTTTACTAAATTCATTTAGATATTCCCATTCTTTAATGATTAAAAATTTTATTGTTTCAGCACAATGCTGTTTCGAACGGCACGCACACCTTCGACGCTTTTGGCCAAACTTTCTGCTTTGTTGGCTTCCTCTTTCGAATTGGCAAAACCACTTAATTGTACTGTTCCCTTGAAAGTCTCTACGCTGATAGCGGTACCTCTTACCACTGGATCATCAAACAGTTTGGCTTTCACTTTTGCTGTCACGGCTGCATCATCGATGAATTGACCTGTACTTTCTTTCGTTTTAGTCGAACTGCATCCCAATGATACTGCAATGAATGCAATAAAGAATCCGACGATCATTGAGCGTATTAAGTTAGAAAAATATAGATTTTTTGTCATAAAAGGCCCTTTTATTTAAAAATAATTAAAAATATACTGTTTTTGATAATATCCAGAGTCCCAAATGCTACCGCTCGTTTGAGCGTTAAAATAAAAAGAAATTCAGTCAATTTAAACTACGATTTAAAACGTTTCACTAAATCCTCAAACTCTGCCGTAACACGTTTCCAGCCGGATTCAATATTATCGCGTATGTCTTCCCACACATCCTCACCCGCATCTTCCAGTTCTTCGAGCTTGTCGCTAATCTCATCGCGTTGTTTGGATAGTTGCTTCAGTTTGTCATCGATTGCAATTTTTGCATCTGCACTCGCAGCAGCCAGTTTATCTTTTAACTCATCAATGTCTGAATCCCATTCATCCAGTTTGCTTTGGATTTTTTTGATGTACTCATCACGATCACTCATTGAATTCTCCTTCGGGATTTATGATTTTAAATGGGCAAAATAACTTATAAGAAAGATAGCTCCGGTCCCGATAAGTTAGTTGCTGAGTAGGAGTTTAACTGAGTAACCACATGAGATGATTTAACTTTTGATAAAATCACTAGCAATTCCTATGTTAGGAAGGCTTTAATATTTTAATCATCGTTGGATTAACGATGGCTTCAAGATAGCTCTCATCAAAATCCGAAAATGCAACCAATGATTTGATGTCCAATAGCTCAATCGTGTTATGCGTCCGGGCTATCAATCCGATTTTATCCAATTCGCGAAAAACTCGATGTGCATGGATGTGGCTTAATCCTAACGCATCACTGAGCAGCAATTGATTGAGCGGCAATAATCTTGCTTGTTCATATGAAAATCCAGCAAGCCTTTGTCTTCTAAATAACTCAGCTAACAAGTGCGCCATTCGTTTTGTTGAACGCCGTCTGCCAACTCGTACGATTTGTTCTTCAAGAACGCGTTCGTCTTGGCCTGCCATCCACATCAGAGCAACAGCAAGCCGAGGAGCATTACGCATCGTTTCAAGCAAAAGACCTGACGAAAAATATCCTAACCGCATGTCAGTAATAGATTCCACCGTGTGTTCGGCATTCAAGAAAATCGGCGAATAAATACTAATGATGTCACCAGGCAAAACAAAATTTACAATCTGTCGATCACCGTTCTCAAGGGTCTTGTATTTAATTGCCCAGCCCTTCAATACAAAATGGATATATTGTTGCGCATGCTTTTCGTTGATGATGAAGGAATGTTCGGGAATATCTCGCTGCGCAACCAACAGGGTGTCGATGATACGGAAATCTTCGCTATTGAGTATCTCAAGTTGTTCCAAGCGGTAAATCAATCCATTCGACACAGTGATTCCTTTTAAATTTGTATCTTATTGTTTCGATTCAACTGGATGCATCGACTGCGTTTAGATGCGTGTCATCGATAATACCACCGCCCAAACATACCTTGCTTTCATAGATGACAATCGATTGCCCCGGAGTCACAGCCCATTGCTGCTGTGGAAAATCGACTTGGCAATGATCGGAAGACAATGCTGTGATAGCACACGGCGCATCGGTTTGTCGATAGCGTGTTTTTGCCGCGTAAACCCAATTGCAATGAGGAAGCTGGTCACTAATCCAAGTTAAGTCTATGGCTTGTACCGTCGAACGCAATAACTCGGGATGATCGTGACCTTGTACGACGATGAGTACATTGCGCCGCATATCTTTATTCGATACAAACCAAGGTTCCTCGCTGCCTTCGCGCGTACCGCCGATGCCTAATCCTTGCCGTTGACCGATGGTGTAGTACATTAAGCCAATATGCTGTCCAATGACTTTGCCATCGGACGTTTGGATCTCTCCTGGTTGTTGTGGAAGGTAACGATTGAGAAACTCTCGAAAAGGACGCTCTCCGATAAAACAGATACCTGTGCTATCTTTTTTGGAAAAATTGGCTAATTTTATTTCTTCGGCTATTTTCCGCACTTCACGTTTATATAAATGGCCGACCGGAAATAATGTTTTCGCCAATTGCGCTTGATTCAAACGATAGAGGAAATAGCTCTGGTCTTTAGTACCGTCTTCCGCTTTGAGTAATTGGAAAACATTGGCAAATTTTCTAACCTGTGCGTAGTGTCCCGTAGCGATATAATCCGCGTCCAGTTTTAGCGCATGGTCAAGAAAAGCTTTGAATTTTATTTCTGCATTACACAATACATCGGGATTTGGTGTACGACCAGCCTGATATTCCGATAAGAAATTAGAAAATACCCGCTCCTTGTATGCAACCGAAAAATTGACTACATCCATTGGAATATCGAGTACATCAGCAACGGATACGGCGTCCAGAAAATCTTGCCGTGAAGAACAATACTCTTCGGTATCATCGTCTTCCCAGTTTTTCATGAACACACCGATCACATCAAACCCTTGTTGTTTTAATAGATAGGCTGCTACGGATGAATCGACACCGCCCGACATGCCGATTACAACGCGCTGTTTTTTGGGGAGGTTAATCATAGTGTTTAATCATATCGAGTGGAAAACGCTTGCCATGACGATAATCTAAAATGCATTGCATAACCAAAGGACTGCGATGACGATCGATTCGCTGCGATATTTCATCGAAACTAAACCAAGCCGCACACGCAATACCATGATCCAGCGTGCGATTGGGATCATGTTCGGTCACCGATCCGGAAAATGCAAAACGAATGTAAGTCGTATCGGCGCGTTTGGAATACCACTGATAAACACCGACTAGATATTCCGGTACAAATGTGTAGGCTGTTTCTTCCAAAGTTTCGCGAATGGTGCCTTGCACTAATGACTCACCTGGATCCAAGTGACCAGCAGGTTGGTTTAAAAACAAACCTGTACCGGGCTCTGGTTCTTCTTCGACGAGTAAATACTTATGGTTTTTTTCAATAATGGCTGCAACAGTTACGCTGGGTTTCCAAATCATAGATAGATGAATCGCTCGACAAAATAGTAAATTGGATTCGATGTTTTAGTTTGCTTCTAGCAGGCCGTTGAAAAACTATCTGCGTTGCCGCTACGGCGTTAAAAACAGGTTCAAAATGCTCATTTATTACACATAAACTGCGCTTTTTCGCCTGTTTCTGCCTTGTATCGGCTGCCTCGAAAACGTTTTTCAACGGCCTGCCAGCAAACCACATCGTATTTTTCTTCAATCACTATGATAGCTGAAAAAACCTGATCAGTTTTCTCTTAACAGGAGACGCCGACTGTTGCTACCTTCAAAATAAATTTGGCTGTGCCACATGTCCATTAGCGTACGAATGACTCGCTCCGCTTTCCCGTTAGCTTTTGGGTGATTCATGCGGCATTTTGCCGCATTCTAATCGAAGAACATTAGAGGGATAATGCCGAATTTTTTTCAATTTCATTTACTAGAATCAATGTCGGAATCTGTTTTCAACCGTAATGAAGAATTCGCACTAGGGCTACCCTCTGTCAAAACCGCTGGAACCTCTACAGATACGCATACCGTTGCGATTCATGTGTTCTATCGTGATCATCACAACTGGCATTATCATAGCAGTTCACCTTACGGCTCATGGAGGCGATCATGCCAAATTGTTGCAATAAATTCTGGTAATCGTGTGCACAGTATCTATCTTCACTTCGGCTAACTCTCGTTTCACTCTGGATAGCTGGAGTTGTCCCCTTTGAATGGACACATTATGTTCTGTTTAAAGGAGAAGAAAGATGACACAAAACTATAAGCCTGCTTACCCGCCTGAGTTTCGCCAACAAATGGTGGAATTGTTATCATTAGGCAAAGATCCGAAGCAATTATTGAAGGAATTTGGCTGCCACTACACATCGATACAAGAGCGGGAGTACCGATTAAGTCAAGCCAGGCAATTGCCTCGGTTTCGGTATTAAGTGGTGCTCCCTTGAATACCAGCGAGCGGCAAGAGCTGCTGAAATTACGTAAGAAACTCGAGCGTGTGGAGATGAAGCGTGACATATTGGCAAAGGCTACGGCCTGGTTTGCAAACAACAAGGATTAATTGGAAAAGTAATGGAATGGACGCCCACGGTATGCCAAGCTGTCAGTCAATGATTTAGAGAAGATAAATATTGTGCAGCCATACATCCGGACTTTATGTGAAGCATATTGCTTCTGTCCCTGATGGAATAAGCTGGTTGGGGTTCTATCATTTTTACGCACTTGGTGTGCTTGTACCACTACGAACTTTCCCAACCACCGTCTGACCAATCTCGCCATCATGTCATGATTGCCTGTGCAATCGGTAAAAATTTTTCTCCTTCAACTCGTTGCTGATGCAACATCACCAATACGGTTCCTATTCATCCGCCACGATCAGGCTACGGCGCATCATACGCTGCTGCAGTATGATTGGGGCGGAATGTAGTGCCTTTGGCGAGCAATGCCCAGATGATACAGCAGCAACATTCTTGTTGCGCTGCGCTATCAGTTTGCTCAACCAGCTCTCTGGTTCAACTTTGTTCTCAGAAAAGCGGATAACCGCTCGTGCTCCGTGGACCAGTAAAGTGCGCAAGTAAGTGTCGCCACGTTTACTGATGCCGAGCAATTTTTGCTTGCCACCGCTGGAGCATTGCTTTGGAACCAATCCGAACCATGCTGAAAGTTGCCTGCCGTTCTTGAATTCCGTAGCATTCCCGACCGTTGCCACAATGGCGCTCGCCGTGATCGGACCAATACCGGGAATGGCTTCCAGTCTTTGACTGGCTTCGTTCTCCTTGTGCCACAGCTTGATCTGCAACTCCAGTTCTTCCACCTGACGAT
>JAJHPK010000048.1 GCA_020890945.1 Nitrosomonas sp.
AGGCTTCGCAAATTCTTTGATGGGGGAAGATCAAATCGCTCGATTTTGTCTTTATGAACTCTCCACCTTTTGAAGCGGCTGATCTAAGATAACGATTGATGCGGTTTTTCAGGGGCGACTAAATAGATTATGCGGATAGTGTAACTGACTCTGGTGTGACAGAAAGACGCGATAAATGCTAAAAAAGGGTGCTTATTTCAACTACAAAAAAAGCAAGATCGGCCGAGGGTAGGAAAATACTTTATTCTAATTCGTCACATTTAATGCATGATCAACAATGATCGTTTAGTGAAGAATTTCCCAATTTTCAATCTCTCCTGACACTTCATGAAATAAAGGATGGAGCTCTATTTTTTAAGCGCTTTTATGTCTTCAAATAAAACGCGATTCCTAACCTCTAATTTGCTGAGTAGATGACTAATTCGTAGCGAACTTGTTTGTTCGTCACAGGTATTGTTGACATGGAATCTAGCGCGACATTGATCTTTGTTTTATCGAAAGAATATCCACGGCAATCAGCTTTTTTTGCGACGTGACATAAATAAAAACCAACCAGCTCTAACGGGGCTTTTGTAGCGCGAAAACGTAGCAATTGTGGATGATTTTGATATCCTTTCGTTTGATTACATAGCACTTTTTGCGCCAGCAAAGTTTCACGCCAAAGCGCAACCAAACCTTTGCTATCGAGGTATTTGGGATGTATCGGCCAGATTCGCATATCAAAATCCAGCAAACTTGATGTTATTCCGAAATTCCTTGTACTTTACTAATATCCAAATTCCACTTCAAAGGATCTTCGATGTGCTCAACACTATCGGTTCCCTTCGATAAGTCAATAAGTTCCATAGGAATGTGTGCGTTGGCACGGATTGAAAAAAACACTTTGATAATCGGCGCAACCAAAGTTTTTTTGGATTGTTCAATCACCACACCGAGTCGACCCGATTTCAGTTTCAGCAAAGTTCCATTGGGATAGATTCCAATCGTTTTAACGAAAGCACGAAACACCGTTTCATCAAAGTGCCCCTCGCGCCAAGATGTCATTTTGCTGATCGATTCGGCTGGTCCCCAGGCTTTTTTATAACTGCGATCAGAACTGATGGCATCGTATACATCACATACGGCTCCCATGCGAGCAAACAATGTCAAATCATTACCAGAGATTTGTTCTGGATAACCTTTACCGTCAACGCGTTCATGATGATGCAGACAGACATCCAATGCGACTTCATCCACTTGATAACTCGATTTAAGTATGTCCCAGCCAAGTTGCGGATGTTTTTTGACCGTAATAAATTCCTCATCGGTCAATTTGTCAGGTTTATTTAAGATCGTATTGGGAATCATCATTTTTCCAACATCATGCAGTAATCCTGCAATACCAGCTTGACGTGTTTGTTTTTCATTCAAATTAAGTTGCTTGGCTAAAGCGAGCATCAACATGCACACTGCGATAGAATGTAAGTAAGTGTATTCGTCAGCGTTTTTTAGTCGCGCTAAACTCAGCAAAGCATTCGGATTCCTTTCAATCGAAGAATTGATTTCATCCACCAATGGTGCCGCTTCTGCAACATCTAATGCTTTGCCCATACGCACTTCATTGAACATCGATGTGACGGCATTTTTCGCTTTTGTGTGTATTTTTTTTGCAACACTTAACTCTTCATCGAACGAAACAGTTTTTTTGATTATCGATGGTGTAGCATTGAGCGGTTCTGGATCAGGCGTTGGTGGTTGTGGTGCAGTAACATCAGCCACATCCAGACCTTTTTCGGTATCAATCCATATTTCCTCGATTGCGGAATGAATGAGTTTATCCAAATCTTTTGGATCATCGAGCTTGAATGATTTTTTCCAGAAAGGATGTTCAAGCCAATTGCCACGTAATTCGTGGATATACATACCAAGGCGAACATCACTCGAATTCACTCTTTTTATCATAAGAAGCCCAATAAATAGTAAATCAACCAGATTTTCGATATCAACGCTGCAATTTATTTCAATACGCTTCGCTTAAGGACATTATGAATCAAAAAAATTAACTCAATTTATGAAGTTGCTCGGAAATTCTGTCTAATTTATCGGTAAAGTTTTGCAGCCGTTCTTTTTCTTGCACCACTACATTTTCAGGAGCACGTTCTATAAAGCTTGCATTGGAGAGTTTTGCTTGCGCTTTGGCTATTTCAGCCTGCAAGCGTGTCATTTCTTTCGTTAATCGATCCCGTTCAGCAGCAATATCAATTTCCACTTTTAACATCAAGCGGAAATTAGCCACGATTGAAACGGGCGCACCTACATTTGGTAAATCTTCTACGATATGGATATCCGATAACTTTGCTAATGCCGACAAATAAGCTGAAAACTCGTGGAGTGTTTGCGTATCACCCGTTACCCACAGCGGTACTTTCATAGCGGGCGATAAGTTCATTTCACTGCGCAAAGTTCGACAAGCATTGACTAATTCTTTGAGTATCGCAATCGATTTTTCTGCTTGCGAATCGATTTTGTTAGAATCAGCCTGTGGATAAGGTTGATTCATAATGCTATTACCTGTTTTTCCCGCCAGTGGTGCAACTGTTTGCCACAATTCTTCAGTAATAAAAGGAATAACCGGATGAACTAATCGCAGCATTGCTTCCAATACGCGTACCAGCGTTCTGCGTGTGGCACGTTGCGCCGCAATGTCATCACTATTGAGTTGTACTTTCGCCAATTCAACATACCAATCGCAGTATTCGTCCCATACCAATTCATACATTTCTCTCGCGGCAAGATCAAAACGATAATGGGTAAAAGCGTGGTCAATATTTTGTTCGGCTTGTTGCAGACGGTTAATCATCCATTGGTCTGCGAGACTGTACTGTAACGGTTGCGACGCATCCAAACCAGTATCTTTGCCGTCACAATTCATCAACACATAGCGTGTAGCATTCCATAATTTGTTACAGAAATTACGATAACCTTCACAGCGTTGCATATCAAATTTGATATCGCGCCCGTGCGAAGCCAAACTCGCAAAGGTAAAACGCAATGCATCGGTGCCAAATGCTGGAATCCCATCGGGAAAGTGTTTTCGGGTGTTTTTTTCGATGGATTCGGCTTGTTTCGGATTCATCAATCCGGTTGTACGCTTGGCAAGCAATTCCGGTAACGTAATACCATCAATCAAATCAAGCGGATCTAATACATTTCCTTTTGATTTGCTCATTTTCTGGCCTTCGGAATCGCGAATTAACCCGGTGATATATACTTCTTTGAAAGGTACTTTACCGGTGAAATATAAAGACATCATCACCATTCGCGCAACCCAAAAGAAAATGATATCAAAACCGGTAATCAATACCGAAGTCGGCAGAAATGTTTTTAGTTCCGGCGTTTCATCTGGCCAGCCCAAAGTGGAAAACGGCCATAACGCCGATGAAAACCATGTATCCAGAACATCTTCATCCTGTTTCAGCGGTTTGCCACGAGATAATTGCTGCGCTTCTTCCAAACTATGCGCGACATATACATTGCCATCGTCGTCATACCACGCCGGAATACGGTGTCCCCACCATAATTGCCGCGAAATGCACCAATCTTGAATGTTTTCCAACCATTGATTGTAGGTATGACTCCAGTTATCGGGCGTAAAGGTAATATCACCTTTAGCAACGGCGTCTAAACCTCGTTTTGCTAATCCATCCATCGCCACATACCATTGATCGGTCAGCATCGGTTCAATGATGGTATTGGTGCGGTCGCCACGTGGCGCCATCAGCTTATGCGGTTTTGTATCAACTAAAAAGCCTTGTGCCTCCAAATCGGCAATAATTTTTTTTCGTGCATCGAAACGATCCAAGTTTTGATAAATTACCGGGCCGTTGTCATTGATTTTACCGTCCAAAGTCAGAATATTAATGGGTTCAAGTTGATGGCGTTGGCCAACCTGATAGTCATTAAAATCGTGCGCAGGCGTGATTTTGACGCAACCAGTGCCAAATTCTTTATCCACATAGCTATCGGCGATGATGGGAATCGTTCGATCGCACAACGGCAGTTGCACATGTTTTCCGATCAAATGCTGATAACGTGGATCATCAGGATGCACGGCCACGGCAACATCGCCCAGCATCGTTTCAGGGCGCGTCGTCGCAACAATCAATGCTTCCGTTTGATTGGTACTGCCCGATACCAAAGGATAGCGAATATGCCACAGCGAGCCATTTTCCTCAGTGGCAACTACTTCCAAATCAGAAACCGCGGTTTGTAGTACCGGATCCCAATTGACCAACCGTTTACCACGATAAATCAGTCCTTCGCGATACAATCGCACAAATACTTCGGTAACTGCACGCGATAAGGCAGCATCCATCGTAAACCGCTCGCGTGTCCAATCGCAAGAACTCCCCAATCGCCGCATTTGCCGTGTGATCGTTGAGCCAGATTGCTCTTTCCATTGCCACACGCGTTCGAGAAAAGCTTCCCGCCCCATTGTACGGCGATCCAAATTTTGCTGATCCAATTGCCGCTCAACAACAATTTGTGTTGCAATCCCAGCGTGATCGGTACCCGGTTGCCAAAGCGTATTTTCTCCCCGCATCCGATGATAGCGTGTCAAGGCATCCATCAGTGTGTGCTGAAAAGCGTGCCCCATATGTAATGTGCCGGTCACATTGGGTGGCGGCAGCATAATACAGTAGGCAGAAGAATTTTCTGTCAGCGTTGGTTTAAAATAACCGGCCGACTCCCAAATGGAGTACCAACGGTCTTCAATACGTTTTGGATCAAAGCTTTTATCAAGTTCCATTATGAAAATAAAAAAGAAGGTGTTGTTTATGAAGCAAAACAAAACCGTCATTATAGCGGATGGTATGCAGAATACGATGCTGTGTTACAGTGGCAGAATAAACAGGGAATATTAAGCAATGGATATAGTGTAATATTTTGTAAAAAAAGAGCGTACTGATTGAGTATTTTTTGTTTTATTCATATTACTGGTCATTCTGAAAAATGAAATTATCTGCGCTTTATTGGCATCGATTTACTCCTCTACACATCATTTTGTGGCCAATAAGCCTGTGCTATGAATTATTTTTAACGATCAAAAAATTTTGCTATTGGTTGGATATTTTCCAAACCGTCAAATTACCGGTATCCGTTATTAGTGTGGATAGCATCAGCGTCGAAAATAGTGGTAAAACGCCGCTGATACTGTGGTTGATCGATAGTTTGATCAAAAATGGCTATTCACCGGGAATTGTGACACGTGGCAATTTGATAACTGGCACGCCTATCGAAGCAACTCATTTAGTTGAAAACATGGATGGCAACACGCGCTTATTTGTACATCGTTTCGGCGCGGACTGTCCGGTTTGGATGGGAAACGATCGTATTAAGACAGCACAAGCACTCTTGCAAGCGAATCCAAAATGCAACATTCTGATTTTTAATGACGCACTGCAATTTCATCGCTTAGAGCGTGATATCGAAATAACGTTGGTGGATTTCTCTGAAGAAAGTTATGGTAACGGCCTTTTGTTACCGGCCGGTCCCTTACGTGCCAACCCGAGAAAATTAAGTGAAAATACTTTAATCATCGCGAGTGACGAAAAAAACTTTTCATTGATCACACAGCATTGGCATAAAAGATACCCATTCAAATCCGTTACAGAAATCGCTTACAACCTGCTCAAACCAGAAAACCGTCAATCGCTATCCCATTTTAAAAATGCGCGGGTACATATGATTACTGATGCAGATGATGAAGAATGGATGTTTGTTGCGGCTCAGAAAGCAGAACTGAGTAGCGATACGGCATTTCATTCATTTTCTGAGAATCATCGATTCGTGGCGAAAGATATTGATTTTCCACAAGGCGACATCGTTGTCCTGTCAGAAAAGAACGCTTTGCAGTGTCTAGACTTTGCTTCCGAAACACTGTGGGCAATACCTCAAGAAGTTTGGGTAGACGGTCAACTCGAGAATGCGATTTTGAAGCAGTTGAGCAGTAAACCTGAAATCCTTCCCTCTGCATAACGGCATAGACCATCGAGTTTTATCTAGAATCAGAATGATGAGTTCTTTTTAACGAATGCTGCCTATGCTACTGCTTTAGTTTATCGGATGCGGGTAATTGTCTAGGCTCATGCGATTGCAGCAACGTATCTCCACTATCCGCAGGAAGACTTTCAGGTAAGCTTTTAGCGCCAAAAAATCTTCTTAGTTTATTCAGCAAAATTTTTATAAAACGCCATAATTTCGGTAAAACCCAAATAGCGAATATGATAAAAATAACAAATAACACTAAAAAAACTTCTGGATGTTTTAATGCAGCCCACATGCCAGAAAGTACCAGAAAATCCTCAGTCAGTGATGCAGACCAATTTGAAGCAGGCTCCGGAGAAGTGTTAATCATCAAACGAGTGCCAGCTTTGGTGGCATGAGTGGTGGCAGCGACGCTTCCACCTAAAAGCCCCGCGGCAATTTCTAATGCTGGCGTGGCATCACCTATTGTGCCTGCTGCCAGCATTGCCCCCGCCGGGATTCGAATAAACGTATGAATGGTATCCCAGACTGTGTCAGCACCTGGAATTTTATCGACGAAAAAATGCACGACAGTCATGATACTTGCGGAACCGATTACCAATGGATCTTGCAAGACAACAAGTTCATTCGGTAATTGGACATAACCAGTAGAACCACCCAGTCCTAAGATAGCGATTACCGCATAAAGATTGATACCGCTCGCCCATGAGCTACCGAGCATTAAAGCGAGGGTAGCTAGTAAGGCTTCATAATTTTCCATTGTATTTTGAATAATTAATGCTAACTGAGACTATTGTAATCAGAAATCATTCTGCGCGAAGGAAAATTACGATAATTGTTTTTTATATTTGTGACATTATTTTGCTGCAATCATAGCGGGTTGGTGCGTAACATTTTAAGTAGTTCGTCATAAATATCGTCATAGCGATGATTAAAGCGAAATTCTGTTTCTTTCAAATGTAAAAAGAAAGTTTGCATTGGAATCCCATTAAATTTCGTCAATCTTAATTTGGTAAAAGCCCAAAAAGATTCTGTGTCAACTTCTTCAGGCTGGCTGTGATTATTATTGTTTGTTGAATGAAGCAAATACAATTGCATGCGCATACCCGGATAAATCGCAATTAATGCATCGTATTGACTTAATTCAAATAGCTGAGTTACAGTGCTTTTTAATGTATTGTTGTCAGAATCCAAAGCTTTTATTGCGTACTCTGCATGTCCAGGAAGAATCGTTGTAGAAATCGTATTGTTGTGGTTAACAACGCCATAAATTGCCAGTAAAGAGGTTTTATTTTCAAGCGCTTTGAGATCGATTGTACGTATTTTTGATAATGCTTTTTCAAGATTAAAGTTATCAACAACTTTAATCTGATCTTGATTTTCGTTATTTTCGGTCAGTCGCTGCCTAATTTTTAAATAAATAGTATTGACTGATCGTACAGAAATTTTTGTTAAGAGTGCAGCTTTTGTTGCAGTAAAATCTAATGCAAAACAACGCACTAATCTGCGAAATTTTGCCTCTTTAATGCGGGAACGGAAGTAATATTTATTTTTAGAAGTCATTTTATTATTGAATCAGCAAAAAATTGGCAATTCTGCTAATTACCTTGAGTTATTGTTTAGACCACTGCGGACTTTATCATTTGATTCAATTTTTTTATTAGTCAAATTGTCAGGAAGTTGATAGTAAAATCATCCTGTGAATTTCCTGAAAAAATATCTTGTTAGATGGTATTTTGATTACGTTATCCAACGCTGCGGATTGAAGTATCCTATGTGCTAAGAAACAAGATACCAGTAAGTTAATTCTTAACATCAACACTGGATGGACTCTAATTGCCAAAAAAAGTTTTTAAAAGATTTTGTGTATTTATCAAAAAATAGTAGTAGGCTCCTGGTTTATTACAGGCTCGATGAATATTTGTACTAGGTCCAATTTACTGACTACTTAGGTTCTTCGATGATAAGAAGCCTTTGCACGGTTTTAATCAGAACTGATTGGCTGGATGCTATAATTGTCTTTTAAATCAATAGTGTTTGGGTGATAAGTACGATTTTTTCCGAATTTGATGTAACCTGCAGTACAAAAAAGGTAATTTTATGAATTAACTTAATAAGTTAATGGACTTGACGCTGTTGAGGAAGTAGTGCAGTCGATTATGCACTGATTTTCGATACTGCGATCGGCCGGTTTATTCAGGATTGATGTTGTGCAAGATGCCACTGGTCGGGATTTGGAACGACGATCTAAGCGATGAATGGATGGAAGAGATGGCGAACTTGAATCTCCACGTGATGCGGTTTTTGGGTTTGTCACTGGAAGATGATGGTAGGGACTCATTCTGTGCTACCGCGATTTTGAACGCGGCTGACAGTAACAGGACATAGAAAGGATTATTAGAGGAAATTAATCGGCAACTCCAAGCTTACAACATCACAGTTAAGCAGGATTGTCACCTTGATCCGTTCAATACGCAGAGTCCACGCAAACTTAAAACCAAAACGGTTTATGAAGTGGTAAGCAATCGAGAGGATTGCGATGATGAAACAGATGTTAAGGAGGTGATGCGCGCCAATGAAGTGTCCTGAACGAAATTTAATCTGACAAACTCAAAAAGACAGTTATGCAGAGGTCTTTGGTTTCTATTTCACCTCTGGAAACATCATCTTGTTTCCTTTTCTCCAGCGCTGTGATTTGTACATCATTCAGAATGTGCCTTCATTGGCGATCCTGGCTTCCAATGCGCTGAGGCAGTCTTTGAAGTTTGTCAGTCGATGGCGTAGTAACCAGACTGAACGTACGTCGAGTCTGATACAAAAATACCATGTTTACGCAATTCATTGCTCGTTCGATATTGACCATGCGCCGGATATTTCAGTAATCCTATGATTGGATTGTTAGTATGCGACATGAGCGTTATCTCCATTAGATTAAATCTACTAATCTAGCGCCTAAAAATCGTTATGTCGCGAGATGTTCGAATGATAGCGAAGTCCTTTTCAACAATATCACGATTATTTTAATAATCGTTTCATAGTCCAAACCGCGAAGCTTTAAGTTCAATATCCGCTCTTGTCCAAGCGTTTTGGAATCTTTCTTTAACAATTGCAGCGCGTTCTGTTTTGTTTTGGGCTGTGAGTGCTTGGTTTAATCCATAAAGTGCCCATCCATTATTGCGATAACGTTTCAAATCTTCCCAATACACGACTTCTGCTTCGTTGGCCCGGCCTGCTTTGAGCAGAATGGCGCCGAGTGCGAGACGAGGTGGAAAGTGAAATTCAGGTGGTTCGGTATATGACAATGCATCGTCTAGACGAACCGCTTTATCGAGGTGCGAGATTGCTTGATCGAACTGATTTTTCGCTGCGGCAATTTCGCCCGTGAGCACTTCAGCAGCAATCCGTAGAATACTACCAGCGGTGTTCTTTGAAATAATTACATCTTTTTTGGACAGCTGATTGAGAACGGCATGCAATTTTGCTAATTCTTGTTGCGCCTGCTGTGTTCTTTGAGTAGCAACGAAAGCAAGGCCTCTGACATAATGCCAACTACCAGTTAGAAATGCATTGAAAGCGGGTGGAGCGGGTTCTTGTAAAACTTCTTGCCATAATCCAAATCGCGCTAATGTCCAATAAGGAGTTACACGAAATAAAGCAGTGATAGGAATTTCTTGTAAAAGCTTATCATCAACTTTGCTGGCTGTTTCACGTGCTGCTTTAATTGCTAATTTGCTTTGTCCATCAAGTGTTGCGGCATACCATAAAAAATGGATGTTATGTGGATAATAGATATTGAGATAAGGTCCTTTTTCTTTACATTCGGCGAGATAATGTTCATCAACGGAAATCGCCATTTGGTTACTTTTAATCGCATCGGCGTAACGTCCAACGCGTTGATAGATATGTGAAGTCATGTGCACGAGATGTCCGGCTTCCGGCACCAGCGGTAGTAATAAGTCGGCTGATTTTTCTGCTCTTTCTGGCGTTTTGGTCGCTTCTAATAAGTGAATATGCATATGTAATGCGCCGGGGTGCTTAGGGTTTACCTTTAACACTTGTTCGGTGACCTCTACAGCTTCAGCAATGCCATCGTAGGGTTGACCATCAGCCATCCAGTATCCCCAAGGCCTTAAATCCATTACTGCTTCGACAAATAATATTGCGATATCTTGATCATTTGGAAAACGTTGATGCGCTTCACGCATCGCTTGTGCATACGCTTTGTTGTTAGCGATGCGATGTTCGGCATTTCCTGTATAACGTTTCTCTAAAGCAGTAATTAAGGCTTGTTCGCGTGGCGATATATTACTCATTAACGATTTAGCTTGGTGAATCAATTTTTGCGCTTGATTCTCCAGAGCTGAATCCATTTCGGCATTAATATTGGGTCCTAATACAAGTGCTTGCCCCCAATATGCCATCGCCAGTTTCGGATCAAGATGCGCTGCTTCGCGGAAAGATCGAGCTGCTTCCGAATGATTAAAACCGTAAGAAAAAATCAACCCCTGATTCATATGGAGTTGTGCTTGCTGATTAATCGTAGTCACTGGAAAAGAATGCTCTCCCAGGCGATATAGTTTTGGGGCGTGCTGTTCATCATAGCAACCTGACAGCGTTGAGGAATGAACATGCGGGATAGCGTTCGAATCATTACTTACTGCAGAACGGGATTTTGTTTCTAAATCAAATGTATTAGTTTTGTTGATACCGGTACAGGATGGTAAAAAAATCAACAGTGACGCTAAAAATAATAGCGAAAAGTGAGTGTTTCTAAAATACATAAGCTTTACCCCCCTCGGTTTTATTAAGTATTTTATTTTTTATGGTTTGATAGCATCGAGTCTATCTGTCTTCAGAAAAAAGTACATTATTTATTTAAGAAATTCAAAGAAGAACATCGAATTTGATTAGGATCAAATATCCCTACAGTAAAATCAGATATCTTTAAATCCGTTGTGACAAAACAATTAATCGTTAATCAATATAAAAATAAAGGGAGTATCTTTATATGAACATGAAACATTTCTTTATCGCTTCTACTGTCATCGTAATCGCTGCATGCGGCGGAAGACCAACTGCGCCAGAAACACCAGATCCGGCTGCGTATGGTAAAACTATCCAGCCTTTCCATCAAATTCCTTCAGGGGATCAAGAGGGTGGCGGTAAAGCGAGATCAACCGAAGAAAAATCGAATTATTAGAGTTAAATCGCTTCATTGAAGTCCTTTGAGCTCGGTAACGGGCTTTTCATTGCTCTATGATCGAAGTATGCAACAAAACGGTCATAGAGCATGTTTTTACATCCAAACACGTTGCTTTCCGCCTTTCATTTAACCAACTGTTGATAAATACTCGGTAGCACATGCGACAAGCGGTCGGGGCGGGCTACAATCGCATAGCCGCCATTGCCAAACAAATACGGAAAATAGTCTTGTGCTTCGCGATCGATAGTAATGCCAAAAACCGATAAGCCTGCGCGTCGCGCTTCGATGATAGCTTGTCGCGTATCTTCAATGCCATAGCGTCCTTCGTAATAATCCAGATCATTGGGCTTGCCATCCGTGAGAATCAACATCAATCGATGACGTTCTGGTCGCGGTGCAAGTATTTGTTGTGTATGCCGCAACGCTGCTCCCATGCGGGTATAGTAACCTGGACGAAGCGATGCAATGCGACGCAAGGTTTTTGCGTTAAATGGATCATCAAATTTTTTTACTTCGGTAATACGCACATAGTCTTTTTTGCGCGATGTAAATGTGTAAATCGCAAAGGCATCGCGACAAGTGGCTAGGCCCGTTGCCAGCGTGATTAATGCTTCTTTGCTGATATCCAAAATGCGACGACCGTTCACCCAACTGTCTGTCGATAAAGAAACATCGACCAAAATAGTCACCGCTAAATCACGAGATCGCTGTTGTGCTTGCAAATAGAGCTGATCGGTGCGGTAACCGGTCGCTAGAAAATCGCACTGCGTCCGTACAACGGCATCCATATCTAATTCAGATCCGTCGAGTTGATTGCGCAAAATTTCACGTTTGGGCAGCAGTGCTTCAAATTGCCGGCGGATTTTACGGAAACGCTGTCTTGCTTCGAAATCAGGCTCCCATTGCTGTTGATGCTCGATTGCCTGTTGAAATACCACGCGACATTGATGCGGATGATAGTGTTTGCGGCGGTAATCCCATTCTGGATAGGAACATTCAGAAATTAAAACTTCCGGATTCACATCTTCAGGAGATAAATCAAGATCAAACTTGAGTTTGGTCGCTGCTTGTTGCTCATGCGGACTCAGTGTAATTTCTTCGAGCGCTTTTGCTGCATCTCTGGCGGATTGCTCATCATCGTCTTGCACGGCACGGTTTACGTTAACCATTTCTGACCAACTGAGCATTTTCTCAAAGCGATTCAATAGCAATGGATCATCGCGCATGCTTTGATCTTGTCTTTCTCTGCGACTTTTTCTTTTCAGTGAATCCGATTGCTGTTCCTGAGCGTTGCCATCACTATCGTCTAGAGAATGGGGTTTGGTTTGCGCGAACGTTTGATGAAAATCAAATTTACCCCATAATGGAACAGGTAAAAAAGTACGGTAGTTCTTATTGGCTTGCCAAATCGTAAAATCTGGCCGTATCTGTTGTATCGTCTGAAAATAGCGTTGTGCTAAAGTATTATTTTCCGATTGGCCTAACAGCATGCGAACGACGCCTTCGATTGCTTGTTCTTGTTCTGTGCCCGATTGCCGTGATCGTTGTGTCTGCAAGGTCTCGCACAAACGTTGATAGGAATGCGCTAATCCGGGGTATCGTTGACATACTTCGCGGCTGATTCGAAAAACGTGGTAAAGATAAGCCAGATCGGCTTGCAATGGATCGTTGGATTGATAGATAGGTTGAGAATGGCCATCGGTATATTCTTGTGCGCGGGAAAAAAAAGCCGCCAACCAAAAATAGTGTTTCCGATTGAGTTCCTTATCCGGAAAATATCCTAAGATTTCCGGCAATAACATTCGCTCATGATTGCATTCGATAGGCGAGACTAATTCGGTCATTAAACCGAGCCGCTGGCGTAACTTTAAACGATGTCCAGATGCTCGTTGTGTTCCCGTGGTGATAGCAATGCCAGGCGAGCCGCCCAATCCACGAAAAAAAACGCCTAACGCAACGCGAATATCCTCTAAAGATACCGCAGCATCAGGATAGTGATGATAACCTTTAGTAACGCTACCAGTTCCGATCAGGCGGTGCCAGATGCGTCCGATTTGCTCTTCGAATTCGACAAATTCTAGTAAATTCATGCGCTGGTCTAGCTGCCATAGGTAGCACGTACCAGTTCTAACAAGCCTTTTTTAATATCAGGATCGTCACATAAAGGTTCCACCAATGCAGCTTCCGCGGCCTGGTAAGGGTCTAAACCATTTTTGATCAGTACGGCACAATAAATCAACAAACGTGTCGAAACAACTTCTTCTAAATCGACATCTTTCAGGGTGCGTAGCTGTTGCGCGAGCTGAATCAGCGGTATGCAGTTTTGTTCTGCTAATCCACTTTCCGTGGCGACGATGTGCGTTTCGATATCCGGCGATGGAAAATCAAAGCTGATCGAAACAAAACGTTGACGCGTGCTGGGTTTGAGGGATTTTAAAATATTTTGATATCCCGGGTTATAAGAAACCACCAGCATAAATTCATCGGGTGCGGCTAATACTTCACCAGTACGCTCTAACGGTAATACTCGACGATCATCGGTCAGTGGATGCAATACCACGGTCACATCTTTGCGTGCCTCGACAATTTCATCCAGATAGCAGATACCGCCTTCGCGCACAGCGCGCGTAAGCGGACCATCCATCCAGACTGTTTCACCCCCCTTAAGCAGGTAGCGGCCGGTGAGATCCGCTGCGGTCAAGTCATCGTGACAAGAAACCGTATGTAGAGGCCGCCCTAGGCGAGCTGCCATGTGGGCAATAAAACGGGTCTTACCGCAACCTGTGGGGCCTTTGATGAGTAAAGGCAGGTGTTGCTGATACGCCGATTCGAATAAATCACATTCATTTCCGACCGGTTGATAAAACGGAATGCTTGGCACATCCGGTCGGATTTTGATGATTTGTTCGTTCGCCAAATCTGCTGAACGATTCGACATGGCCAAATTTAGGATAAATGGGCTGGCGCAGTAATCATTCGCTCAGTTTTTACTGGACCTAATGCGGCATAAATAAACATCAAAGCGCCAATAATGAAACAAACGCCGGAACCTAACCGTAACCAGTAGAACAACTCAATCTGAGACTGTACATTCATATAACCCATTTCCAAAACACGCTGCAAATGCGTTTGGAGAATACCGGCAAACACCAAGGCAAATGTGATTCCAATCATTGCCGCATTCATTAACCAGAAACTCCACATGTTGAGTGTCTGATTAAAAGGCTGTGTTTTTCGCAAAGCAGGCAAGGCATAGGTAAAGAACGCGAGATTCAACATCACATAAGCGCCATAAAATGCCAAATGTCCATGCGCGGCTGTCAATTGGGTTCCATGCGTATAAAAATTAATCGATGGAAAACTGTGCATTAATCCCAATAAGCCAGCACCAATGAATGCCATCACCGGACAACCTAAGCTCCATAAAATAGCCGCTTTGTTGGGGTGATCGCGACCACTTTTTTTCACCAGATAGAATGCCCACAGAGTCATGGCGAAGAAAGGCACGACTTCTAGGAACGAAAAAATGAGACCGATCCAATGCCAATATTCCGGTGCCCCAATCCAGTAATAGTGATGTCCGGTTCCTAACAAACCACTAAATAATGAAAATCCGACAATAACATACAGCCATTTTTCTATGACCTCACGGTCAACTCCGGTGAGTTTGATTAACAAGAAAGCCAGCATCGCAGCCATGATGAGTTCCCATACGCCTTCGACCCATACATGTACAACCCACCACCAGTACAGTTTGTCTACGGCCAGATTATCGGGATTATAGAAGGCAAACATGAAGAAAAGTGCCGCACCCCACAAGCCGAGCAATAAAACGATCGATACCACCGTTTTACGACCTTTCAAAACAGTCATGCTGACGTTGTAAAGAAATATCAAAAATGCAATCACCATCATAATCTTTACCCACAAAGGCTGTTCGAGAAATTCACGGCCTTCATGGACGCCACCTAGGTAGCCAGCCACTGCGCCTAATGCGGCAAAAACAAAAATAGCTAGTTGCAACCAAGCCAGTTTGGGGCTATGCATTTCGCGTTCACTTTCTTCGGGAATCAAAAAATAACTGGCGCCAAAGTAACCGAGTAACAACCAGACCAGCAAGGCATTGGTGTGAATCATACGAAGAATATGAAACGGTACTGATTCCGACAAAAAATTAGGGAAAACATAGACGGTTCCGGCCAACACGCCTGCCATAATTTGCACGAAAAACAGGGCGAGTGCAGCGACAAAATAAGGGTAAGCAAGTCCTTGTGTTTGATATTTCATTGATACATCTCCAGAAATTTTCCTGATATTGTTTGAATGAATGGATATACAAAGTGAAACCAATGATTAGCCAGAAACATTCGGCGGCCATCCCAATGTGTTGATACGGCTCGTCCATTCGAGGAAATCCACAAGGTCATCCAATTCTTGTTCTGTTAAATTAAATTGCGGCATTTGCCGGCGTCCTTCGGTACGGGTGGGTTGTGCACGCATCCATGCTTTTAAGCCTGCGCGAGCTCCTTCTGGACTTTGCTTGCCGCCATAGCGGATCCAAACATTACCTAATTCAGGCGCAAAATAAGCACCTTCGCCGAGTAGAGAATGGCAATTAATACATGAATTACGTTCCCAAACATGTTTGCCGCGTGCTACTGATTCTGTCAGCGTCGATTCATCAGTGGCTACATTCTTCATGTAAAAGTGACTGTGAACTGTTAACGCGGTGAAAACGACCAGAAAAAAGATTGAGCCGCCATAAAATATATTCCGAGCGGCCGATTTGGTTAAATGCTCTGCCATAAAGCTTTTTTCTCCATAAAGGCTTGATAAGTCAAATAACATTATTAATATGGTTTTGACCATATTAATCAAATGGATACATTGATTTTGTTTTTCTAAAATGATTGTAACGTAACTCTATGACAAAGGAAAGTAAGGAGTTTCTTTTAAGTAAATAAGCAAATCGAAGTGAATTTTTGCAGTAATTTTCTGTATTGACCTAATTGTTGGAGTAGAACCTGATTTCGCAAAAATTTCGTGTTATCTTCCGAATGCTTGTATCATTAAGCATAACCGACTACACTTGCTTTCAGTTTTGTTCAGATATTTAGCAGGAATTATGTTCTAGTGGCAAAAACTCTACATAAAAACTTCCAGCATGTTAGCAAAAACATACTCTAAACGTCCCAAGCATCTGAATCTTTTCAAAATCAAACAGCCTTTGCCCGCTGTGGTTTCGATCATCCATCGAATAACGGGTGTGCTGCTTTTTTTCCCGGGAATACCTTTGTTACTTTGTATCTTTCAGAATTTCCTTGGGTCTGCGGAAAGTTTTGAAAATTTACAAGAAAGCTTCCAAAATCCACTGATTAAGCTGATTCTCTTACTCCCCGTTTGGTTCTTTTTTCACCATTTATGCGCTGGTATTCGTTATTTAGCATTGGATTTGCATATCGGCATTGAATTGCCACAAGCGCGCGCGGGTGCTTATTTGGCTTTTGCAATGGGTGTGTTGCTTACAATTTTAACAGGGTGGCTGTTATGGTAAGACAGACAAGACTTGCAGTAACGGGAGCGCATTACGGTTTAAAAGATTGGTTGATACAACGCATCACGGCTGTTTTGATGGTGCTTTATGTCATTTTTATCGTGATACTGTTGTTAACTGCAGGACCTTACTCAGACTACACCGCGTGGAAAAACCTGTTCAGTCATCAGTGGATGCGATTTGCGACGTTGATATTTTTTATCTGTTTATTTTGGCATGCTTGGATAGGTATTCGAAATATCTTGATGGATTACGTTCACGCTACTGCGGTTCGACTTACGTTACAAATCTTGGTAATTGTTTCATTGTTGTTTTATACCTTCTGGACAGCAGATATTCTATGGAATACAGGACATTAGCGTGGCGATGATACAAAGAAAATTCGATGTGGTGATTGTTGGGGCAGGGGGAGGCGGTTTACGTGCAGCGTTACAACTTTCGGAAGCTGGATTGAAAGTAGCCGTATTGTCGAAAGTATTTCCAACTCGTTCACACACCGTTTCCGCACAAGGAGGCATTGCAGCCGCTTTAGGAAATGTGACTGAAGATAATTGGCACTGGCATATGTACGATACCGTTAAAGGTTCTGATTATCTTGGAGATCAAGATGCTATCGAATTCATGTGCCGCCAGGCCAACGAAGTGGTGTATGAATTAGAACATTTTGGCATGCCGTTTGATCGCTTGGACAATGGCAAAATTTATCAACGGCCGTTTGGCGGACAATCACAAAATTTTGGCGGCGCACAGGCAACCCGTTCGTGTGCCGCAGCCGATCGGACTGGGCACGCACTGTTGCATACGTTATACCAACGCAATATCAGCGCCAACACGCAGTTTTTTATCGAGTGGATGGCACTCGATTTGGTGCGTGATGAACAAGGTGATGTTTTGGGCGTTACCGCATTGGAAATGGAAACAGGAGAAGTATTGTTGCTGCAGGCTAGGGCAACGTTGTTCGCCACAGGCGGCGGGGGACGGATTTTTCAAGCCAGTACCAATGCCTTGATTAACACCGGCGATGGTTTGGGAATGGCTGCACGTGCTGGAATTCCATTACAAGATATGGAGTTTTGGCAGTTTCACCCGACCGGAGTATATGGCGTAGGTGTGCTGATTAGTGAAGCGGTAAGAGGCGAAGGTGGTTATTTATTGAACAAAAATGGTGAACGTTTCATGGAACGTTATGCGCCTAATGCCAAAGATTTGGCGAGCCGAGACGTTGTTTCCCGCGCACTTACTATGGAAATTAAAGAAGGTCGCGGTTGTGGCGAAGAAGGCGATCATTTATTGTTGAAATTAGATCATTTGGGAGCGGAGGTTATCAAATCTCGCTTACCAGGTATTCGGGAATTGGCGATGAAATTCGCGCATGTCGATCCCATTTTAGCACCGATTCCGGTTGTTCCAACCGCGCACTATATGATGGGCGGTATTCCTACCAATTATTTGGGCCAGGTCGTTGCACCTTATGGCACAGGACCGGAAGAAGTTGTTTCTGGATTTTATGCCGTGGGTGAATGCGCGTGTGTTTCGGTGCATGGCGCTAATCGATTGGGTACCAATTCACTGTTAGATCTGATCGTATTTGGACGTGCCGCAGCCAATCAAATCATCGAAGATTTGAAAACACATCGGCATCACAAATCATTACCGGCTGATGCAACCGATAAAACACAGGCACGTCTTGCACGTTTAGAAAATCAGCAAGAGGGAGAAAGCGTCGCTGATGTTTTGGTAGATTTGACCAAAACCATGCAAACCTATTGTGGTGTATTTCGGTTTGAAGATACTTTGAAACAAGGGGTTGAGAAGATATTGGCAGTTGGTAAAAGAGTGGCACAGACGACAATAAAAGATAAGAGCAAAGTTTTTAATACCGCTCGTGTCGAAGCGTTGGAGTTAGATAATTTAAAAGAAGTCGCCACAGCGACCATGTTTTCAGCAGAAGCTCGGCGTGAGAGCCGTGGAGCGCATGCGCGCGAGGACTACCCGCAGCGCGATGACGTGAAATGGTTAAAACATACCCTGTATTTTAGTGAAGATAATCGGTTGGATTATAAACCGGTGCGTTTGAAACCGCTTACAGTGGATTCTTTTCCACCTAAAGCTAGAACTTATTAGCCTGGAACAACAAAAAACAATGAAAAAATATATGCATCGTCGCTTGGTATTCGTTTTTCTTTTGAGTCTTTTGTTAACTACACCGACCTTAGCAGAAACGCGCTATGTATCTGATCAGTTGGAGACAACGTTTCGTCGTGGTCCAACGTTGAGTCATGCGATTCTAAAAATGCTAAAAAGTGGCGTAGCAGTGGATGTTTTAGAGGTCGACAAAGAAAGTGGTCATAGCCGGGTAAAAATCAGTGGTGGTCAAGAAGGGTGGATTTTGACTCGATATCTCACTGCTGAACCGCCTGCCCGCACGCAGCTAGAAGGTCTACTTAAGAGTATGAATCAGATTGAGAATATTAATGTTCCGGTGGCTGAACAGCTAAAAACAATTAAAACGGAGCATGAAAACGCCAAACGGCTGATTACACAGTTAGAAAGTGAGAATAAAAAATTAACTGAAAAATTATCTTCGTTAAAAGCTACAGCCGCAAATGTTTTAGAAATTGAAGCTGAAAACAAACAGTTCCGTGAGAAGTTGACAGACACGCAAGAACAATTGAATACGCTAATCAATGAAAGCAGTGAAATGGAAGCACGTAAAAACAGAGATTGGTTTATTACAGGTGCCTCAGTATTGTTCGGAGGGTTATTATTGGGTTTGATTTTACCCAAATTCGCCCGAAGAAGAACTTCGCGTTATGGTGACTTTTAGCTTAGTTTTTAAGAGATGGCCGGATCAAGCCATTTTCAAAATGCGGTTTAATTGTTTTTTCCGTGTTATCCCCCTAGTGATAGGATTGCTTAATTTATCAATCGCAACGGCAGATTCTTCTTTGGTTGACTTGAAGAATTTCCCGATGTACCAGAATGGAATTTTACAAATTCCGCGAGTGGATAGCCTAAATCAAGTTGGTATTTACCAAGATGCGATACTGCAATTTGATGCGAATAAAAATGCATGGAATTTATTAAATTACCGCATCGCTCCGCAGAAAATTGAATTGAATGTCACCGATATCACCATAACGGATTCTTTTCCCACGCAAGTCTTTTTACGCGTTACCGACAAAACCTCAATATGCAGTCGCAGAATCGGACAAATTAATCAACGTTTAATCGAGAATCGCTTTGTGGTATCGATTGATATTGAAAATACTTATACCGGAGATCCTCTGGTGCTGTGCGTTGCTTATGAAGAAATCATCCCACTAGCGGTTTACGGTTTAAGTGCGGGCAGCTATGAATATGTTGTGAATGGCGGCATTATCGGGAATTTTATTTTAAACACCGATAATTGGCTGAAATTATTTTAGTAAGTGATAGTGCCACCCAAAAGTAGGTAAGATGTGGGAATTTCCAGCGTTATTCAAAATATTCAAGAGGATAATGTATATAAATATATAT
>JAJHPK010000039.1 GCA_020890945.1 Nitrosomonas sp.
TAAGAGGTTATAATCTGTTAGCAGATGTAATCAATGGCGTTAAATTTGTTAACGGTATTAAACAAGCAGAGGATCAAAAACAGAATGCCGCTTGATTCTCTATACACCAGATTTGACTATAGCTCATTCTTACCCAACAGCAGTGCTGTTTTGTTGGCTGGTATATCAATGCTAAAACATTGAATTATTTTTTAACAAAATAATCACTTAATTTACTGTTTCTTAACATCTTTCTAGACTAACAGATTGTATCTGCTAGTCTAGAGCCTGGCCTTAATGATGAGTGTGTCTTTCTTAGAATTTCTATTGTTCTGAGATAAGAAACTGTTCTTATTTCATTAGAGACTTCTTCTAACGCGGGAGGTGGTGGATTGTTTTTGATCTACCGATTGCGTTCTACTTAAAGCATGCTGTTTCGATATCTGCTGCCGGTTTTGTTCAAGCCGCTTGTCATCAAAAGTGATGCGCATTTGGTTTCGTGCAGCCACTTCAGCAATCTGAAGACAAAACGATTCTGGCCAGGTAACTGCCGTGCTTCTTCATGGCCACTTGTAAAATATCCACCAATACATCATGTGAGGTATCCGGCAGGACGATGAGTCTTTTACCATCATCCCGGATGGTGGTTGATCCTGTTTTATAAGTGACTGTGCCAATTTTGGTGATCGATTCAATAGAACTGTCTTTAATGAAGCCATCCTCGAAGTAGCCATTAGGTTTATCATGGCTTTGCTTGGACGATATCTGGTTACCCTTAAATTGACGGGATCTTCTGGATCGTAAAACAGCCAATGCTTCAGGATTACAATTTTTTGCTTCTTTAGTTAACCAATCTAGCCACCCCATTGTGGAATGGCGGGTTTTAGAGTGCTGGTAGGCTTTCTGATAATCGCCTTTAATGAGACTGTGCTATCGTTGTTTTGAATTGCTGGTGTGCGGTTGCATACAATGCTTTTTGAGCGAGTCCTCCGGCTTTAATACTTCTGGGCCGCAAGGCTGCATGGATTCATCCTGATCAGGCAAAAATAAGAAAGGCAATCCATGTTCCTCTAAATACAATAACTTTGGCTGTTTTATTTCGGCAAAGCGGCAAGCATCCGAGCAGAGTATTTACTTACAAAGGTCGCTCAATTTCTTGGGCAAATAATACCAGTGCATGGAGAAATGCTTTGAAACGGGCCGGAATAGATAATTTCAGATGGCATGACTTGCGCTGGTTGGCCCAGCAAGGTGCGCCCATGAATGTGTTACAGGAACTTGGTGGCAGGGAATCTGAAGAGATGGTTAGGCGGTATACTCACCTCTCAACCCCCAACTTTTACAACACGCCGAATTAGTTTCAAATGTCTTCATTGGCACAAATTTGGCACACCCTGAAAAAAAAGATTAGAGAAGCATACTAACCTCTTGATTTTTGGTGGGTCTGGCTGGACTCGAACCAGCGACCAAGGGATTATGAGTCCCCTGCTCTAACCAACTGAGCTACAGACCCTTGCTTACAAGAAAATTAATTATTACCCGTATCTAAAAAGCTTCGTAGACGCTCGGACCGCGCAGGATGGCGCAATTTCCTCAAAGCTTTAGCTTCAATTTGACGAATGCGCTCTCGAGTGACATCAAATTGCTTACCGACCTCTTCTAACGTATGATCGGTATTCATTTCAATGCCGAAACGCATCCGTAACACTTTCGCTTCACGCGGTGTTAAAGAATCCAATATATCTTTAGTAACGCCTCTCAAACTCGCATAAACAGCGGCATCAGAAGGCGCCATCGTAGCGGCATCTTCAATGAAATCACCCAAATGCGAATCTTCATCGTCTCCAATAGGAGTTTCCATAGAAATCGGCTCTTTAGAGATCTTGAGGATTTTACGAATTTTCTCTTCGGGCATTTCCATTTTTTCAGCCAATACTGCCGGCTCAGGTTCTTGACCGGTTTCCTGTAATATTTGGCGCGAAATACGGTTCATCTTGTTAATGGTTTCGATCATATGCACAGGAATACGAATAGTGCGCGCTTGATCAGCAATTGATCGAGTAATTGCTTGACGTATCCACCATGTGGCATAAGTCGAAAATTTATAACCACGTCGGTATTCAAATTTATCAACTGCTTTCATCAGGCCGATGTTTCCCTCTTGAATCAAATCAAGAAATTGCAACCCTCGATTGGTATATTTCTTGGCAATAGAAATTACTAAGCGTAGATTGGCTTCTGTCATTTCGCGTTTAGCTCGGCGTGCTTTCGCTTCACCCGTCGACATTTTACGATTAATTTCTTTTAAGTCCTTAATCGGTATACCAATAGAATCTTTCAACGACAATAGATTTTGTTGTTCTTCCATAATCGCAGGCTTATGATGCTCGAGCGCTTGACTATGCGGTTTATTCATTTTTATTTCCTGATCAATCCATTGCAGGTTCGTCTCGTTTCCAGGAAAACTCTTAATAAAGTAATTACGTGGCATTTTTGCTTTAGTAACGCATAAGTCCATTATTTTACGTTCGTAATTACGAACATTATTGACTAGATCGCGTTGTGTATCACATAACTTCTCCACCATTTTCGCTGAAAATCTTATAGCCATTAGCTCTGACGAAATTCTTTCCTGCAATTCGATGTATCCAGAATCATGAGGACCCTTCTTTTCAAGAAGCGGCTGCATTTCATTATAAATATCGCGAATAATCGCAAAGCGCTCTAAGGCATCCTCTTTTAATTTCAAAAGATTAGCGCTCGCAATGGAAGCTGCATCCCCACCTTCCTCGTCTTCATTATCACTATCCAGATCACCGGCTTCTAACTCCTGAGCCAGCGAATCCTCTGAAAATTCCTCATTAATAATGTCTTGTGCATTAACATCCAATAAGCCATCGACAACTTCATCAATACGTAATACATCTTTCTCAATATCATTCGCTAATGCAACAATTCCTGCAATAATGGGCGGGCAGGCTGATATTGCCTGAATCATATGACGCAATCCACCCTCTATGCGTTTAGCAATTTCAATTTCACTTTCACGTGTCAATAATCCTACTGAACCCATTTCGCGCATATACATCCGCACAGGATCTGTGGTTCGCCCAAATTCAGAATCAACTGTTGAAAGCGCCGCTTCAGCCTCTTCGGCCACATCTTCATCAGCCACGGCAGTAGCCGCGTCCGACATGAGTAATGTTTCAGTATCAGGTGCTTCATCGTGCACAGAGATACCCATATCGTTGATCATGCTAATAATGCCTTCGATCTGCTCGGCATCCAGCATATCATCTGGCAAATGATCGTTAATTTCAGCGTAGGTAAGATAACCGCGCTCTTTACCTAAACCGATTAAAATCTTTAGCCGCATCCGGCGTGCTTCAAGGTCTTGCAATAAAGCAGCACTTTGTCCAACTGATAATGTTGAATCTAATGAATTCACTAAATCTTTATCTGAACCAGACTTTGTTTTCTTGACTGCTTTTCCTCTACCTTTCTTATTAGCAACGGCATCGATAGTATCGTCAAAAGACGCATCGGTGATCTTATCGAGACTGACATCAACCTCGATCGCCGCGTTTTCTAAATCTAAAGCATCATCCACAAGAAATATTTTTTCATTTTTTGATGTTTCCGCTTTTGATTTTTTTTCTGCTTTAGTGCTTTTTTCTACTTTTTCTTTTTCTGTATCAGGAGAATTTTTGAGCTTTTTATTCATTTTATTTTCTGCATTTTTACTCGCTGTAGCTTCTTTCTCTTTTTTAGTCATTTTTTTATCAATATTTTCTGCTTTTTTAGTTATCGTTTTTTTAGCCATCTCAACTGCATCACTTTTAGCTTTGAGTTCCTTTTTTTGGGGCATATTGAATTCCAATAATTAAATGGACATTAAAAAATTAAAAGCCGTTAATTATAGCAAATACTGCTAATGCTGGCATGCGAATTGTTAGTTGCGACATTTAATGAATCTTGATGCTTCTCACAACGAAGTTAATTGTTTTAATTCTTGTTTTTCTTCATCAGTTAACTGTGCCAATGATTTGCTATGTAGTTCGGCCTTGCGATGATTACGTTGCGCTTGCAGCAGTAACCGCTGTGCGCCCATGAATTCCTCCTCCAAATCAATCTTATCACTCCACTCCAACACTTCACTTTCAATATTTTCCAGAAGTTCTTTATAAGAAAAATCGTTAAAATAAGTCAAAACGGAATGTGTCAAAGGGCTTTCAACCAAATAAGCATGCTCATCGAGTAAATCAACCAATGCTTTTAATGCGTTTTGTTCTGAGTCATTTTCATCGCATTGGACAAGTAGTTTTCGATCAAGTTTAATAAGATAGTCCGGTCTGGACAACAACATCATAATGATTCTCCTGTAAGGTGTGGTTACCTTTCTCGTGTCATTATTTTTCTTACGGTGTGTTTTTTGTATCGGCTTTGAATTTAATTGCACCAATCCTTCGATCTGATTTTGATCAATACCAGCCAGATCCTTTAACCGCTTTAACATTATCGAAACTAGCGCAGGTGCCTTAATTTGCTGCAATAATGGCTTTGCCTTATTGATTAATTTGGCACGACCTTCACTGGTTTGAAGATTAATACTGCCACATAACTCTTTGAACATAAATTCGGATAAAGGCAAAGCATGCGTTAATTGCTGTTCAAAAAATTCCTTGCCATGACGACTGACATAGCTGTCCGGATCTTCACCTTCCGGCAAAAATAGAAAGCTCAAATATTTATTATCGGACAAAAACTCCAGACTGTTTTCCAGCGCGCGCCAAGCTGCTTTACGCCCCGCATTATCGCCGTCAAAACAAAAAACAATATTATCGGTTTGACGCATCAATCGTTGTATTTGAAAGCTTGTAATAGCCGTTCCTAATGTCGCTACAGTATAATCAATGCCATGCTGTGACAATGCGATCACATCCATATAACCTTCTACGACAATAACGCGATCACTTTCTCGAATAGCACGGCGTGCCGAGAAGAGATGATAGAGTTCACGACCTTTTTCAAACAGAGTTGTTTCTGGAGAATTCAAATATTTTGGTTCCCCTTCGTCGATGATACGGCCACCAAACCCGATGATATTTCCTTTTAAATTCACAATAGGAAACATAATTCGGTCTCTGAAGCGATCATATTGTTTATCGTGATCTACGATCACCAATCCGACCTGGCTCAATATGCTTCGCATTCGCTCTAATTTGTAATCGGCAAATGCCTCACTTAACCCCTGCCAACCCGAAGGTGCATAACCAATACCAAATCGTGCTGCAGTTTGCCCGGACAATCCACGTTTCTTAAGATAAGCAATTGCTTTGTCAGATTTTTTAAGCTGTGATTTATAGAATTTTGCAGCAGTTTGCAAAACATTTAACAAATCTTGCGCGGAAATTTCAGCATAGCTAGAAATGTCCTGCAACGACTCAAAATTTCCAAAGTTATCAGATTGCTTAGCAGGTACCGATGTTGTTGCCGGCACTTGCATTCCAGCATACTCGGCCAACTGAGTCACTGCCTCAACAAAACTTAATCCACTGTATTCCATCATAAAGCCAACAGCATTCCCATGCGCTCCGCAACCGAAACAATGATAAAACTGTTTTGACTGACTGACCGTAAAAGAAGGTGTTTTTTCGTTGTGAAAGGGGCAGCAAGCAACAAAATTTGCGCCCGCTTTTTTCAGTGGAATATATCGATCAATGGCATCAACAATATCGATACGATTAAGCAAATCAACAATGAAAGGCTGAGGAATCATTTCATGGATTCAATAACACTCAGCAACGATTATAAAGACATTCAGACTAATTTTACAAAAATTAGCCGATTGTATTTATTAATGTAAGCACTTAGCTTGATAGTTTTTCTTTAATGAGCGAGGATACTTTACCCATATCAGCGCGCCCGGCAAGCTGCGGCTTCAATAATGACATCACCTTGCCCATGTCTTGCATCCCTTGAGCATTAGATGCGGCAATCGCTTCATTCAGCAATACCGCAATCTCAGCATCACTTAAAGCTTGTGGCATATAATCGGTCAGAATCGATACTTCTTCTTTCTCTTTATCTGCCAAATCGATTCTTTGCGCTGCTTCGTATTGCGCAATCGAATCTTTACGTTGTTTAAGCATCTTCTCGATTACCGCAACGATTGCGGCATCATCTAACACAATGCGCTCATCGACTTCGCGCTGCTTAATCGCTGCTTGCAATAAGCGAATCGTATCCCGCCGCTTAATATCACCAGAACGCATAGCGGCTTTCATATCTTCAGTAATCTTTTGCTTTAAGCTCATAATCCATATAAAAATCGCAAAACAAACTACAGAAAAGAATACATACCAACTCAAAAAAACTTAGGGATTTATCTGCTATTTTCAACCAAAATCAATAAAGTTTAGGAGGTAACAACTGACTACGTAACCGTTTGTAGTTTCTTTTTACAGCAGCAGCTAATTTACGCTTACGTTCGGTGGTAGGTTTTTCATAAAATTCACGAGCACGTAATTCAGTCAAAATACCTGTTTTTTCAATAGACCGTTTAAATCGCCGCATTGCCACTTCAAATGGTTCATTTTCCTTAACTTTAATGGTCGTCATAAATCTCCTTTAGATCAATTGATATATAATGCAAATATGTAAAAATCGGCAAGACGAAAAGCTGCAAATTATAACACCAACGATATTCTATCTCCAAGAAAAACAACTTATTTTTCCTTTATTTTCTCCATGCTTGTTCTAGGTATCGAAACTTCCTGCGATGAAACAGGAATAGCACTTTTTGACACGCAAGAAGGCTTACTAAGTCATGCACTGCATTCGCAGATCGCAATGCATAATGAATATGGTGGCGTAGTCCCGGAATTAGCTTCGCGTGATCATATCCGACGCATTTTACCGCTTATTCAACAAACACTTTTTTCGGCAAATCGTTCATTAAATCAAATCAATGCCATTGCCTATACGCAAGGCCCTGGATTGGCAGGTGCTTTGCTGGTCGGTGCCAGTGTTGGTTCAGCACTTAGCTATGCGCTTAATATTCCTGCGATTGGCATCCATCATTTGGAAGGACATTTGCTATCTCCTCTGTTATCAACGCCCGCCCCTACTTTTCCTTTTGTTGCGCTACTTGTATCAGGAGGACATACGCAATTGATGCGGGTTAATTCAATAGGACAATACGAATTATTGGGTGAAACCGTTGATGACGCAGCCGGCGAAGCATTTGATAAAACCGCAAAATTGTTAGGATTAGGATATCCCGGCGGTGCAGCTTTATCAAAACTAGCACAACAGGGACAATCAGGACGCTTCAAACTTCCGAGACCTATGCTAAACAGTGGAAATCTTAACTTTAGTTTCAGCGGATTAAAAACCGCAGTGTTAACTTTAACAAACAAACACCAATCAACGCCACAAACGCTTGCCGACATTGCATTGGCATTTCAAGAAGCAATCGTCGAAGTGCTCATAGAGAAATCACTATCCGCTTTATCACAAACGAATCTTAAACAATTAGTCGTAGCAGGCGGTGTTGGCGCGAATGATCAATTGCGAAAAAAGCTAAGCCTTAAAGCCAACAAGGCTGGAATAACGGTTTTTTACCCCGAATTAGAATTCTGTACGGATAATGGAGCGATGATCGCTTTAGCAGGTGCTCTGCGGCTACAAGCAGAACATAACAATAAATTATCGCAGCCCACACGCAGTTTTACCGTGCGTCCACGCTGGAATCTGGCAGAACTCACTTTCACTCATGACCGTTGACTCATTTCTGAGAAGATTTCTGGTCGCCGATACGCTGCTCTTTACCAGAAAGCAAATTCACAATATTCGACTGATGACGCCAAATTAATATCATGGACATGATTAAAACCGCCAAGAAATAATCGGTGGATTCGGAAATACTGAACATATAAATGGGCGCAAGAATAGCGGCTACGATCGCCGACAAAGAGGATATGCGCGAGACGATAGCTGTTAGCAGCCACGTAGCAATAGCCATTAACCCCACCCAAATATTTAAACCTAACAGCACACCCACGGCTGTTGCTACCCCTTTACCACCACGGAAACGCAAAAATACTGGAAAAATATGCCCCAAAAAAACAGATAGAGCGACGACCGCGATAGCCTTATGATCCAATCCCCATAAAGGCGCATAATATTGTGCCAAAGCAACGGCCAACCAACCTTTTCCCGCATCGCCTAATAAGGTCACAATGGCCGCAGATCTTTTGCCACTGCGCAAAACATTGGTTGCCCCAGGATTCTTCGAACCATAGGTGCGTGGATCAGGTAATTTAAACAACCAGCTGGAAATCATGGCAAATGAAACAGATCCCAGCAAATAGGCAATTACAGCAAACATCAGGAGCGTCATATCATTAGCAGTGATTCAAAAAAATAAAATCCGAGCACTGACCTATTCATATTACACTCGGCAGTTCTTCATTGAAGATTACATTAAACACAATGCAACGTTATTTTAATCATTTATGGATATAATTTTTATACGCGATTTTAGAGTCAAAACTCTGATTGGAATTTACCCTTGGGAACGTAAAGTTCCACAAAACATTCGATTAGATTTGGAAATCGCTCTTCCAAACAACCTTGCCTGTCATTCAGATAACATCAAGGACGCACTTGATTACGCTTTGATCATCGAAAAAATCAACTCGCTTCTGAGTGAAAAACACTTTTCTTTGTTAGAAGCGTTAGCTGAGAATATCGCTGTTACTATTTTGCACAATTTTCGTTCACCTTGGGTAAAAGTAAGCGTCGCTAAACTGAGCATTATTCCCGGTGTTCAAGAATTAGGCGTATGTATCGAAAGACGATTATAGTGATCGACAAAAATAACCTAACATTCTTTTAAAGCCGCTTGCGCTGATTATGAATTAATGAGTATGTCCATGGCCGTCATGCACATGTTGATGCAAAATTTCTTCTGCAGTCGCCGAGCGAACGTCGGTGATAGTGCATGAAAAATTGAGTGACATGCCAGCAAAAGGATGATTCGCATCAACGATGACCGTGTCATCAGTAATATCGGTTACTTTGTAAATCAACACATCATCGGAATTTTCCGCTCCGCCCTCAAAATGCATACCAACCGATACGTTATCAGGAAATGCGTCGCGAGGCTCAACGCGAATCAATTCAGAATCGTATTCACCGAAAGTGTCTTCCGGTTCCATCGAAATAGAACAATGATAGCCTACCTCTTTTTCGTGAAGCTTTTCTTCGACTAAAGGAAAAATACCACCATAACCACCGTGTAAGTAGCTGATTGGAGTTTCAGTTTTTTCGAGAATATTCCCCTCGGTATCTGATAATTCGTAATTCAATGAAACAATAGTGTTTTTTTCGACGCGCATTGTAAAAATCCTTTTGTTAATAATCAAACTTTAATAATCTTATCGGCGCAAAACTTTTACGGTGAATCTCGCTAGGACCGTATCGTTCCAATGCTACTAAGTGTTTCCGAGTTGGGTACCCTTTATGTTGATCAAAACCATAATAAGGAAAATGGGTATGCAATCGTTGCATTTCAAGATCACGTTCGGTTTTTGCCAAAATCGAGGCTGCCGATATTTCAGGTATCAATGAATCGCCACGAATTATTGCGCGTACCGGATAAGATAACGTTGGGCTATGTATTCCATCGACCAATACTTGGTCGGGAATAACGGTCAAACTTTCAACAGCGCGTTTCATCGCTAACAAACTAGCCCGCAAAATATTAAATTGATCGATCTCTTTTACTGATGCCGAGGCAATTGCCCACGCTTTTGCATGGTTTTTAATGGCAATCGCAAGTAACGAACGTTTAGATGCGCTCAATTTCTTTGAATCATCCAAACCTTCAATGCAATGACCCTTGCCTAAAATCACGCAAGCTGCATAAACGGGTCCGGCTAACGGTCCTCTTCCAGCCTCATCGACACCACAAATGATTGTATCGTCATGACAATACTGAGTGCTTGAACCAATCATTTGGATAGCTACTTTATCATCATGCAAGGATGTTGATATGGCACGCTACAAATCTCTTACCGTACACATGAGCGTAGCTTCCGTAACCAATTGATCATCTACCTCTGCTCGCGCAGAATACTTCCACAACCCCTTGATTTCTCGCTCTATAGCAACTTTTAAAATCAATTGATCACCAGGAATCACAGGTTTTTTGAAACGCACACCATCGATACCGACAAAATAATAAACTTTATCGTCTCGATTACCAACATTTTCTGTTTTCAAAGTTAACAGAGCCGCTGCTTGCGCAAGTGCTTCCACAATCAATACACCCGGCATTACAGGATGATGAGGAAAATGGCCTGAAAAAAAAGGTTCGTTGATTGACACATTTTTTAGCGCCTCGATATTTTTGCCCGCTTCGTAAGAAATGACTCTATCGACGAGTAAAATCGGATAACGGTGTGGCAAATACTTAAGAATTTGATGAATATCCATGCTGTGCTTTTAATGTTTTAATTATTTAAATATGACGAGGAACTACTATCTCAAAGCGAATGTTCATCTTTACGGCGTTTCGCTGTCGAGCAACTTGATGACCTTATCTGTAATATCAATACGTTGACTTCTATATACGGAATCTTGTAGCTGTAGAATCAAATCAAACTTTTCCGCTTCAGCTAATTTGCTAATAACGCTATTAATCCGTTCCAAAATAATATTATATTCTTCATTTTGGCGTGCACTTAAATCTTCACGTAATTGTTTTTGTGCGCGTTGATATTTTCTGCTGAGATTAGCCAAATTTCTTTCTAGATTTTGTCGTTCAATAAGCTCAATTGTTGAACCGTTTTTTTCGAGTTTATCTTGTAACACTCTTGCTTCTGCAGCCATTTGTTTAATTTCTTCATCGCGCGGAATAAATTCTTGATCGAGCCTTTTTTGCGACTGCAATGCAAATAAAGATTCTCTAAGAATTTTTTCAGTATGGACCACACCAATTTTAATGTCGCCAGCAAAAACGCTAGCAACGGCGAGAAAGCATATCATCAGCGTCAATACATTCGTCAGCCGCTTTAAAAACAGATTGGCGTCGCACCACTGATGATTCATTAGCCTCACTCAATTCTACCTTTCGTAAACTATGCCTAACTCAGATCAAAACTGTTGACCAAACATAAATTGGAATCTTTGCAAACTATCAGTAGGTGTGCTGTTCAATGGTTGTGCAATACTGACCTTCAAAGGCCCCATTGGAGAAACCCAAGTTACAGCAACCCCGGTAGAATAGCGTATAAAATTGTTTAACTCACTGAATTGATTAAACACCGTTCCTCCGTCCAAAAACAAGCTCAATCGCAAGGAACGATCGTCTTTCATGAACGGTACTGGAAACATCAGTTCAATATTACCTACAACCCGTTTACTGGCCCCCATTGCCAAAAGAGCGCTACTGTTAAAGACACCAGGAGTTCCCACATTTAGCTTACTAGCCTCATCGCGAGGCCCTAACGTATTCAAATTATATCCACGTACTGAGGTATTTCCACCGGCAAAGAAATTCTTGAAAAAAGGCAGCGACTTACCGGTATATCCACCGCCATAACCCACTTCTCCATTTAACATCAAGGTAAAGTAATCGGTTATTGGAAAATACCATTTTTGGTGATAACTCACCTTATAGTAATTCAAATCACCGCCCGGAATACTGACTTCCGCAAATAAACGGTGCGTTGTGCCAGAGGTCGGCCAAATAGCGCTATCACGACGATCGCGTGCCCAACTAACAGTAAAGGGAAAGTTATTAGTCGTCGTACCAAATTCATTGATGAAATCAATATAACGTTGTGGACTTTTTTTCGGATCAATACCGATCTTAGTATTTTCCGCAGCTAAACCAAATGAAACAATATCATTTTCAGCAATCGGTACACCCATTCGAATTCCCACTCCGGTCGTATCCGTTTTGAATGGTACAAAAGAAGGGATATTTTTAGTATTTAAAACCCGTTTATAAATATCAAAGCCAAGACTGACACCATTTACCGTAAAATACGGATTGGTAAAAGATGCGGAATACGTTTGATTAATCTGGCCTCTTTGCACGTCTAAACTAAAAAAGTTACCCGTACCAAAAATATTGTTTTGCGATACGTTCGCATTCAACAAAATCCCTTGTCGATCCGAATACCCTGCGCCAAACATGATGGAACCCGTTGGACGCTCTTCCACTTTCACGTTGACGTCAACTTGATCTGTTTTATTGGCAACCGCAGGCGTTTCTACGTTAACACTATTGAAAAAACCCAATCGATCGATGCGCGCTTTAGACATATTAATTTTGTTCGTCGAATAATACGCACCTTCCATTTGTCGAAATTCTCGGCGAATCGCTTCATCTCTCGTTCGATCATTACCGGTAATATTAATGCGGCGAACATAAACTCGTTTGCCCGGATCAATAAAAAAAGTAAATGCCGCCTCGCGTTTTTCGTAATCGAGTTCTGGATTGGCGTTGATGTTTGCAAAAGCATAACCATCATCACCATAACGATCGGTAATCGTTTTAATCGATTCGGTTAACTTTTGACGGGCAAATACATCGCCGGGTTTGAGCAGAATTAACTTCCGAAGTTCTTCTTCCGGAATCAATAATTCCCCCGCCACCTTAACATCTGAAACTTTATATTGAGAACCTTCTGTGACATTGACAGTGATGTAGATATCACGCATGTCCGGCGTAATCGAAACTTGCGTCGACTCCACGTTAAATTCCAGATAGCCACGATCTAAATAGTACGATCGCAAAGTTTCCAAATCGGCTGCTAGTTTTTGTTTTGAATATTGGTCATTCTTCGTGAACCAACTGAGTAAATCAGGTTTTCGCAAAACCAATATCCCGCGCAATTCTTTATCGCTGAATTTCTCATTACCAACAAAGCTAATTTTTTTGATGCGCGCAGTACGTCCTTCGTTGATATCAAAATTGATGCCAACGCGATTGCGTTCCAAGGGGGTCGTGGTAGTGGTGATTTTTACGGCGTATTTACCACGGCTGATATATTGCCGTTTAAGTTCCTGTTCGGCTCTTTCCAATAAGGATCGGCTGAAAATCCGCGATTCCGAGATACCTGCCTGCTTTAACCCTTCTAGCAATTTATCTTTTTCAAACTCTTTCGCACCGTTAATAGCAATTTCTGCAATGGCAGGACGTTCGACAACGACCACGACCAAAATTCCACTGTCAGCTTTTAACGTGACGTCCGTAAAGAAACCGGTTCCATAAAGCGCTTTAATGGCTTCGTTAGTTTTTTCTTCGTCTAGGATATCGCCAACCTTGATAGGCAAATAACCAAACACCGTTCCTGCTTCGGTACGTTGCAAACCTTCAACGCGAATATCTTTGACGATGAATGGTTCACTCGCCCAACTTAAAACCACATAGAAAAAACCTATGAATGCAAGAAAATACCGGAATTTCATTATCTAACCAGAGATAAGCCGATTAATATCATTGTATATGGCAAAAATCATTAATGTGAGCAACAAGCTTAAACCTATTTTTTGACCCAATATCATCACGTTGTCCGATAACGGAGAACCGCGGATTATCTCGAACATATAGTACATTAAATGCCCTCCATCCAATACAGGAATCGGTAGCAAATTAAGTACCGCGATGCTAACGCTAATTAATGCCAAAAATGCCAGGTAAGAAACCAACCCCATTTGTGCCGATTGGCCCGCATAATCTGCGATCGATATCGGTCCACTGATATTCTTCCAAGACACATCACCAGTAATCATTTTTCCCAGCATACGAAAAGTAAGCTGCGTGGTTTCCCAAGTTTTTTGCAAGGCTTTTGAAAACGCCTGAAGGGGTGAGTAAGTAACCTTAACGAGAATTTTTTGAAACTCAGCTTGATTGATACGTGGCGCTATACCCACTTTACCAATTTGCTTTCCTTTTTCGGTCGATGTTTCGGGTGTAATGGAAAGCGTAATCACTTGATCACCACGCAAAACATCGAGCTCGAGTAATTGCCCCGGATTATTACGAATCTGCTGTACCAAATCCATCCAGCTATTAAGCTCAGTACCATTCACCGCCAAAACTTCATCCCCAACCGATAAGCCTGCATAATATCCAACACTGTCTGGCACTACTTGATCAATAATAGGTTTCACGATAGGTTGAAAACTGGTGAAACCTATTATGCTAGAAAAATTTTCATTTAACTTATCCGGATCAATGTTACTAAAATCCAACCGCCGCCAATTGACTTGGCCTTTGTCGTTAATCGTTTCGACGTTAACTTTATCTGATTGATCAATCGCATAGCGCAACAATTCCCAGCGAGCGTCTTGCCAACTTTCAACCGGTTCGTTATTGATCCGCACAATCATTTCACCAGCTTCAAACTGTGCTCGCGCTGCCGGGGTTCCTGGTTCAACTGGACCCAGTATCGGCTTCATATCATTGACACCCAGTACAAACAACAACCAATACAACACAATTGCTAGCAAAAAATTGGCAATAGGACCAGCGGCAACAATGGCAAATCGACGCCAAACGGATTGACGGTTAAAGGAACGTGATAATTCTTCAGGAGCAACCTTTCCTTCGTTTTCGTCGAGCATTTTGACGTAACCACCCAGGGGAATCGCCGCAATGATCCATTCTGTCTGGTCTTTTCCTAATCGTTTGCGAAAAAGTGGTTGACCAAAACCAATACTAAAACGCAGCACTTTGACACCATTCCAACGCGCAACGAGATAATGACCGAACTCATGAAAAGTGATCAGCACTCCCAATGCGACAACAAAAGAAAGAATCGTGTAACCTATTGACATATCATATTAAATTCGTACACAGCAGAAAGAACTCATCAAATTCGCTACCCTATTGAAGCCAGAATAAAAGGGATGCGAGATACTATCATTAAATGAAGCCAATTAATTACTGGATGAATAACTTAGTTCCCCATGATGGTGATTATGCCGCTGCAACCATTCTTTTGCCACTAAACGCGTATGCGCATCGGTTGCTAACACATCGGCAAGCGTCGCAATTGATTCACAAGCAACATGCTGTAACGCATGCTCAATCATCGCCGGAATAGCGGTGAATTTCATTTGACCGTTAAGAAACGACTCTACAGCCACTTCATTGGCGGCATTTAATACCGTCGGCATATTGTTACCCAGTTTTAAGGCTTCATAAGATAGTCTTAAACATACAAATTTATTGAAATCCGGTTCTTCAAAATCAAGATGCGCTACCTTAAACATATCTAAAGCAGGCACTCCGCTCTCAATCCGTTCTGGATATCCCATTGCATGTGCGATCGGTGTCCGCATATCGGGATTACCCAATTGAGCGACAACGGACCCATCCACATAAGACACCATCGAATGAATGACACTTTGCGGGTGAATGACTACTTGGATTTTTTCTGCTGGTGCGTTAAATAACCAATGTGCTTCAATGACTTCCAAACCTTTATTCATCATAGTCGCAGAATCGACGGAAATTTTTCGCCCCATATCCCAGTTTGGATGCGCGCAGGCTTGTTCAGGTGTAACGCTGTCTAAAGCTGATAATGGCGTTTTACGAAAAGGCCCACCCGATGCCGTCAACAATATTTTATTAATGCCAGAAACTTTTAAATCACCATTAAAATTCGCTGGCAATGATTGATAAATCGCATTGTGCTCACTATCAATTGGCAACAAAGTAGCATGGTGCTGTTTGACCAAATCCATAAATATGCGCCCTGCCATTACCAACGTTTCTTTATTGGCTAGCAACACTAACTTTCCTGCTTCGGCTGCGGCAAAAGTCGGACGAATTCCAGCAGCACCGACTATAGCCGCCATTACTGCATCCACCTCGGGAAGAGAAGCAACCTTCTCTAAGGATTCTACACCCGATAACACGTCGGTATTTATTCCACCTGCGGATATTTTTAATGCTAATTGCTCTGCGCTTGCAGCATCGAGCATCACGGCATAGCGTGGTTTAAATCGCTGACATTGCTCTAGCATCTTTGCAACATTATTATTCGCCGTTAATGCAAAAGCTTGAAATCGATCTGGGTGACGTGCGATCACATCCAGTGTACTTTCACCGATACTTCCAGTAGAACCCAGAATGGTGATTTGCCGAATATTGTTCATAGTGCTGATGAGTAAAAAATAAGTATGGCCAAGATAGCGAATGGCAGTGAGGAAGTTAATGCATCGATGCGATCCAATATTCCACCGTGTCCAGGCAATATATTGCCGCTATCTTTCACGCCTGCCTGGCGTTTTAATAATGATTCGTATAAGTCGCCAAGAATACCTAACGCCGTCATCACAACTAACATAGGTACTAGCATGATCAAAAGACTTTCTTTCTCCATGCTAATAGCGCACGCAAAACCATAGACTGTTACTGCAACCACTGCACCAGCAACGCCTTCCCAAGTTTTGTTCGGACTGATTTCAGGTGCAAGTTTATTTTTGCCTAGTGAACGACCGGTAAAATAGGCTGCCGTATCAGAAATCCAAATGACACTCATCGTTGCCAATAATAATATTGGACTGATAGTGCGTAATTGATACAGCGCAAGACAGGTTGGCAACAGCACAATCCATCCGACTAACATCCAGACAACAGGGGATTGGACAGAAAATCCCTTACGTAGGTAAAACGGTACCGCAATTACCCAAAACAATACAGAAATTCCATACACTACTACAAAATCCAACGAATAAACATCTAGTTTCAAGGATTCCCGCAATTGAATCAGTAACTCACTTCCTAATAACAGTGTTAGGAACATAAAAACAATGGTATTTCTTACGGAAAACTTAGCCAATTTACTCCATTCACGCGCGCCAATTACTGTCAATGCCAGCATCAAAGCTGCCCAAAAAATATCTTGGAAATAAAACACTGCAAGCAAAAACAAAGGCAATATAACGATAACAGTCAGTACACGCGTTTTCAACATGAAGCTTATGACTATCCTTCTGTAGGAACGACAACTTGCAACTGTTCACTGGTACGCCCAAAACGCCGCTCACGTTTTTGATAGGACTGAATGGCATGATCCAATTCTTGCGCATTGAAATCAGGCCATAAAGTATCGGTGAAATATAATTCCGTATAGGCCAGTTGCCACAATAAAAAATTACTGATACGACACTCTCCACCGGTTCGAATGAATAAATCCGGTTCGGGGGCATAGTTTAATGCGAGATATTGAGATAAATCCTCTTCTTCAAAATCGAATGATTCAAGAGCTGATCCATTTGATTGAGCCATCAATTTGCGGATAGCCTGCATGATATCCCAGCGACCACCATAATTAGCAGCCACAGTAAAGACTAAACGGGTATTTTGTGACGTTAAGTGCTGACCTCTTTGGATTGCTTGTACAATTCCAGCATCAAATTTTGACAAATCGCCTACCACTTTGAAGCAAATACCATTTTCATGAAGCTTATTGATTTCATGCTCTAATGCATTCGCAAAAAGCTGCATCAAAAAAGAAATTTCATCGGTAGGCCGACGCCAATTTTCACTACTAAAAGCAAAAACAGTGAGATAAGAAACGTTGCGTTCTATGCAAGCTTTGATCACACTACGAACCGTTTCAACCCCTTGTCGATGACCCGCTACTCGAGGCATAAACCGATTCCTAGCCCACCGGCCATTTCCATCCATAATAATTGCGATATGACGAGGAATTGACTCTGCGTCCGGAATTTCTCGAGTCGAGCTGGCACGCTGCTGCATATCAGACAGCCATTAATTCAGCTTCTTTAACTTGCAGTACTTTTTCTATTTCATTGATATAACGATCAGTCAGTTTCTGAATATCATCTTGGCCACGACGTTCATCATCTTCTGATATTTGCTTATTTTTTAATAACTCTTTGAGGTGGGCATTGGCATCACGGCGGATATTACGCGTTGCAACTCTTACACCTTCTGCTTCATGCTTAACCACTTTAATCAAATCTCGACGACGTTCTTCGGTAAGTGCCGGCATGGGAACACGTATTGTTTCTCCGACTACCATAGGATTGAGCCCAAGATCAGATTCACGAATTGCTTTTTCGATCACATTAGCCATTTTTTTCTCCCAGGGAACGACACCAATCGTACGCGCATCAATGAGATTAATATTAGCCACTTGATTAATCGGCGTTGGAGAGCCATAGTAGTCAACTGTGACATGATCTAAAAATCCCGTATGCGCCCGCCCGCTTCTGATTTTACCTAAATCAACTTTGAGGGCTTCCAAGCTCTTCTGCATTTTCTGTTCTGCAGATTTCTTTACATCACCAATCATAACATTACCTATCCCTTCCTAAGCGATGTTTAAAGAGATCAAAATTGTATGTCAACATTAAAAGATCAAACAGTCACGAAAGTTCCTTCGTCTTCCCCCACAACAATGCGTTTCAGTGCACCTGCTTTAAAAATACTGAACACATTTAAGGGCATTTTCTGATCTCGACATAACGTCAAAGCGGTCGCATCCATTACTTGTAAATTTTTAGTAATCGCATCATCGAATGATAATTTTTGAAAACGGGTAGCATCGGGATTTAATTTGGGATCACTGGTATAAATGCCATCGACTTTGGTCGCTTTCAGCATGATATCAACATTCATTTCCATACTGCGTAAAGCAGCTGCCGTATCCGTAGTAAAAAACGGGTTACCTGTTCCTGCAGCAAAAATGACGACCTTTTTATCGCTTAAATGGCGTATAGCACGAGCTCTAATGTAAGGTTCCACCACTTGATCGATACGTAAAGCAGATTGAATGCGAGGAACCAATCCGATAGCTTTCATCGCATCCTGAAGCGCCAAAGCATTCATAACGGTAGCCAACATCCCCATGTAATCTGCGGTAACACGCTCTAAAGCGTCATTTGCCGATTTCATGCCACGAAAAATATTGCCCCCACCGACGACAATCGCAATTTCAACACCTAATTTACTGACTTCCTCTATTTCTAATACAATTCGTCTCATCACGGCTTGGTTAATGCCATACTGATCTTCACCCATTAATGCCTCGCCCGACAACTTCAACAAAATGCGCTTATAAATGGCTGTAGTCATTGATGATATTAATAAGAATTAGAAAGTATTATTTAGCTTGACCCATTTGCGCTTTGACTTCTTCAGCGAAATTTTCTGTTTTTTTCTCGATTCCCTCACCGACTACAAACATAGTAAAGGCATTTGCTTTGGCTCCTTTTTTAGCCAATAGCTTTTCAACCGTTTGCTCAGGATCTTTAACAAAAGGCTGACCCAGTAAAGTAATTTCCGCCAAATACTTAGTGATTCGGCCTTCCACCATTTTCTCGATAATATTGGCAGGCTTGCCACTTTCAGCAGCTTGCGCAGTAAAAATTTGACGTTCGTGAGCCAGAATATCGGCTGCCACTTGCTCTTTTGAAACACAAATCGGTTTACTTGCGGCAATATGCATCGCCAAATCTTTACCTAATGTTTCATCGCCTCCGGTGTAATCGATGATGACACCGATTCTGGTCCCATGCAAATAAGATGCCAACCGCCCTTCAGTTTCATGCCGTCCAATACGACGAATGCTAATATTCTCACCTAATTTCATTACCAAGGCTTTACGAACAGCCTCTACATTTTCACTAGCATTCGATAACAACGATTCCGTTAATGCTGCGACATCGGTAAGCTTTTTTGTGGCTGCCAATTCCGCCAAGTTTTTCGCAAATTGAATGAAATCCTCATTTCTTGCCACGAAATCAGTTTCGCAATTAACTTCAACCAATGCACCACATTTACCATCTGCCGCCACATACGCACCGATGACTCCTTCTGCAGCAATGCGCCCAGCAGCTTTACTGGCTTTAGAACCACTTTTTATCCGCAATAGATCTTCAGCGGCTTTCATATCACCATTGGTTTCCGCCAAGGCTCTTTTACACTCCATCATGCCAAGGCCAGTCATTTCCCGCAGTTCTTTCACCATGCTTGCGGATACGTCTACCATATTTACTCCAATGCTATCTATAGGTTATGTATTTAATCTTTTGTTTTTATAAGGATTCTTCTGCTTCTTCAGAGACCATATCTACAATTTCTTGAATAGACTGATTACGGCCCTCTAAAATGGCATCTGCTACGCCGCGTGCATATAGGCGGATAGCGCGACTCGAATCGTCATTTCCTGGAATAACAAAATCTAATCCTTCTGGATTATGATTTGTATCAACTACGCCGATGACTGGAATATTCAATTTCCTCGCTTCGGTAATAGCACCTTTTTGATAACCTACATCAATAACAAATAAAGCGTCTGGCAATGTTTTCATGTCCTTAATACCGCCTAGACTGATATTCAACTTGTCCAACTCTCTTTGCATGTCCAGAGCTTCTTTTTTGACAAGTCGATCAAAAGTACCATCTTGAAACATGATTTCCATATCCTGCAAGCGCTTGATCGATTGTTTGATCGTTTTAAAATTAGTCAACATACCACCAAGCCACCGCTGATCAACGTATGGCGCTCCACAACGGATCGCTTCTTCACGGACAATATCACGGGCTTGCTTCTTGGTGCCAACAAATAAAATTACCCCTTTATTGGATGAAAGTTGGCGCACGTATTTCATGGCCTCCTGATACATCACCAGAGTATTTTCTAAATTTATAATATGAATTTTGTTGCGATGACCAAAAATGTAAGGGGCCATCTTGGGATTCCAGAAGCGCGTTTGATGTCCAAAATGAACACCAGCTTCTAGCATTTGCCGCATTGTTACAGACATAGATTCTCCTATTGGATTGAGCCTCCACTCTTTACACAATTAGAACTGTAATATCGAGTGTGTGAATTTAATTTAATTACTGAGAAGTGTTACGCAGTTCCAAAAACCTGCATGCTCGCTCGCAATTAAATTATCTGTGGATTATAGCATTTTCGAATACTTACTCAAGTAACATCAAGAATTAGCTGGATTTTGTTAACACTATCTAAGTGTTTCAACGATAAGAGTGAAATAGATGAATGAGAAGAAGATGACATCCAATTTATCGAATCTGGAGAATATTCAACAAAATTCCTTGAATTTACGAAATAATCTTTCTATTTCATTGTTTTTTTTATACATGTTACGATCATATCCCCATGGCTCCAATACAAGCCGTCTGGTTTGATTACCTTCATCAGCACGATCCACCAGCAGATGAGTAGGTGAAGAGACGAGTGTCCAAGAGCTAACAGCAGTTTTCTCTCTTCCGGTGCATCATTTGCATGCCCCGGGATAGGGCAAAAATTATGACTATTCTGATATTTGCGGCAACCAAATAAATTTTAATGGCCCGGTCGCCTCTGGATTTACCGATAGATTGTGGGCCGCTTTTTTAATACGCCAGTACAATCAGGATTCCCTTTGATGCTGGTGTGCTATCTATCGAAACGGTCTCAATTTTGACGCGAATAATTTGTTGTTGACGCAACCGCTCAAAAGCTTTTTGAAGTACGTCATTTTTCGCCCATCGATTCACTCGGGTGTAAATGGAATGCCAATTGCCAAAGCGTTTCGGTAGCCTACACCACATGCAAACATGCTCGCAAGCATACAGAATAGCATTGAGTACTTTGTAGATTGGAATCACTGGCGAAACATGTAGTGTTTGATCTGTTGATATTGAGTTTCGGTGATTTTCATCATCATATTATATCAAATAGTGTTAACAGAACATAAATTCAAGTTGGGGTAAAATAACATAGCATTATTGATATTTTTGTTCGATATCAGCATTTTTTGTTATCTTCTGTTGACTTGAATCAATGACTAAGCAAGTGTTTATCGACAAGCTATTTGCAGAAAAACACGGACGTAACAATCAATTTTTTTAGCAACTGCAGATTATTAAATGTAAGGAAACGTATTGTGATGAGAAATTTATTTACTATTCCCAACGTATTGTTATCGTTGTGTGTTGTATTGATTGCATATGTGCCGATAGCCACTGCCGATACCGTTACGGATTGGAACAAGCAGGCCGGGGATATCGTCGTGACTGCAAATATTGGTCCGTTACCCGCCGAACGAACACTTGCGATCGTCCAAGCTGCGGTGTATGAAGCGGTCAACGCGATTACGCGGCGCTATCCGATCAGCGATTTGAAACTGCAGTCCGAGCCAAGTGCATCGATCGAAGCGGCAGTCGCGGCAGCAAACCGGACTGTGTTGATGCAATTAATTCCTAATCAAATCGCTGCGATTGACAAGGCTTATCAAGCTACCATCACTGTCATCAAAGATGAAGCTGCCAGAAAATCCGGTATTGCGATTGGCGAGCAAGCTGCACAAGGAATTCTCGCAATGCGTATCCAAGATGGTGCATTTGATCAGGAAACTTATCGACCCATTACTAGCGCGGGTGTGTATATCCCGACAGTTATTCCGGAAACACCGCAATGGGCCGCACGAAAGCCATGGTTGATGAAGAATGCCGCTCAATTTAGACCGGCAGCGCCACCGCAATTAAATAGTGAGCGTTGGGCACGCGACTACAACGAAGTTAAAGCACTCGGCCGATTCGATAGTCAAGTGCGAACAGCGGAACAAACCGAAATTGCCCGCTTTTGGGAAGAAGTAATGCCACCCATTTATCACGGTATCGTGCGCTCAGTAGCAACACAATCTAGTCGAGAGATCACGCAAAACGCGCGATTGTTTGCCGCAGTCACGCAAGCATCCGACGATGCGTTGATCGCGGTTTTCGACGCGAAATATCATTATGGTCTGTGGCGACCTTTGACTGCCATACGCAACGGCGATATTGATGGCAATGATGCCACGGAGCGAGACGCTTCCTGGAAGCCATTCATTGATACGCCTATGCATCCAGAATATCCGTGCGCGCATTGTATTGTGTCGGCAGCGGTAGGAACGGTGTTGCAAGGGGAAATTGGCAATCATCAATCCCCCGTATTGAAAACTGTCAGTAAAGCGGCGGGCAATGTTTCACGGAGCTGGAACAGCATCGATGCTTTTATGCAGGAAGTGATCAATGCGCGTATTTATGACGGCGTGCATTACCGCAATTCCGGTGAAATCGGCGCACAGATGGGCAAGCAAGTTGCGAAGCTTGCGATCGAGAAATATCAACTGGGTAAAGAATAATTCTGCTAATGATTCAGAATATGTTTACTTAACCGCCGGAAATTTAGCAATGATTTGAATTTCTTCATTGTTGCGCTTGATTGTCATCGGCAACCACGTACCAGGTGCTTGCCGTTTGACAATGGCAATCACATCTTCGGTATTTTTGATCGATAACCCCGCCATTTGAATGATGACATCTGAGTCTTGCAATTTCGCTGCTTCGGCAATGCTGTTTTTCTCGACTTGCAATACAACGGCGCCACCGCGCCCAATTTCATAACGAATCCCTAAGCGTTGAAATTGTGGTACGGCCGCATCAGAAATATGCGGCAATACACCAAATACCGCATCGGCAAGCCCTCTTACTAGATAATCACACGAACGATCACGATCCCAAGGCAACAAGGTAGCGATGTTTTTCACACCCAAATCGCGTAATTGATGCGGAACTCCATAACCATGAACGATGTGACCCGCTCCCATTATTCCTACTACCAGCGGCGATTTGCGTTTTTCAGATTTCGCCAGAAATTGCTGCAAAACTTGCGCCATTGCTCGATCCCACAATTGCTGACCGTCAATAAAACGCCTGAAATCAGGATCGTCTCGCTTAATTTCGCCTTCTTTCTTGTTTTTACGATCATGTTGCTTATAAATCGGTAACAAATAATCTGCATACGCATCGCTGGGTTCTGCTGGACGAGTTAATCCTTCACGCTCTTCCACAGGAACACCGTAAAAACCTTTTTCTGCAACCTTATGCCGCAATTGATGTTCGATATTCAAGGCAAGCATTGGTATACGATTCATACGGGCAAAATGAAATAGTGGCAAATATAGATTAGCATCGGTATTCCACACGCGATCCCATTCCGCAGCGCGCAGAAACTCTTTTTCATTCAATTCCCCGGCTATCCAACGATTGAGTATCGGCTGAATGCGACGTGGAAACATTTCAAACCCAATCACCATATCCGAACGTTGCGCGTGCAAGGCCGTTAACGTTTGTAATTGCCAACGATGATGATCGGCATTGATGTGCGTTTCCCCCAATAACACCACGGCTGCTTTGGCTGCATTTGCAATAACCGCTTGCTGCGAGGATTTTCCGTTATCTTTTCGCGCTCCTGGAACCACCCAATCCCCTAATGCAACACATTGTTTCGAATCTAATTCATTAACGGAAGCCGATTCGCTCCAAGCATAACTACCATAGCCACTTAATAAACAAGTTGTTAATACGGATAGCAGCGTTGTTGTTGTTTTCAATCGTGTCATAGTCATTATCATGAAATCCCGGTGAGAAATTTTGAATCTATCCAATCCATTGACGGGCATTGCGAAATAATCGCATCCACGGACCGTCTTCTTGATTGCTGAATGAGTCCGGATACCAAGAATGTTGCGAAATGCGAAATACTCGCTCCGGATGCGGCATCAACACATTGAAACGTCCATCCGCAGTTGTTAATCCGGTGATCCCCTGCATCGATCCGTTAGGATTGTAGGGATACTGCTCAGTGATGGCTCCATTATTATCGACAAAACGTAGCGTCACCAGATTCGCCACAGCATCCAGCGAATTTTCAGCTGCATTCGCTGCAAACTCAACTTTACCTTCACCATGAGCGACGGTAATCGGCATACGGCTTCCCGACATGCCGGCAAACAATATTGAAGCGGTTTGCTGAACTTCAACCATCACCAAACGCGCTTCGAATTGTTCCGATAAATTTCTTTTAAAGCGTGGCCAATGCTCCGTTCCAGGAATAATTTCCTGCAAATTACTCATCATTTGACAGCCATTGCACACACCGAGCGCAAAACTATCTTTGCGTTGGAAAAATGCCGCGAATTCATCACGCGCACGCGGATTAAATAAAATCGATTTAGCCCAACCTTCACCTGCGCCCAATACATCCCCGTAAGAAAATCCGCCGCAAGCAGCCATTCCTTGAAAATCTTTGAGCGATACACGGCCAGATAAAATATCACTCATATGAACATCGACAGCGGCAAATCCAGCAAGATCAAAGGCTGCCGCCATTTCAACATGACCATTGACACCCTGTTCGCGCAAAATAGCGATACGTGGACGAGTATTCAAATGAACAAAGGGAGCTGCTATGTCGTCACTCGCATCAAACGCGAGATTAAATTGCAAACCAGGATCGTTGGTATCCAAAACACGATCATATTCCTGCTGTGCGCAGACTGGATTATCACGCAATTTTTGCATGTGATACGTGGTTTCTGACCAAGCTCGCTGTAAATCAACACGTTGTTCAGATAACACCGCTTGGTTGTTCCGCATCAGCCGGATTTCATCGGTATTGTTCAATTGTCCAATGACGAAACTCATTTCCCGCAATCCAGCATCATGTAGCACATTCATTACTTCTGCATGGTGTTCGGTGCGAATTTGTATCACCGCCCCCAATTCCTCGTTAAATAAAACTTCGAGGATTTTTTCATAAAAATGATTACCCGATTGCTCCGGATGCAATTCCGAATCATCCAAATCACTGCGCCGAGCATCAAAACACAGTTGATCTAGGTTAATCGTAACGCCTGTACGCGCAGCAAAAGCCATTTCACAAAGTGTAACGAACAATCCACCATCAGAACGATCGTGATAAGCCAGTACTTTATTTTCACGATTAAGGCGCTGAATCGCGTTAAAAAAGACTTTTAGTCTTTTTGCACCAATTTCACCGTCGATATTGGGCACCGTGTTACCCACCTGTTTATACACCTGCGTTAACGCCGATCCCCCGAGACGATTTTGTCCAGCACCTAAATCGATCAATAGCAATTCCGTTGCACCGCAATCCGTTCTCAGTTGCGGCGTCAGTGTTTGACGTACATTGGTTACGCTGGCGAATGCCGAAACAATTAACGATAATGGCGCGATGACTTCTTTGTAGGTCACTTCGCCGTTTTGTGGATCGATTTCTTGCCAAGTTGTTTTCATCGACATCGAATCCTTGCCAACCGGAATGCTCATGCCTAATTGCGGGCACAATTCCATGCCGACACTGTGAACGGCATCATACAACCCGGCATCTTCACCGGGGTGTCCGGCTGCAGCCATCCAATTCGCCGATAATTTAATTTGTTCAATATCATCAATCAGTGCGGCAGCGATATTACAAATCCCCTCGCCTACCGCCATCCGAGCAGATGCCACGGGATCGATCAAAGCCAGTGGAGTACGTTCGCCAATCGCGAATGCCTCACCTAAATTCGTTTGAAACCCACGGCTAGTCACCGCCACATCGGCAACAGGCACTTGCCAAGGTCCAATCATCTGATCACGCGCTGTCATGCCACCAATACTGCGATCACCGATAGTGATAAGAAAAGTTTTATCGGCAACGCTAGGTAAGCGCAGAATTCGATACGCAGCCTCAGTCAGAGTCATGCATGAAAAATCAATTGCGGCTAACTGTTTGTTTCGACGCGCAACATCGCGCAACATTTTTGGCGGTTTGCCCAGTAATACGGATAAGGACATGTCGACCGGAATATCGGTAGACTCAGAATCGAAAACGGTCAGTTGCTGCTCTGCTGTTGCTTTGCCCACGACCGCAAATGGACAGCGTTCTCGCTCACAAATACTCCGGAATAAATCCAAAGATTCTGGTCTAATCGCTAACACATAACGCTCTTGCGCCTCATTGCTCCAGAGTTGCATCGGTGACATACTGCTTTCTTCGGAAGGAATATTGCGTAAATCAAAACGCCCTCCTTTATTGGAATCATGAACTAATTCTGGAAAAGCGTTCGATAATCCTCCAGCCCCTACGTCGTGAATAAATAAAATAGGATTTTCCTGTCCTGAGCGTTGTAATTGCCAACAACGATCAATCACTTCTTGCGCGCGTCGTTGCATTTCTGGATTACCCCGCTGCACGGAATCAAAATCCAACGACTCCATATTACTACCAGTGTCCATACTAGAGGCTGCGCCACCGCCCAAACCAATTAACATGCCAGGACCTCCTAACTGGATCAACAAGGTTCCAGCGTCGAATCTTTCCTTATGCACATGAGAATCAGAAATTTGACCGATTCCTCCGGCCAGCATGATCGGTTTATGATAACCACGCACTTCACCCGCGACGTGTTCTTCAAAAGTACGAAAATAACCGGCCAGATTCGGGCGGCCAAATTCATTATTGAATGCCGCACCGCCGATCGGACCTTCCAACATAATTTGCAACGCTGACGCAATACGGTTAGGTTTACCGTAGGTTGACTGTTTATTTTTGTCCGATGAATCATTTTCCCAAGGTTGAATCGCCTCGGGAATATTCAAATTCGATACTGAAAAACCACATAACCCCGCTTTGGGTTTAGCACCCCTTCCGGTCGCACCTTCATCACGAATTTCACCCCCTACCCCCGTTGCGGCACCGGGAAATGGAGAAATGGCAGTGGGATGATTGTGTGTTTCCACTTTCATTAGCCAATGTGTTTTTTCAAGTAAATATCCATAAGCATTGTCTTTTCCAGGATAGAACCGCGCAATCGTATCACCTGCAATGACACTCGCATTGTCGGCATAGGCAACCAACGTTCCCTGTGGATGGACTTGATGGGTGTTTCGAATCATGGTAAATAATGATTTGTCTTGAGTTTGACCGTCGATAATCCAATTGGCATTAAAAATTTTGTGCCGACAATGCTCTGAATTGGCTTGAGCAAACATCATCAATTCGACATCGGTAGGATTACGCTGTATTTGCTGAAAATAATCAAAAAGATAATCGATTTCATCGTCTGACAATGCCAATCCCAACGTTTGGTTCGCTTGCTGCAATGCACTTATGCCATGGGAAACAATATCAATATATCGCAAAGGTTTCGGTGGAAATTGCTGAAACAGTTGTTGCACTTCATCTAACGAATAGAACACGGACTCAGTCATTCGATCATGCAGTAAGCGCATTAACAGTTGTCGTTCTTGCGCAGAGAGCACTTGTGTAAAGTACAGATGATAAGCAATGCCGCGTTCTATGCGTTCAATCTTAGATAACCCGCAGTGATGTGCAATATCGGTAGCTTTACTGGACCACGGAGAAATCGTTCCCAATCGTGGCAATATCAGGAAAAACTCTCCTCCTGGCGACTCATGCTTGTGTTGCTCACCGTCAACATTCAATAATCTGCATAGAGCATGCGTTTCTTCAGTATTTAATTGACTTTGTGTTGCACAAAAATACCAGTAGTGCGAATCAATCGCTGTTACCCATCGATTAATCGCGGTAATTTGTTGCAATAACTTTTTTAAACGAAAATCAGAATGTGCAGGCTCACCACGAAATTGAAGCATCTGTAGAATATTGATTATTGATAAAAGTATAATTTTACACCAGATGCTATGCTTAGCACTCGCCATGCAAAACATTCATACGTCCATCATGCCCTCTAGTCATCTTTTTTTCGCTCCGGTCTATTCCACCGAACAAATTCGCTCCATAGAACATCAGTTACTTTCGTTGCCAAATCCAGTGCCATTGATGGAACGCGCAGGTTATGCTGCGGCAAAAATTACGCGTGAAAGGTTACTTAAAAATGCCACTAATCAGCGCATACTGGTTTTGGCAGGACCGGGAAATAACGGCGGTGATGCTTTTGTCGCGGCACGGTATTTGGCAGATTGGGGACATGAAGTTACGGTCGTATTCATTGGCGATACGAATCGCTTACCAAACGATGCAAAAAGTGCTCTGCAAGCTTGGCTGTCGATGGGAGGTGAAATTTCGCAAATAATCCCCAACAAATCAACTTGGGATGCCATTATCGACGGAATTTTTGGTATCGGCTTGGAACCATCTCAATCGCGTCCGATTACAGGCATTTACCGACAATGGATTGCGACAGTCAATCAAATGCAATGCCCTGTTTTATCCTTAGATATTCCATCCGGCCTAGGTAGTGATGATGGCTGTATTTATGGCGCCGCAATACACGCGACCATTACGGTCACTTTTATTGGTGTAAAACCCGGATTGTTTACCAACTCTGGTTCCGATTTCTGCGGAAAAATTGTCTTAGCGACATTGAATATTGATGCTGGTTATCTCCCCACCCCCAGCAGTTGGTTATTAAACCCATCGTTCATTCAATCTTTATTGCCTTCGCCTCGCGTTGCAAACAGTCACAAAGGTTCTTATGGCAGTGTTGCGATTATCGGCGGTTCCACTGGCATGGTAGGCGCAACCTTGCTTGCAGGTCGCGCGGCGCTCAATTTAGGAGCCGGTCGCGTATATATTGGCATGTTGGCTGAAAAATCGCCTGTCGTCGATTACCTGCAACCCGAATTAATGTTACGTGCGCCTACTGAGTTATTGGCCCTGGAATCACTCAGTTGCATCATTGCCGGCCCAGGCATGGGCACTTCTCCTCTCGCCGTCAATTTATTAAAACAAACACTCAACATACCCCTACCATTAGTATTAGACGCAGATGCGTTGAATCTAATTGCACAACACACGGATCTTGCAGAAAAACTTATGGACCGTGATGCGCCGACTATTCTGACGCCCCATCCTACGGAAGCAGCTCGCCTACTGAATATTACGACTGCAGCCGTGCAAAATAATCGTATGCAAGCCGCTTTACAACTGGCGCAGCAATTCAAATGCACAGTCGTATTGAAAGGTGCTGGCAGTATTTGCTGTTTAACCAATGGAAAACGTTATATCAATACCAGCGGCAATGCCGGACTCAGCACGGCTGGTACTGGCGATGTATTGACAGGTATGATTGGTGCATTAATCGCACAAGGAATAGACGTCGAACGGTCATTATTGTTGGCTGTTTATTTACACGGTGCTGCGGCAGATGAATTCCGCAAAGAAATAAATGGTCCCGTAGGAATGACCGCATCCGATGTCATCAATGCTGCACGCAAGTTATTAAATACACTTATCGAAACGCTACATGACCTTAATGAATAATGCGTCAACTGTTTAGTGGAAACAAAGTTAAGTAGCTTTTTTTGTAACTCAAATTCAACGAACAATATATCCATTAATCGCAAGAATTGTTAAAAATAATCACACCCTCCACTTAGGAATTTGATATCATGCCGAACTCATTTTTACACTTACATTTTAACGGTCGATGCTGGCTGACAGTAGTTTGAAATATTGTATGACAGTCTTTATTTTTTAGACGTCTAAAATTGAATTATGAAAGGTAAAAGGTAAAAATTAGTGGACAATATGCCTGTACAAGAAAAAGATCATAGTTTAAAGAATTACCGAGTTAATCGATCGCGAGGTTTATCTAGAATTAACGAAAGATTGGGATTAGGTTTTCCAATAGTGCCAATGATTCGTGATCTTCTCACAAAAAGAAATTCTCTTGACGTGCTTGAAGTCGGTTTCGGTTACGGTCATACGCTTCTCGAACTTGCGTGGCTTTTCCGAGATAAAAAAATACAATTTCATGGCGTCGATAAACGTCCAAATGTAGTGACAAGAGACGATCTTCGTAAAATTGCATTGGATTTTGGAGTAGTTTCATCGTCCGAACTTAATGCACTTGTACTTCCACATATCTATTCATATGATGCAACAACTCTACATTTCGAAGATGAGAGCTTTGATTTTATCTATTCCGCATTTGTAGTCCGGTTCATTGAACGCAAAGACAAATTTTTAGAAGAAGTTTGTCGAGTACTAAAACCTGGCGGCACAGCGATTCTTCACATTGGGGGCGAAGGCTGGAATTATCCTTTTGGCCAAACGACGGATGATCGTCGTTTAACAAACTATCTAAATCGATTTGTGTTAATACACTCGAACGAATTGATCCCCCTTCCAATTTATCTAAAATTGTTTAATGGATCATCATTCCAATTTGAATTTTCTGATAGTTTACATTGCATACTCAATGTTACTAAGCTTCAAAAAGGGCGTCTTGATCTCGAGCTCAAATATAATAACGAGCTTAGCATGAGTGGGCGCAAGCTCCCTCTTCGAAATCGAAGAGGACAAATTAAAGGTGGTTTTCGTTCCGTTTTTGAAATAAGTATGCAGAATTATGATGCATTATTTGAGCGCGGATTGTTAACAATTGATTTTTTGAAACGAGCAGATCAATACCGAACTTCGAGTACTTATGGAAATAAATGATGGGATAATTGATAAGGTTGATATCAACCTTATCTCTTCACACCTCGTTTCAATCATTTTAAAACTGGCAGTGCGTATTTGTGAACAAAATTTTTGATAAAAATAAAAACATACAGTACCAAATTTGAATGAATTAATGTGATGCATTTGTGAGCAGCATTCACCTACTGAATATAACTTATTTATATCGCTACATCACAACTGCTGTGACATTTTGTAATTTTCTTATTACACCTGATGATTAATTTCATGAAGTATCGATATGTTTTTGTATTATGAGAAATTTGTATTATTTTGTCGTTTTAGTTGCAGCAATTTTTTTACTCATTACTGTTGTTAATGCAGCAAGTCTTATTGATATCTATCATGAAGCTCTGCAGCATGACACACAATACAAAATTGCAAGGCATTCTTATTTAGCTAATCAAGAAAAACTCCCCCAAGGCAGAGCTGGATTGCTGCCCAATATCGAATTCGCCGGAAGAGCTCGAGCAACGTTACTTGACACTGAAAATCGGGGTGAAGCGACAATTAACAATCGTGGCATGGTTATCACGGCCACTCAGCCTTTATTTCGTGTAGAAAATTTTCTTATTTATCAGCAAGCAAAAAATGAGGTTGCTCAAGGCGATGCTAAATTTGTATTAGCTGCGCAGGATTTAATTTTACGTGTCATACAAGGATATTTTGATACCTTGATTGCTCAGGCGAATGTTGATGCAATGGTGGCGCAAGAAAAAGCTTTTCGTCAGCAGCTTGAGCTAATGAATAATAACCTCGAATTTGGTCTTGGAACTATAGTCGATAAAAACGAAGCAGAATCACGGTACGATTTGGCATTATCGCAGGAATTAGCAGCAAAAAATGCATTGGAAATCAGTAAACGTAACCTCCAAAGCATTATCAACCGCTTTCCCAATGATTTGATTGGTCTGAGTATTGACAACATTATTGCTGATCCGCTTATTGCACCTCAAGAAAAAATGGAAGAGCTAGTTGAACAGGCCGAAAGAAAAAATTTTTTACTAAAAATACAGCAATTCTCTTATGAAATTGCACAACAAGAATTAAGTCGTGCTAAAGCGGGGCACTATCCGACCGTCGATGTTGTGGGTCAATACACCAATCAGCAGAATCAACCATTTGTAGTAACTGGAAGAGGCATAGATTTTGAATCTAAATCAATTGGCGTAGAGGTGAAAATTCCTATTTTCCAAGGATTCTCTACACAGTCACGTGTACGTGAAATGCTTGCCACTCGAGACAAAACACGCGAAGAAGTAGAAAACATCCGACGTATTATTAACCTTCAGGTGCGTCAGCATTATTTAAATATCACGAACGGCATCGCTCAAATCAAGGCACTCAAAAAAGCCATTATTTCAACTCGCAGTCAACTAGACTCAACAATTTTAGGCCGAGAATCAGGTATCAGGTTAGAAATCGATGTTCTCAATGCACAGCAACAATACTATTCAGCTCGGAAAAATCTTGTAGTAGCTTATTACAATTACTTGATGTCAAGATTAAGACTAAAGGCCGAACTGGGTGAACTTGATGAATCCGTTTTAGAAGAGGTTAGTGCTTCATTACAGGGATAAAGTAACAAGATAGAGGATCTGCATCATCGGATTCTAATTTTGGTGACGTTAGTGCTAAAACTTCAATTGATACTTGATATGTAACTATTTGTTAATAATAAAAATGTCATTAAACTTTTTTAATTTCAACAAAAAACTGGAGCTACTATCGTGTCTGGATCAAATCGTGATATCTCTCGAATTCAAAATGCTTCATGGGCCTTTACAACTCGTCGTGTTCAGCGGGATACGGCAAAAATACTTCTCCCATTGGAAGGAGCACCTCAGTCAGGCGATCTTGTTTTAGCGAGTGTTACTTTTTTAGGCCAACATCCAGGACTTCAATTGCCCAATGGTCGACGTAAACAACTTTTTCCAGGAGATGAAATTGTTGTTGCTTATGGAAATCGTTATGCATCTAATCAATTTGAATCGATAATTCCTGAAACATTGGGCCCATGCCACTTGGTAGCTGGGGGTGGTATTGCTTCGCGTGCATTATCTTGGCACGTGAGAATGAGAAAAGGACCAACACAAATAACTCCACTTGGATTATTAGGTGATGATAATAATAGACGTATTAATTTACGAAATTTTGCTTTGTCCCCAATAAGTGAATTAGCGAAAACCATTCCAACTGTCATTGCAGTTGTAGGTACAGGAATGGATTCAGGCAAAACACAGAGTTGTGCCTATCTTGTACGTGGATTAAACGCTGTTGGTCTTCGTACGGGCTATATCAAACTTACTGGTACTGGTGCAGGAGGAGATACTTGGTTACTTACCGATGCAGGTGCGTTTCCAGTTTTGGATTTTACAGATGCTGGTATGGCCACTACTTACATGACATCAATTGATCAGCTTGAATTGGCATTAATGACTTTGATAGGCCATATCGCTCAAGAAGGAGTAGATGCAATAGTTATGGAAATTGCGGATGGCGTTTTTCAACAAGAAACAGCAGCAATTCTGCAATCAGCAGTTTTTGCGTCACTTGTAGCGGGTACCGTGATGGCTTCACAAGATTCAATGGGAGCCAGCGCGGGTGTAAATTGGTTAAGAAAACATTCTGAACCACCTGTACTAGCACTTAGTGGAATAATATCGGCTTCTCCTTTACAAGTAAAAGAAGCTACTTCTGTGCTAAATTTGCCAGTTTATGATAGAGAAGGTTTATCTACTGCATCCAATGCCATTTCTATTCTCAATCTCGCACAACAACACGTCGAAAAAAGAAAAAATCTAAAAACTGTACCTATATTTAGCCAACCAAGTGCAGTAAGTGAATATGGACAGCAAGCACACTAGTTCTCGGTGGTTACCACGCCGAGGGGAATTGCTGCGCAGAGTACTTAAAGCTGACCCAATGTCTGAATATTTGGTATATATACCAAATAGCAGTACGGTTAATTCTCATGTACTGGTATCGGTGCATGGTATATACGACAAAAGTTGGTATAAACAGGCCAAAATGCTAATTCCCCTATGTGAAAGACAAGGATTTGTTTTGTTGGCTCCTTTTTTCAACGATCATCAATACCCAGATTACCAACGTTTAGGTCGCAAGGGACGAGGAAATCGTGCCGACTTATTTTTGCATTTATGCTTACAAGAGCTTAATACTTTTACAGGTGCAAATACGACACAACTTCGCTTTTTTGGCCATTCGGGTGGCGCACAATTTGTACATCGTTACTTGATGGCCTATCCACACCGCGTTGAATTTGCCATTGTTAGCGCAGCGGGTTGGTATACTTTCCCAGATCCGTCATTAAAGTTTCCCTATGGTATTCGGGCAACAGCTAGTTTACCGAGCGTTATTTTCAATCCTGAAGCTTACTTAAAAGTACCGGTCATAGTTCTTGTAGGTACTCACGATACAAAGCAATCAAAAGATTTGATGAATATAGATCGCATTAACAAACAACAGGGTTTTACTCGTATCGATCGTGCACGTAATTGGGTAGCAGCGATGCAAGCACAGGCTAGGGCATATGGAATTTCTTCTCAAGTCAATATCTTAGAATTAGCTGAAACTGGTCATTCTTTGATTGATCTTGGCCATGAAATTTCTCTAATTGAGAGCGTGATGCACTTCAATCATTCCAATGATTCCTTTTCTGCTCCTGCGGGAATGCTAAATTAATACTTCCACATATGCCTAATACTGATAAACCAATAAAGCAAATATCAATCTCAGACGTCCCTAATACCAATATAGAGTCCACAAAGTTGTTATCGGAAACTGAAATTGATTCAGAAACATCGCTTTCTAATTTTCCTAAGTACAAGATTAAAAGAATCATTTTTTATGGATTAACACTGACAATAATTTTTATTCTGGGCAACTGGTTGTATTATCAGTCTCAACATGTACTCTCTCGTAATGCTGTCGTAAAAGGACAAATCACAGAAGTTGGCACGCGATTTAATGGTTTGCTAGCTACGATTGAGGCCAACGATGGAGAGCAAGTAAAAGCTGGTCAGATACTTGCTCGCTTATACGATAAACATATCGAAGCTGAAGTACAAGAAATACAAGCAAAAATTGAAGGGCTGGAACGCGAAATCAAGCTTGAGCAATCAACTATTGAATATGAACGCACAAGACGAACGACACAGATACAAGAATCGATTGCTCGTTCTGCGGAAGCGGATGCTGAGGTGGCTGCTGCTAAAAGCCGTGCTGATGAAGCACAAGCATTCTACAAAGCGCGACTTGAGATGCTTAAACGTCAGCTCATCTCACGTGATACGATGCGTCAGGCTGAAGCGGAGCATCGAACAGCATTAGCATTGTTGAATGCTGTGCAAGCCAAAAAAGCAGCAGCCACTTCAGCCAGGAAAAATGCAAATCTCGAACTTGAAAGCTTAGATCTGCGCGTACAACATTTAGAAGTTCTTGATTCCAACTTAAGAGCTTCCAGGGCTCAGCTAAAACGTGCGCAAGCTGATTTAGAAGCAACTCTTGTACGAGCTCCAGACGACGGTACAATCATACGTTGGCTGATCAAAACAGGTGGCTCAGTTAGAGTGGGTATGCCAGTGGTATTAATGTCAATAGGTAGTGATACTTGGATTGAAGCTTGGATTGATGAAGATCAAGTGCACCTTGTCAAGACAGAAAATCTGGTAACAGTTACATTACCTTCGCATCCAGGCCAGGAATTTAAAGGAATAGTAGATGCAATTGGAGTAGCAACTGATTTTGAACAACCTATTGATGCGGTTCCTCAACCACGCGCCACTCGTATGCGAAATGCTCCGGTGATAAGTATACTTGTGCGATTACAAGCTGCTCCAGCCACTCTATTGCCAGGTCTTTCAGCAACGGTTGCAATTCTGCGAGATAGAAATTAAACAATGAGCGAATTAAATTCTACCCCGAAATTAGGTAGCTATAAAACGCTTCCAATGAATCAACCACAGCCATTGTTGATATGGAAACCCAAGGGTTATCTTAGTTCATTTGGCTTGTCAGTGTTATTTTTGTTGATGACGTTGCTGTTGTTAGTATCGTTGTCTCGTATCATTGCTTTGCCTGGATTACCATTATCCGAGTGGCCAGTATTCCATACATTGGGTCAGTTTGGGGCCATAATTAATCATTCATTAACTTTGACCTGGGTACCATACTCCGACCGAGACACTGTTATCTACTTGTTGCTACTACCTACTGCAGCGCTGATGATTTCGATCACACGATTGACTTTTGGTCTGCGTATATTGGGCTATCGTTCGGTATTAATTGCGGTTGGCTTCAATGAAATAGGTATTTTCCCAAGCTTGACGGTAATTCTCGTGGTGGTAGGAATCATTTTAGTATTGCGGCCCACTATGGACCATGTGAGATTACCTTTATATGGGCGCGTTTCGATAATCCTTGGTATTACGTCCTGTATATTAATTACGTCACTCTTTATGGGTTCTTGGTTTATGTCTGAGTGGGTATGGAGCCTAGCTTTTTTTCCAGTTATCATCTTGGCCATGATGGCGGAATCAGTAGCTAGAACACTTGATCTCGAGACAGCACGATCAGCTGCTTGGCGTTTAGTTTGGACAATTATCATTGCATTGATATTGGTAGGGTTTATGAACAATCCAGTATTGGTGGATGTATTGCTGCGTTTCCCTGAATTGATGCTACTACAGGTGCTTGCCATTATGTTGGTTTCTGAATATTTAGATTTACGTCTTTTTCAGGATTGGCATAACACTATCATTGGTTCAACTTTATCTAAGTTTTTGCTTAAAGCAACCCATAATACCGTAAGAAAACCAAGAGTTGCGATTATACGTAATCGCTCATTTCACGGAACAATAGGTCGACTAGGGCCGATTGCATCGGACAAAACCAGAACGGAATCGATAAAGCATTTAATAACGGCATTGGAAGATGCAGGTTATTTTGTCAAAGTATTTGAAGGCGATAGAACACTTCTGAGTGGATTACGTAAATTTTTACTACCACATCCTCGCACTGGTATCCCAGGAGGGATGGCATTAAATCTTAGCATCGGCATTCAAGGTTACGGTCGTCATACTCATGTTCCCGGGATGCTTGAAATGGCTGGGATAGCCTACACGGGTCCTGATCCAGTTGGCCATGCTCGATTGCAAGATCGTTTGAATCTTTTTTCATTGCTTCAACAAGCTGGTGTGTTAGTACCTCGCTTTTACGTCATTGGTGATTCAAACCCCTCTTTTTTTAATTTAAATTTTCCGGTATTTGTGCTTCCGAGAAGTGATCCGGATGCGGCTATATTGGTTAAGAATACCGCTGGCGTTTCGAAAGCAATCAGTCAAATACAGGCAAGTTATGATCAAGATATCTTACTGCAGAGCCATATTCTTGGTTCCGAATTTCGTGTAACGATTTTAGGCAATCAGCATCTCGAATGTCTTCCATTACTGCGCATTAATGCAATTAGTCAACAGCGTGAGTGTCCAGCATTAATTGAAGATCAACTGGCTGACCGCATTCGAGATTGCGCTTTTCGTGCTTATCGCGCAGCTGGGTGCAGAGATTATGCCCGTGTTGATATACGTTTAAATGCTGATGAACAACCTTGTGTCGTGGGTATTCAAGTACAAAACATCTTTGCGCGCAAAGGTTCTGTCGCTATCATGATTGAAGCTGCAGGTTTAAATTGGAGCAAATTCCTACGTCATATCATTGAATTAGCAGCAACACGCACAGGATCTGAACTAAGCACGAAACTTTCAAGTGATACGTATGATAATTCATCTTCCGTTAACCCACTGATCGTTGACTACAGTAACGCTGATTCCCACACAATCCGGGCTCGTTGATGTTCACAAAGTTATATTTATATTACGGGTACGCAAAATTAAAGTTATGCAATCAGTGCAAGTTCCATTTTATTCTAGTATTGGCATGTGTATTAGCAAATAATGTAATTGCTGATCAAGGTAGAAATAATGCCGCTGCTTCTTGTACAAGGAATACAGGTCCTATAGGTATATCTCCTGCCCATTGGTCTGATCCATCAAAAACGAAAATGGGATTAGCAAAGCAAGGATTTAATAAAATTAATTTTGTAACCCGTGATGGCAAATCTTTGGTAGCACATATTTATAGGCCGAGTCGTTTTAATCCGAAAAACGGCCCAATATGGTTTGTGATGCATGGCATAAAACGTAATGCTGATGATTACATAAAAACTGCAGCACCAATTGCTGAACGCTATCAAGCATTCACCATTGTGATTGAATTTTCGCGGCGACACTATCCAACCAGCGAAGATTACACACTCGGCATCACGACAAATGGGCGTGCTAACAATCGTGCTGCAAGAGAAGGCCGTTATCGCAGACCGGAAAATTATCTTTATAACGAAATTGAGCGTGTATTTGAAGCAATACGATTGGCATTTCTAGGAAAGCAGCATGGCTATTATCTATTTGGTCATAGCGCTGGAGCACAATTCACACATCGGATGCTAACTTTTGTACCCTGTGCGCGAGTGCTTGGTGCGGTATCGGCAAATGCTGGTTGGTATACTTTGCCCGAGCAAGGTAACAATTTGAGTATGCCCTACAATCTACGGGGAAGCCCCTCTACAGATTCTGACATTAAAGCGCTTTTATCGGCTCCTTTGACATTATTGTTGGGAACAAAGGACATCAAAGGACCGGAAATCGACAGTAATGTGCGTAAAAGTTCGGCAGCGATGGCTCAAGGTGGTAACAGACTTGCTCGAGGGCAAAATTATTTTGAGATTGGTCAGTCACTTGCACGTTCAATGAATGTATGTTTTGGCTGGCAATTAGTGTTGGAGCCAGGAGCTGGGCATAACGTGAAACAAGTCATCGAATCGGCTGGTCATTTGTTATTTGCAGTCAAATCCAAACCATCTTGCACTTCAAACCAAATCAGTGAAGTGATCACAGTCTATTCAGGTTAAATTCAAGATTGAAGTTGTATAAGAAGTCCCACCTTCATTAAATTTTGGTGAAAACATCATCAATTTCTAACATTCTTAATAGATAGCGACTATTAGAAAAATCGAATGTCGATACCCTTTTACTACGCACGTCTTGAAAAATTTACGCATTCGAGATAATTAAATGGATGAATACCATATCACATTTGTCGGCGATACAAGTTTTGGTGAAAACTATAAACCACGGTTGGCAGGTAAAGATCTTATTAATACCAAAGGACGTGCATACTCGATGCAAAGAATTGCCCCTCTTTTAATGGAATCTGATCTAGTGATCGCTAACTTAGAAACACCATTGACCCTGCAAACAAACTCCCCATTTAAAGATCACAAGAAATACATCCATTGGTCCGATCCAGTCGAATCACCAAGAGTTCTAAAAGAACATAATATTAGTATTGTATCTCTGGCAAATAACCATACTCTTGATTACGGAACCAATGCATTACTAGAAACATTTGCAAGTTTAGAAAAAAATAGTATCAAGTGGTTTGGTGCCGGACATAACAAATTAGAGGCACAACGTCCTTTCCGCAAGAAAGTCTTTGTAGGAGGCAAGGAGATTTTACTCGTGGTGATTGGTGCTTTTGAGTATCGAGCCGTCTATAAAAATCGATATGGTTTTTACGCAAGTAAAGATTCGCCTGGTGTTAATCGCCTTTCCATTAAACGTATTACCAATCAAATAGTTCAGTTTAAAAGCAAAACACCTCAGTCAATAGTAATAGTATCTCCTCATTGGGGAGAAAATTACAAATGGCATTCTTTGGAACAAGCACAACAAGCCAGATCTATGGCTGAAGCCGGTGCAGATTTTATCATAGGTCACGGTTCGCATATGATGAATGGCATAGAGCGTTTTGGTGATACTTGGACATTGTATAGTCTAGGGAATTTGACATTTAACTCCATGGGTGGATACAGTTACTTTAATGCACCTCCCTTCAGTTTAATCGTTCGTATGTGCTTAAAAAGAGAAGATGAAACGATTGTAACGCAACTCAAGCTTTATCCAATCGTTACTGATAATCGCCTAACCAACTTTCAATCTTGTCCTGTAAATGAGCAAGAAGCTAATAAAGTTGTTCAGTTACTAAAAAATCATAGTATGGGAATACCGATTGAAGCTTTTGCTCTGAATCATGATAGCTTCGGCTATTACTTCAAGTTATGACGTTAGCCGGGGCTATCGAAACAATTTTTGCTAGGAAACTCAATTTTTGAGCGTTATTTTTTAAAAAAATCTCCTAATTTTTTATAATCAAGTAATGCTATGTTAATTTTTAACATCCAAATTAACATAGCATTAACAAGAAAAGATTTCGATGTGCTTAGAAAAACTCGTATTGAAATCTGAATGCTTATACTATTAATTAACTATAAAATAAAGACGAGTGTTATAAGCTCCATCTCCATACAACCCTCGTGCTCTTATTCTCCATAAGTACTTTCCTGGTGGTAAAGCGATATTTGGTGTGGCTTGACAAGATTTCCCACCATTGCAAACAGTATTTGCAGGCATCCATTCGGTAGAATATACCGTCAGATTATTGATCCGATCCCAAACTAGAATCCTGTAATCTTTAGCATCAGGAATTCCAGGTCCACCTATTGTTGCTTCCCAAGTAAAAGTAGGAAGGTTCTCAACAATTTGATCAGATATGGGAGACAAAGGCTTGACATCAACTGCGCCTTTCATTGCTGTAGAAAAAAGCGTGAAATCGTTCGGATCTGTCCAAATGCTCCATCCACTAGTGTTGTTTCCCCACACGCTCCAATAGTGTCGTCCATTAGAGTTACTCATTTTAGGAGAAGCATTACAGATACCATTTCTACATATATCAGCAGCTTTAAAGCTTTGATAGGTCAAAATATTTTTAGCACCATTCATAAAAGCCAATCCACTTCCATTAGGTGACAAACCTATCATCAGTGCATACTGAGAAATAGCAGGATTGTGCTTCCATGTAAATTGAGGTGTATAAGTATTTAATACTGCACTTTTTAAAGGCGATGATGGAACAGGTTGGTTTAATCTTTGCCAAAATTCTGGCCTAAATGCTGCAAAAGTTTGAGATGTATTTATAATCGCTAAGGCATCGTACGCATCACAAGGAGGATTTGCGGTAACACCATTTTGACAGTTTATATTTGTTCCAATAGGAATACCCATTGGAACACCGTTATATTTTAGATTTGGATTACTAAAAAAAGGAATACGTGGACAAGTTTTTCCGTGATCTAGGCATTCATTCTCGTAAGCCATGATAGTTCGCCATCCTTGATTTAGATTCACATACCCGCGGGCATAAGGATAAGGAACTTTTTTTTCTGAAGAAACATACCAATCATGGTGAGCGCCCATTGTATGTGCGATTTCATGAGTAAAAGCCGTTGAATCTAAATTTTGCCAATCTACCATAGCAAATGGAGCATACTCAGATAAACTCGGATCATTGCGATACAAAACATTAGCATCTCCACCAGTCCATTCATTCCAGATTCCTGTAGCATTTACAATAAGAATTACTAGGTCAGCGCCATTTTGATTTCGTAAAGCATGTATTTGATCGACAATTCCATCAGTTTTCGATTCCATCGCCAACAAAGCTACATCAGCATCAGAAAAATCTAGTTCATTAAAGTTGATGGGAGCGGTATACACTAAGCGCAAGCGAGTATCGATTCCACTATTTCGAAATACGGTGTTGGTGTTAAGAATGGCATGAACAATATTTTTTTCACTAATATTTTGTTGCGCTGCTGGCGAATATAGCACCATGACATCAACGATCTCACCGGCTTTTACATATCCGGCCTCGATGATTAAAGTAAAAAAAGCTGCATATAACGTTAATGCTGTGAATATTCTTTGGGATATGAAAAAATGCTTATTAGTTTCCATGAATTTATTCCTTTTAAATTCAAGGGCACTCAAAAATAAGCAACTGCAAGAATTATGTTTTCAGAAAAATGAAAACACTCTCCTTTATCGACTATTTATAGTAAATAGCTCGATTATTTCAGCAAGAATTATGTTTTCAGAAAAACAAAAACACCTTTCTTTATCGATAGTTATAATAAATAAGCTCAATTATTTCAGCAAGAATTGTGTTTTCTAAAAAACAAAAACACTTTCCTTTATCGAATATTTATAGTAAACAAGCTCGATTATTTGAATGAGATATCTGGCAGTCATGCTATCTTGGAGCGTAAGCCCTTTAGACCATAAACTTTGCGTCCCACGCTTTCGCGAGGTTTGCCCTTTTCAGATCAATGTCTGACTTTATTAATATCGGCACTCATGACACCAAATTTAGCCCGTATTCACAAGAAGTATATTCAGAAAAAATTTTACACCGATGCAATTTTGGTTAACCAACCGAACACTACTAGTGTAGTGCTATCTAAATCAATAGCGATTGTAGTAATGAGTATGAATTTCTCTGAATTTGACGTGACTCGCCGCTTCTGGAAACATTGCAGAGCATCCGAGACATTAATAGCTGATTCAAATTAAGCAATGGGTTGCCAACCCATTTGCTTCGCTAGCAACACGATTGGGTGCAATACTTCAACTCCCAGATTTCTTTCGCGAATTGCCTGCACAAAAAACATCGAACATCCAACGTTTGAGGTTAATAACAATTTGCTGCCACTTTTTGTTAGAGCGTTCAATTTATTTTCTAACAACGCATCAGAAATATCTGCTTGATCTAAGAAATAAGTACCAGCCGCGCCACAGCACTGGTCATTTCCTTCTAAAGCAACAATCTCCGCATTGGGGATGCGAGAAATCACGGAATATGGAGCGTTTTGTCCATGAAGTATATTTCGCAATGTACACGGATCATGAATCAAGATTTTTTCCGGTAATGGCGCTAGCTCGATACTCTCCCAATTCTGATACGAGGCAAGAAATTGATTGATATCGAGGACAGGAATAGATCGGTCCAATACATTGGCTTCTGTTAATTGAGCACCACAACCTGAGGCTGTGGTAATAATGGCATCGATATTTGGCAAAGAAAATGCCATGTTATTTTGCTCTGCTAACGAACATGCTTCACGAACATGTCCACTATGTTGATATATCGCACCGCAGCAAGTTTGCTGAGCCGGAACATGAACGCTATATCCCAAACGATTCAGTACATAAATACTTGCATTAAGCGCTTCTGTATCCGTCAGTCGAGCAACGCACCCCAAAAACAGAGCGACGTCACCGCGTTTATTTTCCTTGACAGGATAAAGTGACTGCCATGTATTATTGCTAGCAGTAGTTCCTATCGCTTGCGGGCTTCGATAAGGAATCTTAGCTACGGGAAGATTCGCAATGATTTTTAGCATTCTATTGGGTTTTAGTCTGTGAAAAGAGCGCATCCAACGCAAAAAACCTCTGCTCTGCATAAAGATGAACAAAAATCGCAACCTATCCAGCCGTTGAGGTTTAGAAAAAAATATTTTTTGTAAGTAAAAAATCAAAGTTGTTTGGAATTTTTTCTTGAAGGAAACGGGACGATCTATGATAAATGCCCGGGTTTCATCAATCAAACAACCATAAGAAACGTTATTAGGGCAAACTTTTTCGCAGGCTCTACAGGTTAAACAGCGATCCATATGCTCGATAAATCGCGCATTTAAAGGTATTTTACCAGCGGCCACTCCATTCATCAGAACAATGCGGCCACGCGGAGAATCGGATTCTGATTTGAGTAATCGATAGGTAGGACAATGAGGCAAGCATAAACCGCATGAAACACATTGATTCGATTGCTCAATGATAAATTTTTTTCTAGTAATAGATGATTTCTGATCTGGCAAACTGCGTACTCTCTACCTATTTCGCAATCCCCCTGTAAAACAATACAAAGGGGGTAAGTCTTCTAGAAAATAATCAACGGAGGTTTACTAATTTATTACTTGCAGCGAATAAATACGTTACGGGTCATTGTTGAACCTGGAAAAGTGGCGTATCCAGAAGTCGGTGAATAAGGGTTTTTCTTAAAATCGTGGACCGCGACCGAGTGTGGAATAATCATCCCACTTTGATTGAGAATGTGATACCCCTTGGCATTACAAATTTCCCCAGCCTTTTCCAAGCAATGGCTAAAATTCATTTCCCTGCCACTGCAATTGATGTTATAGCCTTTAGTTCCATCGGCAAAATAAATTTCCCGTTGCGTAGGGCTAGCACAACCTTGCAGCACAATTATTACAGCAACCAAAAGAAAAAAACGGATATTCGATCGAGACATGATAAACAAAATTGAATTGAGTTAATTACTGTCGAATTCTACAGGATTCTAAGAAATCATCGGCAAATTTTGTTGTTTTTCAAAATCCCTTTTCAATTATGGTATTTGATCAACAAAACTCCGGATATCGGGGTAATTCGTGCAAGAAATATAGTCATATAAAAAATGACGGACATCTAACTATTATAAATCGTTGGTCAGCTCACCCTGAAGCATTCCACCAACCTTCCGCAATCCGGTTTGATAAAGCTGCCAGATTTCCTGGCGGTCTAATAAAGTTAAGCGAATGATTCAATGTATGTTCGTTTACTGGAGTTGGAGTTGTCCCATTTTGACGGACAATTTTTTCATGAAATCGAGAGAGTCTCGACTTGTGAAAGAGGATTGCAATTTATGGTGATTTGATTTTCTTCATTCAGTTTTTTCTCAAAATTGTTGGGTGGTGATAAATATCCTAGCCCGGAATGCCTGCGAATGGGGTTGTAGCAGGATTCGATCCAGGTGAATATGGGTATGACCAGCCTTGCTTCAGTTTTGTTTTTCCAGGAACGCCTATCGATCAATTCACATTCAAGGGAAGCAAAAATTCTCAGCCATTGCGTTATCTGTAAAGAACGACATTTAATCTGACATTTCTATTTAAATTTACTTTTGAAAGGAAGTCAGATGAATATTGAAACTGGACATAAAATCATTAAGAATAAGATTGGTTTGTTAAAACTGTCAGAAACATTAGGTAACATATCGCAGGCCTGCAAAGTGATGGGCTTTAGTCGCGACAGTTTTTATCGATTTAAAGAACTATATGAGCAAGGAGGGGAGTCTGCGCTGCAGGAAATCAGTCGCAAGAAGCCGATTTTAGCGAACCGGGTTGCCCCACAGGTTGAAGCAGCGGTTATCCGGCATGCGATTGCTCAGCCTGCTTATGGTCAGCATCGAGTCGCTAATGAATTACGTAAACAGGGGATTGTCGTTTCATCGGGGGGAGTGCGGTCGATCTGGCTACGCCATGATTTGGAAACATTTGCCAAGCGCCTGAAAGCTTTATCAGCCAAGGTAGCTCAAGATGGTTTGATTCTCACAGAAGATCAATTGCGTGCGCTCGAAAAAGCTCGTGAGGAAAAACAAGCACACGGAGAAATCGAGACCGAGCATCCTGGGTATCTGGGCAGTCAAGATACTTACTACGTGGGGAATATTAAAGGAGTGGGACGGATCTACCAACAGACATTTATCGATACTTATTGCAAGGTTGCTCTGGTCAAACTCTACGATCGCAAACATGCGATTACTGCTGCCGACATGCTTAACGATCGCGTGCTGCCGTTTTATGAGGAACAAGGCATCCCTCTGTTACGTATTCTGACTGATCGAGGTAGTGAATATTGTGGTAATCGTGAGCATCATAACTATGAGCTTTATCTTGACTTGGAGAACATTGAACATACTCGCACCAAAGTCAAATCACCGCAGACCAATGGGATTTGTGAGCGTTTCCATCAGACCCTGCAAAACGAGTTTTATGCGAACGCCTTTCGACGCAAGATTTATCATTCTCTCGAGGAGTTACAATCCGATGTCGATACTTGGATTCATCATTACAACCATGATCGAACGCATTCCGGAAAACATTGCTTTGGTAAAGCACCCATGCAGACACTGAAAGACAGCATTCCTTTGGCGTTGGCCAAACAACTGAATCAGACTTTGCCGACGTCTGTTTCAGTCTCAGCTTAGTCGGCTTGTCTGTCAGAGCAAATTTCGTTCAGGACAAGTCAGGTAACCCTGAACCGGTTTCCGCCTCAACCGATCGGGCAATAGCGCAGCCATCATTGTTGGCATTTTCAAGTTTAATAAAAATGGACACTTTTTGGCTTTAAGTCCATTTTTTATGCGCTCAAATATTAAGCTTTTCTGTTTATGCATTTTAATAGGAACTGCGAACTCGCGCTTTCGACCCAAAACGGCTGTTGGTCTCCTTATTAGGAATGTAATGCTGACTCAAAAGCCGACTGTCAAATGTGCAATAACAAATTGTTTATCCCAGGCATATTTATAAGCACGAGGTTATTTTGTTTGTTTTTTTGCAAGCGCCAGCCGATGCTTCCTCTGATCCGCCCCGACTTTAACGGAGACTCCATTCTCTCGAAAGTTGGAGCGGATCGGGTAAAGACAGGGTATATTTACTCCATCAAGGCAAACCACTCTTCCTACAGGCACGATCTTCCCATTTGCAGAGATTCGCTTCATGTGAAGTAGTAGCCTCGGTGAGACATGCATTAAGCGCACGATCGCAGTATCCTCTTTGCGGAGGCGGAGAGGAGACAGGGGGGGTTACGGCAATATCGAGTGTTCCCAACTCTGCTTGCACCGCACCGATCGGGCTGTAGACTGATACTGGGGGAACAGCGTTCTGAAAGCCGCCCCAAGCGATTCCTACCAGCGCTACACGGGCCATTCCCATTTCGATGAAAACGGGCGATCCGCTGTCGCCGGGTTGTGAATCAAAGTTTGTCATGTCTTGACACAACAGCGTCTGAATTGTATCCCGCACTGGCATAGTCACGCAGCTGTTCGTGACTGCACCGCTCGTGTAGCCTGTTGTTCGACCAATTTTATTAACGACAGTACCAACCAAGGGTGCCGGACCGGCGCGGTCCACCACTAGTTGAGCACCCCAGTAGTCCATCGTTGGGCCACAGGGAGGTGTACTGCAGGCCCTTGTCGGAAGTGCGATGTTACCAAGACCGTTGCCGTCTGCGGGGTCGTTAAAGGCTGCAAAGGCCGAGTCGCTGAAGCGGCACAACCGACCCGGTGGACAATTGGGCAAAGATGGTATCCAGGCGGGATTGACGGTATCTGTTGCGCTGGCAAGAGAGATCAGACTGGGCTGATGAAGCGGTGTGCCTAATGCGCCGCCCGTGCCAGCATTGGTGCAGTGCGAATTAGTGAGAAACCCCATAACGCCGGCACGTTTGGCTACGGCCGTTACTGTACATGCATTTGGAGTTACACCTGGAAATACTCCTATAGATTCCCAAAAACTCATCTGGATGCCGCCCTCAAATGGTCTAAAGACATCCCGTAGTGAATGATAAAACTCAGCCTCCTGATGTTGCACAACACGCACTGCACCGTTCGGCACGCCAATTTTCGCTATGTACTTCTCGGCTCTAGACATACCTTCTTTTGTCGTAACGCCGATCGTTACACAATTGCACACCTCGTCGGCATCTAAAGACGCCGCATCCAGCAGCGTCATGACCTCGGCGAGTTTGTCTCGATAATCCAAGAGCTCGAACCACGTCCGCTTCGCTGACTTGAAAACGATGATAGGATTCTCATCAGCCGTGCCGTTCGCTTCGGCACGTGCCTCAAGGTAACGTTTAATGAACGGAAGCGCTTCTTCTTCCTTCGATGAATCCGTCAGAGCGACAATGACGTTACCCTTCTCGTCCAGATATAAACCTCCGAATGAAGGCACAAGACGATTCAGGGTCGCAAACCCTAGATCTAGTGAAATCGCATGAGCGGCACGTTCGATCGGGTCGAGGATGATATCAGATGTTTCTGTCGTTGCGGCACGTGCGGTGAATGTGCCGATGGATAAAATAACCAAGCATAACTTCAATAAGGCATTGCAACAACATTGCTTCATCCTGGCTACTGTGGCGTCCTCGATCAATGCCGGAACTATGATTAGTTTAGATAAGATTTTCATCATTATGTCTCCTTTTGCAATTTTAATGTTGGTACTGCTGGAGCAGTGATGTTCAATAACGCTGAACGACCCGAAGCATGTGCCGCAGCGTCGTTAAGTGCTGCCAATGCCATGGCAATCGCACGCGCAGTCAAAAATGGACCTTTCTGATCCCCAGAGCTCAATGCTGTTGTATGGTCTCTGCGGATACATTCCATACTCATATCGCACCAGAAGCGTAATTCACTTGTAGCCGTCATTTGAAGGTACCTCCTCAAAATATTTATTGGATTCCTTGATCATAGAATATTAAAAATATGAATATTCTTTTCATATCGTGAAAATTACTACAATCTGCCTTGCAGCCATAAATCTTTCTGTACGCACTGATCGTTTTCACGCTCAAATATAAACATACCCTGAGGAAATTTACTGTGACTTTCCTCACATCGGATCAGATTCATACTACAATGAACCGACGCAAGTCTGATAATTGTGAAAATTTCCCTACTTTTCTGCGACCTTCGAAATAGCCAGTCATACAAAACGTCTAGTGTCATTCATTTTTATGAATGGCTCTAGACTAGTAGATACAATCTGTTAGTCTAGTAAGCTGTTAAGAAACAGTAAATTAAGGGATTATTGGGTATAGGGAAAATAAACCACCTTTTCCGTGAGTATTGAATGTACTGGAAGCTGGCCAAACACTGTAATAATCGATCGAGAAATGACAATATTCCAGTTCAGTTATCACAAAAAAGTCAAAGATTTTGCCGCGTTTTGGCGCTTCAGGCGAAAGACGCCCAGGGGTAAAGATCAGCCCAGTGATGAAGAGGATTGAAAGGAACGAGCGCGGGATCAGGTTGGATCGAAAAGTTCGAAGGCCTGCGCAGACGCTCTAGGCGGTGCCCGCGCAGGCAAACCGAGATGATCAAGAATTTTAGTGATTGCGCCGGATTCCAGGATAGCGGCAATGATTTTCAGAGTTCCGCCACAGTGCGGACAATCTTCGATATCGATATCAAACACCCGCTTGAGCAAACGCGCCCAACTGATGCGCACGGAAACCGGGGAAGGCAGCACATCGGCATTCGTATCGAATCCATTACTTTTGTTTTTCTTGCTGCCAGGAATCATCTCAGCACGCAGTTTGGCGTTCGGCGCAAGCACGCCATGGAAACGAATGAGGTTGAGCCTTGGCCGGGGAACCAGCGCAGCCAGCCGTTGCATGAATTCAAGGTGTCTTCAGCTTTAACACGATTTGCCCATCTTTATTGCGTGTCAGTCGTTCATTAGCAATCGCCGGTCGCGTGATGTAACGGCACAGATGTTCCAGTGTTATCACTCCGGGGTTCCCCGACTCAATGCCGGATTTTCTCGTCCATAACTAGTAACTTTTCAATGTTAATTTCACCCTTTCCCCAGTAATTTTTGCATGTTGATTGACAATCATCAGCCTCAATTCAAATAATCCACCACATCACGCACCATTTCATCATGATAATACTTGAACTTGGTGCGAGTCATCAGACCATGGCAGCTTAGACAAAAGGTTTTTTCGGGTTTGGTTTCACGCAGGAAACTGGTGTGTGGATCACCTTGGAGATTGTTGCGATTACCGGCCAAGGGTGGTGCTTTTTTCTCGAGATGTTCAGGACGCCACACATGGGGATCGTGGCAAGTTATGCAGGCAATATGACCAAAATCCGCCACGGCTTCTTTGCTATCGAGCAAAGGCATAAGCTTTTTGTCACTTTGTAGAATGATATCCTTGGCCGGATGATTAAAGTAGCCAATGGCTTTTTCCTTAGCCGGTGCAGACTTTGCGTCTTGATGACAATTCAGGCATAAACGATTGCGCCGTAGCGTATTCTGCTGTTGATCTGCTACCGGTTGATCGGGTTGGCCCACCGCCTGCGCTGCAAACAAAAATGGTTGCTTGTCTTCATTGCGGTGCAAGCTATGACAGCTTCCGCATACACCGGCTTGTTTGGGAGTTTCTTTGAGCTGATTGTGGCTGTTTTTGGCGGTAATGCGTAAATCGTGATCGCTGCCAAGCACGGGAAGATTGTCTTTATGGCAGGATGAGCATAACTGGCCGTCACGATGCTCCAGACGCAATGCCGGAGTATCCGGTTTACCGCGATGAACGGTGTGGCATGTCAGGCAAGTCACTTGCTTGATTTCTTTCCCTTCAAGGATTACCGGATCGTTCAGCTCGAAATTAACCGGATGCACTCCTTTTTTCTGTGCTGCTTCTTTGCTATCCGCATGCTGGCGTTTGTGACAGTTTTCGCACAGTTTTTCAGCAGGCTGATGCAATATGGCCGTTGCGAGCCGACCTTCATGAACTGGATGACAGGTGGTGCAGCTCAACCAGTCCAACGGCTTGCCATCGAATTCAATCCGTCGCTCCGGTTTGAAATTAACGGGGTGTACGCCTTTTTCTCTTGCATGTTTCGGGTTCCGGCTACTTTGGCGCTGGTGACAGGCGGTGCACAAAAATTGCTCTTGTACCACCAGCATCGTCTTCTCTCCAGTTCCACCATGAATTTGATGGCAACTCTGACAGACAATTCCTTCTGGTCCCAACATGGCGCCAGCATCGCTCAGGCGTTGCGGTAGTCCATGAGTCAGTTCTTCGTCTTTGGGAAAACCTGGCGCCTTGCTAAATGGCCCTGGTTCCATGCGGATACTCAAAGGATGATTAACTCCGCGTGCTTGGGGACTCTGATTGCGGGCATTACTGGCTTTGGACTCATGGCAGCGCTCGCATAACTTGGCATCATCGTTGTTGACGCGCAACCAAGCATTCCGATGTCCTGAATAGAGAGTTGCCTGAGCATCGGTGTGATTATGCGGTGTATGGCAACTGACGCAACTGAGTCGATGATCTTTAATCGTGGGAAATTCATCCGGCAACTTGTCTTTGTGCGGTCTGGGCTGAGGAAAGCGCTTGGGAGGATCATAAACCGTCGGATGCTGACTGCCTTGTCCGATCGCCCATCGGGAATCGATCACCGGACCAAGGTGGCAACTGTCGCACATTTTTTCGCTGGCGACCGGCGACTGATCGGCAGTATCGAAAGCGCGCAGGGCTTCCGGTGCTTTCTCGGCCAATTCCAGATGACACATCAGGCATTCGCGACGCGCAGATTCTGGCTTGGCCACTCGTTGCAGCGGCATTGTCTCGGTGAAAGCAAGGCGAATTTTAACGACTCGGTTGGCACCGGTTTCACTGACTGCCAAAACATCGTCCTGATACGCCAGGCTAGTAGGATTCTCAAAGCTAACTACTTTACCGTGGCTGTCTGCTAGTGCTCCCAGTGGTTCTCCACGGTGAAACACCTGGATCGTACCCAGGTACGCATCGCTGATGAACAATAGTTCACGCCCGACATCCATCGCTAATCCACTGGGGCGAAACAATTCCCCGGACTGCAGGCCAAAACGACCGATCTGGGAAAACGGGCGCCCCAAGTCATTGAATACTTGAACCCGGGCGTTGAGCGCGTCCACCACGTACAGAAATCGTTGTGTGTCGGCAACGATCTGGTAGGGATACTGAAATTGCCCAGCCGGACTACCTCGTTTGCCGGTGCAACCTTGCCATTTACCCTGATCGGCTTCAATCCAGCACAAGCGGGAACTACGATCGCTCCAGTAAATATGGTCGCCAACGCGGAGGGCCGCGACGGGATCGGGATCGATCTGGCAGTGATCGGCAGACTCGTTTTCTTTTTCATCGCAAGTCAGCTTCGGTAAATCATAGTGACGTTGGATGCGCCCTTGCCTATCCAGTGTTGTCAAACGGCGTCTGCCGGTATCGGTTACCAGAAAACCATTCTCCGTGGTAGTGATATCCAAGGGCTTTTTGAATGTCTCTGCTGCCTGCAGCAAAATCTTTTTCGAGTCTTGCAATCGCCACAGTTGACCGCGTACATCCAAAGCCATGATTCCGCCTTGCGGGGTAAGAGTCACACCCACCGGACGTTCAAGTGCATCGTAGGCAATCTGTTCCACCGCTGCCGGTCTGGGTGCAGCCTGGAGTACAAGCGGCAATAGCAAGCCGGGCAAAACCAAGAGAAAAAAGTATTGCGGTATTTTCGATATCACAGTGATCATCGGGTCAGATCAAGGATGCGAATCTTTTGTTCCTTGTCGTAGTTGCGTTTAAAGAATTGCGGGAGTACATGGCGTTGGATTTGCTTAGCCTGGTCAGGGTTCGCACCAAGGGCCTGAAGGTCGAACAGCGGCTTTTTTTCCTGGTGGCAACCATCGCATGACAAGCCCTGTGGCTCAAGCGGGCGATGCAGTTGGGCGTGTAGCTGAATCTTTTGTTCTGTATCGCCCTCGCGCCATAGGCGGGCGATGTCCTGTGCTTTTGCAGATGAAGGCAAGGGAACGGCGGGTTGGTCTTGCCAGAAAGGTGCGATTTTCACGTTTCCATCCGGCAGATTCTCGTTGTCCAGATCACGGCCCGCACGAAAGCGCGAAGCATCGGCTTCTAGTACCTGTCCGTTGGAAAAATCGAGCCATCGGTAAGCAAAAGTAACGTTTTTCGGACGAAAATGACAGGTACTGCACGCAATATAGCGGCTGTGCATGTTGAGCAAGGCGCGCGTCCACAGCGATTGCCGGTGTGGCAGGGGCAAATGACACATCTGGCAGAACGTTTCACCTTGACTGATTGGCTGCTGCGGACGGCGATGAAAAGGAGGCAACTGCTGATCCAGATCCTCTCGAATCTCGATTTCTCGGTAATCATGAATCGTTTTGCGCGACTCGGCCAGCCGTTTCTCGTCGGGACGCTGTTCGATGGCTTCCAGATAGATCGGATTTGCCTGTGCGCCACTGATCCAATAAAACGATGCAACCAGTAGTATGAATCTAATAAACATCGCGCTGATACCTTCCTTCCTGTTCCATAATCTTGACATAATCCACAGCCTGTTCGCGTGAGCGACCGCTGGCTTTGATGACAACATCAATCAAGGCAGCATGAACATCCTTAGCCATGCGCGCCGCTTCGCCACAGATATAAAAGCTTCCACCTTCCTCCAGTAATGCATAAAGCGCTTGGGCTTCCTCACGCATGCGCTGATGGACATAGATACGCTCGGTCTGATCCCGCGAAAAAGCCAAAGACAGCTTGCTTAACACGCCCCGTTTGAGTTTGTCTTCCCATTCTTGTTGGTAGAGAAAATCGCAGGCCTGATGCTGATCACCGAAAAACAGCCAATTTTTGCCCGATGCCCCGATTGCTTCACGCTCTTCGACAAACCCCCGGAAAGGCGCGACCCCGGTTCCGGGCCCTACCATGATCATGGGTGAGGCAGGATCCTTAGGTGGACGAAAATGTGCGTTTGTTTGCGTGAAAACCGGAATATGGCTACCGATCGGACGACGCGCCAGATAATTGGAAGATACCCCCTCGCGGTCCAGGTCGTAGGCATGGTAACGCACCACCCCTACTGTGACGTGCACCTGTCCCGGATGCATCTTGGGGCTGGACGAAATGGAATACAACCTGGGTGGAATGGCACGAAAAATCTTCAGAACTTCTTCAGCCGTCAGCGCCCCGAGCGGGAAGTCTTGCAGTATATCCAGCCAAAGCCTACCATAGAGATAATCCTGCAAAGCGGCGTCATTCGTCAGCAGTTGTGCCAATTCTGCGTTGCCGGTAAGGCTTGCGTATTTCTCCAACACAGGACGAGTCACTGTGGTAATTTCCAGCCGCCCGAGCAGCATTTCATGCAAACTGAGACGTTCCTCATTGTGGATGATTTCGTGATCGGGATTCCAGCCGAGTTGCCGGATGAAGCTTTCCACGTAGGGACCGCCATTACGAGGATAAATCCCCAAAGCGTCACCCGCTTCATAGGTCAGCCCCGAGTCGCCAAGATCAATTTCGATATGACGGGTTTCCTTCGATGAATTGGCAGCATTGAGATTGTTATTGCTCAATATCCTGGCCAAATACGGCCGCTGCTTTCCATAACCTGAAGATGTCGGCTTGACCTCCGGAGGTGGTTCGATGCCCTCATGGCCGCTAAGCTCCCGGTAGGCTGCAATTACTTGTGCCATCCACGCAGTGGCCGCTGCTTCAAAATCTACGTCGCCGTCGACCCGAGGCAAAACGGAAATCGCTCCGAGCTTGCTCAAATAAGTATCGAAATCCCTACCACATTGACAGAAATTACGATAACTGCTGTCCCCTAACGCGAACACGGCATAGTGCAGGTGCCCGAACAGGGGGGTAGTATGTTCCCTTGCTGCAAGTCCCTTCAGATAATGATACAGTGTCTGCGCGGTAAGGGGAGGCTCTCCTTCACCCTGCGTGCTAGTTAGCAAAAACAGATAACGAAGCCCGACCAGTTCTCGTGGCGCAAATTCCGCCATATTGATCAGGCGCACCGGAAGTTGCCAGCGTTCGGCCAGATTAAAATGCCGTTCGGCTAATTCTTCGGCATTACCAGTCTGCGATGCATAAAGAATAATCAGAGAATCGTCTAGTTCATCCGGTTTGGTTTGAACCGACGTGTCCTGACCGGCCGGCTTCTGCCATGGCCAGCGCTTTTCCGGCAGTTTCATTCCTAGCATCACCCGACGAAAACGATCTGCACCCAGCAATGGTTCGCCTGTTTCGCGCCGCTCCCACCACCACCATCCTCCCTGTCCCAGCAGAAACAATCCGGCAAACGGTCCCAGTATCATTAACACATTAAACCACCTCGATTTTTCATCCGCGGTTACAGGAGAAAAATCGGTGCCGCGTAATTTATCCGCATCAACCCAGGCAATGTTATGCACATCGGTTTTGAGAAAACCGGCGTTTCTGGGATCACGAGCATAATCCAGATGGCAACCCGACTGGCCGCAGGTTTCGGGTAGTCCGTCTTTGTGAGTGGATGATTGATCATCGCGTGAACGCTTGATGCTATGGCGCGCGCCAGCTCCTATCGGAGCGTGACAATCCAGGCATGAGGCACCATGTTCATTGCCAACTTCCAGCAACCTTCCATGAAGAAATTTGGCATAGCTTGCAACTGCCAGTACAAAGCGCGGTCCGGCTGGTTCGAGTTGGGGTTCACCTTGCTCTGTTTCGCTTTTTTCCGGATTTTCGATTTTTACCCTGCTCATGGCTTCGGTGTTGCCATGACAATTGATACACATCTTGTTTTCTTCATTCTTGGAATAATGCTTGCCGACCAGACGCCGTAGGATATGGCCTGAATACTGATCACGCCAGACCTCTCCTTGATGGCAGTTGCCACACTGCATGTCGACATGATCAAACGCTTCAAAGAAGATCGACAGACGCTCGGGCTTAATATAGGGTTCATTAAAATGGCAGCGTCGGCAGGATGGATTTTGCTGTTCCTCTACCTCCTTAAGCCGATTGCCACCATGCAAATCTTTCGTCCATCCGGCATGCAAACCCTTGCCATGCGCTGATTGCTCGAACTCCTCGACAACGTTCCTGTGACTGAAGGCTTTGCCTTTAGAAGGCTCTTTAACGTGACAGCTTTGACCGCAATCGACATAGCCATCTTTGGGATCATGAGGATAATCCTGAATTTGGCGATGACAATCGCGGCAGGGCACACTGCCGTGCAGCGAAGCGTAATAATCCTTGCGCAAAATACTGGCAGTGCGCCGCGTCCCTTCTTCATCGATATACTCGAGCCCCGGTAAGCCATGACAGGAGAAACATCCATCCGGATCACTGTGACGCTCGAGTGCGCCAAGCGGCCAGGAAATGACCAGCAAGGCAAAAAACAAACTCCATTTCATACTTAGAGCTGTTGGATCGTTGCATATAAAACAAACATCAGCATGGCTGTAATCGTGAAGTAATGCAGCGTTTGCCTGACCATCACGCCCCTTACCGGGTCAGCCGCAGGCATCGGCGCAGGCGGAAAAGCTTGCCACTGCGGTTCAGGATAGATCTGAATGTTTTTCTTGATTCGCTTAGGTTGCACGTTCCGGGGACCGGTGGTCCATTCAATGGCGTTCCACTCACAATGATCCACGCAATCATGACACGACATACACGAAGTCTGATCAACCTGAGCAATGCCGTTGACAATTTTGATCGACCCGGTCATGCAAGCCTTGGCACACTCATTGCAACCGGTGCAACGGCTACGCTCCACCCGGATGCGGTGAGTCATTTGCAATTTGGCACCGGCCCGATTGACCAAGCCGTCAATAGCGCCAATCGGACACATGAATTGACAATAGGCGCGCCCTTTCTCCGCGAAAAAACCCAGCATCAGAAGCAAGCTCAAGTTCGCCAGTCCGATCGTGGAGAAGATAAAAGCGACGCCAGCCGTACCACCAGTAAGCGCGGTAACCAGACGGGGTACCGTAATGAAATTACACAGCGTACAGGCGCTAATTCCGACCATGGGCATAAGCAGAATATAGGTTGCAAGATAGCCGTAGCGAATAGGCACTTGCGGCAGAGGGCGGTAATCGATTTTCCAGCGAGGGCCGAGGACACGGCTTACCAGCTCACTGAGCCCGCCCACGGGACAGATGAATCCACACCAAATCCGACCATAGAAAAAAGTAACGGTGAGAATCATGAAGAAAAAGATAGTTCCGATCCAGGCCACTGACATGTGCATCCATAAATCATCCATACTCATGCCAGGAAAATAGAGATAAAAGCGGCGCATGCACAATACGCCGCAAAGATCATTATTCCCGACCAAACCAGGCAAAATGGCTAACGGCCCCAAAAAAGCAAGACAGGATAGCGTAATCATTGCATAGCGGAATTTCTGAAATTTGGGCACCGCTTTAAAGCGACGCCAGAAAGACCAATTGTGTAAAGAGGCTGCTTGATTCATTTTATAATCTCCTTAATCTACAAAAGTATGACATGCACGACACAAGGTGCCGTCTTTGGCGGCAAGACGTAGTAAAGCTTCCCCCTGAATTTGCTGATAGTCATAGGTGAGCGGTCGCCCATATCGGGCACTGATGACTGCCAGACGAGGCGCTTTGTCTTCAGCAATTGTTTCTTTCCATAAACTATCGCGATACCGCGGCGCTTCGTTCACTTTGGCAGTACTGACCTGATGCGAGGCAGGCAATGATGTATCGATGACTCCAGGCGGATGCGGTGTATGACAAGTGATACAGGTGACACGGTTATCTTCGGTCAAAGGCAGGATCACTTCGGGGTGTTCTTGCAAGAAACGCTCACGCTGCTTTTTCACTTTCTTGGAAGGCTCGACCTGATGCTCAAGCGCGTTAAAGTGAGGCGTCTTCAAATGACAACCATAGCAGAGCTTATCCATCGGTGCTCTGAGCTTGAGTTCGGATAACTCGTAACGCTGATCACGCTCCAATACTTCCCGATGGCAATAGCGGCAATACTCTTCCTTCGGCTTGTCTTGAGCATCTAGCATATCGTGGATATTCGGCCGACGGTGTTTTTCTTCATCGTGGCAACGGTAGCAGAATTGGTTCAGGTCAGGATAAGGGCCATCACGAAGAAAATCCGGATGTTTCTTGTCGATCTTGGCGAAATCCTGCTTGTCGATATCCTCAATCCCATGACACACGGGACACTTAAGCATCCGATCCGTTTGCAGCGGCAACCGGGAATCTAGTTGCATCGAATCAGGAACAGCAATGTCGACCAAATGGTGCAAAGGCGGTGTTTTGGGTTGTTTTTCCTTTCCCATCTCAGCAGCCCAACCCGGTAAATTGACCGTAAAACCGAACGCCAAAACAAAGACAAACCATTTCATAATCCAGCCTGAGCGGCGCGCCCATGAGTATGGCAAAGGGTGCAATCGCTGCCGACCTGATGCACTCCAAACAGACCGTTTCCGGTATCTAGCCCGCCATCTTCAACCAGAATTTCCATCTGATGGCACAGTACACACAACTGCGAGTAGTCTCCGTTGATGCTACGCACTGGCACTCCTTCCTGGCGGAAAGTGGAATAGAACACGCCCTTGCGGCTATCATCCAAAATCAACTTGGCATTTTCGGTGCCGTGCATAGCGTGGCACTCGGTACACGGCAAGACTACACCGTAGCGATAAGGCGGACGCAAACCGGCATAAGTCCGCTGACCACTACCCGATGCGAATCCATGCTTATCAATGTAATGCCAGCTTTCCTCGATGGCGATGATGGGATCCCGATAGTCTCCGTTGATCGGGAAATTGGCGTTTTGATGCTCGCGGTTATGACATCGTAGGCAAAACTCCGATTCGTGGGTGTATGCGCTCCTCAAACCCCATTGATCTGGCAGTTTGGTCAAGTCGACATTGATATCCCAGCGCCCATTCATATCGGAGGCTTCATGACAAGTCAGGCACTGCTGATCACTCAAATTACCCGTATCTTGATTGCGCAGGAAGTTATGCGCATGCTTACCGGACAGAATCGGTGTAGACGGTAAATCGTCGGAGTTGTGGCAAATAATGCAGCGGCGCTCTGCTGCCGTTCCGTTGCTGCCATGACAACCAGTGCAGGTATCATAGCCTTTGTCTCGCACGACGCCACGAATATTTGGCGCGTTTTTGTGAATCAGGCTCAGGACATGGCAGGACTGGCATCGCTCTTTTCCCCACCCTTCGTGGCGTTCGCTCATTACCAGACGCCCTTCGTCAGGGGCAATGTCGATGAAATTAGCCGCCCAAGCAATTCCTACGATAATTCCTGCACAAATAAAGAGCAGTATTGCCCAGAACCATTGCTTCATTATTACCTCCTCAGTTCATGACAATTTTCGCAATAGCGACTATCGTGACATCGTCCGCAGTTCCCTGGCATGGCACGAACCTCCATGCCATGCAGAGTGATATACCCCAAGGGGTGATAGCCAATACCCGAAGTCTCCCGGCGGAAATGGCAGTCAGAACAAAAAGACAGTTCGATATGGCATTCGCGACATGGCTGCTCGTTTTTTCGTGCCACCGAACCGTGATGCTGAACATAATTGAAATTGTGATCGTCTGGCCAGATCGTGGTTTTATCGGTATGGCAGATGGAACAACGCCATGGCGCGCGTTGTTCGACCACATGACAATCATGGCACATGGCCTTGAGCGGCTCGTTGATTACCACAGTCAAGTCTTTGATCAGTTCCAGATTGGTCTCACTGGTTTTCTGGAATGAATGGCACAAGGCGCATACATCTCCTTCTTTCTTTAGCGCCTCGAGGTGAACGTTATGCGGAAAATAAATATCCGGTTTACGTTTTTCCCGTTTTTCCGTCCAGCGTTGCTCTTTTTCTGTTTTGCTTTGCAACGGATTGCTGTTCAAAACGGTGACGCTAAAGGCAAGCACAGCGATCAACACGAATCGGACAAACATTTATTTTCCTTTGGTCGGAAACGATCCAGATAATAAATCAGACGGACTACGCCGATATAATCTGGCTTAAACTGACTGTTGGCAATGTAAGAAATGCTGCTATTGATCATCCAGGCACTGTTGATCTGATAGCGAAAACCACTTTCACCGCCATAGCTCCAATTGACCCCATAAAGACTCTTGTCCTCGTGTCGAATCGCTCCATTTATCCAGACTTCAGAACGTGAATTGAGGGCATGGTCTGCATGAAGATATCCGCTGTGAGCGGAATCCTGGCCAAACTTCAACCAATCATAATTGGCGGATATGCGTCCACTTCCGGTGCGATATTCAAATCCGCTTCTCACTCCAAGTCCGTCGTGATTGTCATTTCGGGTGGAACGCTGCAAGCCGATGAAGTAGCTGAGCTTTGGCAGTAATACATGTTCCGCCTCCATACGCCACAAGCTTTGCCCGCCGGTGGCATAGGCATAAACAAAACGCTCACGGAAGCTTGGTAACGGATTCCGTGGTTGGTAATGCTCGAAGTTGCTACGCAGGCGCAATGTACGGGTAAGATCAGCAAAGCCGTGAAACCAGGCATTTTCGAATCGAGAGCGATCAATGTAATAGTTTCCCGACAGATTCATTTCCCAAAAGCGCTTCTCGTCCAAAGAGCCCTGACTGGAGAAAGCAATCTGTGCGCGATAAGAAGACATATCATCGTGATACACCTGTTGGAAACCCAATTGTGCGCGATAATTGCGCCATGTCACTGGTCCCAAACGGTAGTTCAGAGTACCTGAATAAGCGACATCGGCTCCATAAATTGCATCGATATTGGCTGTAAAAAGCTGATCAAAACGCCTGGCCTGCCCGCCGTAGACTTGTAGTTCCCACTGATTCCATTGGGTATTCCATTGACCGCCATCCAGTACGTAAAAACCCGATAAATCGGTACGTTGGAAGCGTCCTAACCGCAGATTACTTCCCCAGTTGGGCAGTTTTTTCTCCCAATAAGCCTGATAGAGCCGACTGCCCGAGTTGTCCTCCAGACTGGAAATCTGATTTGCCCAGGTAAAGTGGGCACCCCACTTTCCCCGGGGAGACGATACATCGACATCACCCCACAGTTCCCATAGAACGCGCGGATCATGAGTAAGCCGGTTATCAACTTGCATTTTATTCTCCAGCACGCCACTCAGACTGATGCCCTGAGTGTTGATGCCCTGGGCACTGGTCGCCAGCGCCCATAATACCAATCCAAACAGTCGCCACATTAGTCCCTGGAATGAACCACCTGCGGTTGAGGCAATTGCGGTTCTGATATCTGCAGTTCATTGTGTACTTTTTCTTGAGTTTCAGCTTGTTGCTGTCTCTTGTTTTGAAGAGCCCAACTCGCTAAAGAACCAATGACTACGAGACAACTGCAGCATCCCACGCAGGTACCTTGTTCCGGTACTGTGCAACGTGTTGCTACAGCTGCTTGCCCAGCTGCCATTCCCACACCGGCAAGCCATGGCGCGGTTTTCGACAATAGTGTTTTCATCATGATATCTTTCTCCCAATAACAAGGTAGATCAAAATTTATTAGTCAGCGTCAATCTGTTTCTTCAAGCTGACTGAAAAGAAGCGCGTCATTGCCCGCGTAAACCGGAGAGAAAGATTGTTAAGTCTTTCTCTCCGAGGCAAAACTTACTTTGTGGTTACAGTCGATCCGTCAGCCCATAAAAGCCCGCTGTATCGGTTTTAAATACCACGTATCCATCTTCCATTTCTAGATTCGGATTGTTGGCCTGTCCTCCCGGTAAGCCCGTGCCATTGACTGCGCGTGCTGGCGCAAAGTACACGATGTCTTTTGGATCGACACGATGGACCTCATTGCCGTCGACTGATGCGACAACCTCAATCTGGCCGATTTCTGTCGATCGTCCTCGATAAGGCATCTTGACGAACAACGAATTGCCCAGCAAATTGGTCATTTTTTGCTTGGTATCGTCGAGCATGCTGACGTGAATGACGTCCGAGGCAAGTTCACCAAACTTGCGATCCCGCAAAAATGCACTGAGCTCTGGTGAAAGTTCGTATTGCAAAAATTCAACTCGCCACTGCGAAGCCAAAGCATCTGTAATGGTATTGACTAGCATAGCCGCCATGGTGTTTCGGAGCGCGCCTTTTCCATAACGCGGCGCCACGCCATACACCTCGGCAGCCGATCCGACCATATCAAGCAGTCCTTTGCTATCCTGAGTGGCACCTCTAAACATTTCCTCGAGCGTCATTTTTCTGAGGAATCCGCCAAAGAACTGGCTGCCAGGCGCATTACTGATGGTCATAAAAGGATTGATGAGCGTCGTAAACAGAATGTCATCCTGCGTGGTGGAGATTGTTCCATCACCGGCCACTCGCATGTAAGGCAAATCCAACTTAACAACACCTTCATTCACCAACGCTGGATCGGGCAGTTTACTGACAACTTTTGTGTTACCCGAACCAAAAATTCCGTCAGCTTTCAGCAAGGAACTGAACGAACCGTTTTGTTTTACTGCGTGGCAATCAGCGCAATCCAGTGCTTCATTTGCCGGGCGTACGTTGTGGGAAATGATATATTCATTGGACTCAAACCACAGCATTTTCACATCAGGTTGACGTCCATTGAGCAAAGGTCCATGACGCTGCTTCATCAGACTGTCATAGGCCACCTTGAGCGAACGATAACTGTCCGCATCCGCCGGGTCTTTAACCGATGCACTGCCATGCGAAATAGTACCCTCCAGACGGCCTGGTAACGTGGAACCACTTTGAGGATCGATGATATTCAAGTAGCTTACCGTTTCACCTTCCTTTTTCTCGGCTGGTGTAACTACCAAACCACGCTCGAATCTAGACAATGCCCAACCGGTCACGGTATCAATCCACAAATAGCGTAAACGCGGGTTGTAAGGAGTGATTTTACGCTTGCCTTCCTGGTTATCTCGGTATCGATACATGATTTGCAACGGTTGTCCGCTGCTTTGCAAACCGGTAATGTGACAGGTCTCGCAGCTTAAAACATCTAAGTGCGTTTGCACGACCTTGTTTAGACTGTCTGCAGTGTAACCCGCAAGCGATCCACCATTCTTCCAGCGCTCAAGGTGCGCATCCAGGATGGTGGGTTGTCCCGAAGGAATAATGGGCGCTTTACCCATTTTATTTTTATTTTCGGTGTGACAGTATTCGCAATTACGTAAATCCGCCGAGAAATCCAGGTCATTGCGGATATCCATATCCGAATTCCCCTTCATGAAATCATGATTTTGATCGAGGTTAACGGCCGCTGTTTTGGGTTTTAGGTAACTGCTACTGTGACAGATGTTGCAATTGTCCATCACCCGCGATTCACCATCTTGCCAGTAGCGAGCCAGATCGGCGCCTTTATGTACGTCGTCTTTGTAATCAGATACCAGCGTACCGTCTTCGCCAAGCTCCATACGCGCTTCACTACCATATCCGTAAAAGCCGCGACGAGAATTACTGGTGATATGGCAGGACATGCAGTTTTCGGTTTCAGGATAACGTAGCATCGAAACACTGATACGCCCACTCTCATCGAATGCCTCCCGATTCCAACTAAAAATTGGATTGCCAGCGGCATCGGTCATGATTTCATAATTTTTCTCGTCCGCCCAATTCCGTCCGATGGACAGAATCTTTTTCCCATCCGTAGTCGGCAAAAATTCCCAGGCAGTGCTGACCGCGTGACCAAACCAGCCGCCACTAGCAAGCTTGTGTTGAGCATTCCGGTAGTCAGCGATCCCCCCGCTGGGGCTTTTCATACGCTCATCAGGAACCATCACCTGCTCTGGACTCATGTGGCACCACAAACAGTCGGCTTCGTACAAACCGCTTTTGTTCCAATTCCATTTACTCAGCACTGAATTATCGTGGGTCATATTGTTGTTTTCATCTTTGCCACGGGCGAAATAATCGCCAGAATACATAGAGATACTCCCTGGATCACGCTTGGTGTAAAAAATGCCATCGCGATCTTTTTCCCCATAACCGCTACCCGCATGACAGGAAGAGCAGCCAGCAATGAAATCGGCCGCCCCCATGTCGCGAAACATTTCCGGATACGGCGTATCCTTGAAGGACAGCATGGTCGGATTACTACCACCCATGCAAGTAAATCCACCAAAAAATCCTGGTCCTGCGAGCCACTTGCCGCTGAGATAACTACTATAAGAACCGAATCGATCGGAAGCCTCGTCACGCCCCATTTCGAAGTGATAGGCACTGGTTATCTTGTCGTAATCGTGGCAACCCGAACCGGCACAGGTTTGGCGAGAGCTGTAAGGTTTACCTGTATCCAAGACATTTTGTCCATCTTCACCCAGAAGTGGGATAGGAGGATGTTTGACCGGTTTATCGATCCAGTTAACTCTGGCGCTTACCTGACTAGCCAGTACCATCATGCCCATGAGCAGGACAATTATTCTGATGTTGTACATATTTTTCTCCCTAATATAGTCAACATGATGAGATTTGCAGGTAGTATTTCTTTCACACAGTTAGCAAAAACTCTTTATCATTTTCTAAAAGAAAGATAGCAAAGCTATCTTCGATACCATCCCAAACAGACTGCATGCGATTTTGATTCCGAGGCTTTCCGAACTCACCTTACGTCGAGAATGATTTGGTTTCTCTTTTTAAGAATGTTTTCAATTAGGCTCAGAACGCTTATTCATTACACATCGCATAAAACCCCTTTTCTTGCCCGTTTCTGCTTTATTGCGCGGCTATTTTGCGCGAAAAAAAACAAAATACAATGCGACATATTGTCGCACCCAGGCTAATTGACACTGCATTCTGACTTGTTGAGCTGATATAACTGTATAAATAAAAATAGAATTTTTATGTTTTGTAGCAATTGCACTAAAATCGGTTGGTACCGGTAGGTTCATTCAGGATTCGAAGTCATAGTAAGAAAAGCAAGCGAAGTGGATCAATTGGCATCGTCGTGAGAATTATTAACGGCTACCAGAACGGCTGATGAGCTAAGGAAAATCCAGGTAGTATTACTTCTCTTGGAACTTCGGATGTCCTTTGAGGAAACGGTAAATCGACTTGTTTGTTGCCTCCTGAATGAGACTGCTTGTAAAATCGTTCCCACCATTCTTCAATTGAATCGAAGCCATGAATCAAAACAAAAAAACCAAAGTATTATTCGTTTGTATGGGCAATATTTGCCGTTCTCCGACTGCTGATGCGGTTTTTCGGCATTTTGTCCAGGATGCGAACGTGCAACACTTGATTGAAGTCGACTCTGCCGGAACTCATGCCTATCACATCGGCCATCCACCCGATCATCGTTCGCAACAAGCTGCCCTACAACGCGGTTATAAAATGGATGATTTACGCGCTCGCGCGGTGAACATGAATGATTTTGAGGCATTTGACTATATTCTTGCGATGGATAAAGAAAACCTCGCATTGCTTCGTCAACGCAGTCCCAAGCAGCATATCGAAAAAATTCAATTATTCATGTGCTATGGAAAAAATGCTGGCACTGAGACCGAAGTTCCCGATCCTTATTACGGTGGTCATCAGGGTTTTGAATTGGTCTTGGATATGGTTGAAGAAGCAAGTCGCGGCCTGTTAGCTCATCTCTGCAATAAACATAAAGGATAATTATGAAAACCAAAGCCGCAGTGGCCTGGCAAGCGAATCAACCTCTCACGATTGAAGAAATCGATCTGGAAGGTCCCAAAGCTGGTGAAGTGTTGATTGAAATCAAAGCCACTGGCATCTGCCATACGGATTACTACACGTTATCCGGCGCCGATCCAGAAGGTTTGTTCCCCACTGTATTAGGTCATGAAGGCGCCGGCGTTGTCGTCGATGTCGGCCCTAATGTGAAATCGTTGCGCAAAGGCGATCACGTCATTCCGCTGTACACGCCGGAATGCCGTGAATGTAAATTTTGCTTGTCGAAAAAAACCAATTTGTGCCAAGCCATTCGCAGCACGCAAGGCAAAGGTCTGATGCCCGACAGCTCATCGCGTTTTTCGATGAATGGCAAACCCTTATTTCATTATATGGGCACGTCGACCTTCTCCAATTACACCGTGGTCCCCGAAATCGCGTTGGCTAAAATTCGTCCAGATGCACCGTTCGATAAAGTATGTTACATCGGCTGCGGCGTCACCACCGGCATCGGTGCGGTGATTTATACCGCCAAAGTGGAAGCTGGCGCGAATGTCGCGGTATTCGGTCTGGGTGGCATTGGCTTGAACGTGATCCAAGGCGCGCGCATGGTCGGTGCCGATAAAATCATCGGTATCGATTTAAATCCAAAACGCGAAGCGATGGCGCGCAAATTTGGCATGACGCATTTCATTAACCCCAACGACGTGCCGAACATCGTCGATGCAATTGTACAACTGACCGATGGCGGCACGGATTACAGCTTCGAATGCATCGGCAATACCAAAGTCATGCGCCAAGCCTTGGAATGCACGCATAAAGGCTGGGGACGCAGCATTATCATCGGCGTGGCCGAAGCCGGTGCGGAAATCAGCACCCGCCCTTTCCAACTCGTCACCGGGAGAAAATGGGAAGGCTCCGCGTTCGGCGGCGTGCGCGGACGCACCGACGTACCGAAAATCGTCGACTGGTACATGGAAGGCAAAATCGATATCGACTCGCTGATCACGCACACCCTGACCCTGGACAATATTAATCAAGGATTCGATTTGATGAAAAGCGGCGAATCGATTCGCTCGGTCGTCGTGTATTAATACAATGAGTGCTACCTTTGAAACCCGCAATCTACATCACTGCTTTGGCGGCATCCAAGGCTATTACCAGCATCGGTCCACAGTCATCGGCCTGCCGATGCGTTTCTCCGTGTATCAACCGCCGCAAGCGATACAACAACGCGTGCCGGTATTATTTTTCCTCGCCGGTCTGACTTGTACCGAGGAAACCTTCATGATCAAAACCGGGGCGCAGCGTTACGCCGCCGAGCTTGGCTTGATGCTGGTCACGATGGACACCAGTCCGCGTCAAACCGGTATTGCCGGTGAAACCGATGCCTGGGATTTCGGTGCAGGAGCCGGATTTTATCTCGATGCCACCGCCGAACCTTGGTCAAAATACTACCGCATGGAAAGTTACATCACACAAGAATTGCGCAACATCATTGTTAATCAATTCCCTGCCGATCCAAGCCGCATCGGTATTTTCGGTCACTCAATGGGGGGACATGGCGCGATAACACTTGCCCTGCGTCATCCTGATATTTTCCGTTCGGTTTCCGCATTTGCACCGATCTGCGCGCCTATGCAATGCCCGTGGGGACAAAAAGCTTTCCGTAATTACTTGGGAGAAAATCAGGAAACCTGGCAGAAATACGATGCGACCGCGCTGATTTCCGCGGGTCATCGTGTTCAGGAATTGTTGATCGATCAAGGATTGAACGATCAATTTCTAACTGATCAACTGCATCCGCACTTGTTGGAAAATGCCTGTGCCAAAGCAGGTCAAAACCTAACCTTGCGTTACCATCAAGGCTACGATCATAGTTATTATTTCATCAGCACGTTTATTGGCGAGCATTTGAGCTATCATCAGGAGCAGCTTGGATAGTTTGTGTATTACATTGCAAATGTAACAAGAATAGTATTGTAATTCACGTCATTGATGAATTAGAAGAGGGTTTCACAAGTTAAAACATGCCATCACTAACCAGAACCATTGTTGCAGTTACAGTACTAGCTCTTTTAACATATACAAATCCCTCAATGGAAACTTATGAAAAATTTATACATGAGCAGATCCTTCAAGAAACTCGTACGCAGGATGGTTTAACTAAGTTTCTCGGTTCATTATTCGGAGGATTCGCCAGCAGCTTAATCACTAACTCAACAATTAGAAGAGATTTTATAATTTTAAGTTTTTATGATACTGATTTTGGAGACGAACAACTTAAGGTTGTTGGAATACTAAATAATTTCGTTGTAATAAGTCCATTAAAGTCAAAACAAAAACATACTTCAAGTTTACCTTTAAAAGAAAAAGAAATTTCATCCGTAGAACACGAGCAAGTGACAGTAGCAAAAGCAAATCTCAATAAAATAGTTGATTGCGCACAATCTCCCCATCCAACAAAGCAAGGTTTTGATAATGAAGATTTATCTAATTTGAAAGAATGGACAGGACGCTATCCAACACGAAACTTTGGTAACAGAAATAAACCAAATTTCTTCGAAATGCCTCAAATTAAGAAACGTCTCCAAAATATATTATCAAGTGCAGATTTTGAAGCAATCACGATTGAGTATGGAGTCGAGAGTCCAATTGAGCTAATAGACAACTTTTTGTTTATTTCTCGCTGCAAACCCCACGATTGTGGTGAAAACAATGCTTCAATTGCTGTTGGATTAAATGATGGTTCGATTCTTGTAGTACTTACTCAGTCTTCCGATGCAGTATCCAATTCTAATACGAAACGTTGCTTTGCTTTGAACAGCAGCTTAGAAAAACTACCAGAAAATATTTTAAAACGCTTTTTTAACCCATAGAGTAATTAAGAGTATTTAAAATCATGACAAATCTTGGGATGAAAATCATCACTCATGAAAACTGGATGAATCGGGATCCTTTAATGAAAAACTTGATCATGCTTCAAGATGGCAAGATTTCTATTATGTCAGCCGGAGATTGGGCGATATTAATTCTTGAACCCAAACTTTCGGAAACAGTGCCATTAGAAATCCACAAGCTATTTGAAGTGGCTCGTGGCGCTATGCTATATGGTTACTTTTTTTATCCGCTTTTCACATTAGCATTCGAACAACTGCTCCGCGTTGCTGAAGCAGCCATTAGTGAAAAATGCAGACAAATTACAACCAATAAAATAGGTAATAACTTTAAAAACAAAGTTGATTACCTTAATAAAAATCAGTTCTTTTCAGACGAAGAATATACAAAATGGCAATCACTTAGAAATCTTAGAAACATAGCATCTCACCCTAATGAACAGACAATTCTACCCCCAGGAATCACTATCGAATGCATCTCTAACATATCAGGGTTAATCAACAGCTTATATAGGAAGTCATCGCCAGTTTCACCATCCGATTAAACCCGGTACGGTCACAGTTGCTGGAAAACCCAGCGTGGATGTTCCGCCTGGCACGCTCATCAATGTGTTAAAACAAGCGGGACTTAAGCAATAGAGGTGTATATGCGTTATATGGTTGTTATCGAAGAAGGTCCGACAAGCTTTGGTGCCTACGTTCCCGATCTTCCGGGTTGCATCGCTGTCGGCGAATCAGCGGAAGAAGTGCTGCAACTGATTCAGGAAGCTATTGAATTTCATATTGAAGGACTTAAAGAAGAAGGACAGCATATTCCAATGCCACATTCTTCAAGCTCATTTGTTGAGGTCCAAGCCTGACGCCTTCTTAAAATTTTCCAGCACGCAAAATTTCCACCAATTGTGCCAGCGCCTGCCCTCGGTGGCTCATGCTGTTTTTTTGTTCGGCTGTTAATTCAGCGGATGTTTTGCCTAATTCAGGTAGCAAGAAATGCGGATCGTAACCGAATCCCCCCTGCCCTCGCTGCTCATCGATAATTTCTCCCTGCCATGATCCATCGACAATAATTGGCTGCGGATCATCCGCGTGCCGGACAAGAACGATCACGCAATAGTAATAAGCGTTGCGATTGGTTTGTTTTTTTAAAGCTTCGATCAATTTCTGATTATTGCGCTCATCGGATTTAGGTTCTCCGGCATAGCGAGCAGAATGGACACCAGGCGCTCCATTCAATGCCGCAACGCAAATCCCTGAATCATCCGCTAAAGCAGGAAGTTTTGTGCAGCGGCTAGCATGCCGTGCTTTGGCTAAGGCATTTTCAACAAAGGTTAGATGCGGTTCGTCGATTTCAGTGACATTGAACACCGATTGCGATAGCGCTTGAATCGCCAGAGGCGCAAGCAAAGCGTTAATTTCAGCAATTTTACCGGCGTTGTTACTGGCGATGACTAGTTTTTGTAGTTTTTGTAATTTATCCACGAGTAACCGATGCTTGCGCCAAGGATTCTTTTTGGATTGCAATCAATTGTTGAATGCCGTGCTGAGCCATATCGAGCATGGCGTCTAATTCTTTGCGACCAAAAGCATTGCCCTCGGCAGTGCCTTGCACTTCGACCAAGCCTAAATTTCCTGTCATCACCACATTCATGTCCGTATCACACGATGAATCTTCGTCATAATCGAGATCAAGTACGGCCACGCCTTCATGAATGCCAACCGATATGGCTGCGACATGATCAATGATAGGCGTCGTTTCGATCAATTGTTGATAGATCAATTTTTCTATCGCATCATGCACTGCGACGAAAGCACCGGTGATGCTGGCCGTTCGCGTGCCGCCATCCGCTTGAATGACATCGCAATCGATTTGAATGGTACGTTCGCCTAGTTTTTTCAAATCGACAACTGCTCGCAATGCACGTCCGATTAATCGCTGAATTTCCTGCGTACGCCCCGTTTGTTTTCCTTTGGCTGCTTCCCGTTGCATGCGGGTGTGCGTAGAACCCGGTAGCATGCCATATTCTGCGGTCAACCAACCTTGACTTTGTCCCTTTAAAAAAGCTGGAATTTGCTCGCTGATAGTTGCGGTACAAATGACTTTGGTTTCTCCGCACTCAATCAAAACTGATCCATCGGCATAGCGTGTATAGTGCCGGGTTATTTTAACCGGGCGAATTTGTGTCGGTGTGCGTTGATAGCTTCGTGTCATATCTCTAAAATAATAAAGGCTATAAAAAATAAGGGATTAAATTCATTTCCTCGAAAATTCTCAAAACGATTACTCCAATCGTACAATCCCTTCTCAAAAAACATACTTCATTGGCGCAAATGAGTTTATTTTATTCAAACAAAAACCAATAATGTTTCAATTTTTATCTTTAAATTCGCATAGATGTGCAATATTACAATTTCCACAATCGGGCTTTCTTGCTTTACAAACATAGCGGCCATGCAAAATTAACCAATGGTGAATATTTTGTTTGAATTCATCTGGTACCCATTTCAGTAATTTTTGTTCCACTTCATAAACAGTCTTTCCAGGAGCAATACGTGTTCGATTAGCGACGCGAAAAATATGCGTATCAACGGCTATTGTAGGTTCTCCAAAGGCAATATTCAAAACAACATTAGCCGTTTTTCTTCCCACACCCGGTAATTGTTCTAACTGCTCGCGTAAACGCGGCACTTGCCCTTGATATTGCTCAATTAAAAGCTGACAGGTCTTAATGATATTTTTGGCTTTATTTTTATACAAACCGATTCGGTTAATAAAACTCACCAAACCTTCTTCGCCTAACGCATAAATTTTTTCAGCGGTATTCGCTTGGAGAAATAACTGACGAGTAGCCTGATTGACGCTTTTATCGGTCGCTTGCGCAGATAAAATCACCGCAACCAATAATTCAAAGGGTGTTTGATATTCTAATTCTGTTGTGGGATGCGGATTATTGGTTCGTAAACAAGCAAAAATAGCGTAGCGCTTGGCAGCATTCATATATAAAACGTCAATTAGGAATTAATGCCTTTATGAGCCTAATTCAGTTAAAGGATTAATTACTTAATTCATAATTCTTTAAAACAAATTGATAGGGTTGCGTATTGACCAATTCCATGCGTATATTATTGGCCATCGTAGTTTGATTGATCATAATGGAAGGAATCGACACCAAACCACTTTGCGGCAAAAATGTTGCTACATTTGTGGGTTTAGCCGGTAAAATTTTAATGCTCTCCGAATCCAATTCAAATAACAAATCAGCATCGCTGTTAATTAATTTTAATTTCACCTCAGCAACTGTTCCATCGCCTATATCCACAGCAAAACTAGCGATGTTTTCATGAAAAACACCGGTAGGATTTTTCACAGTAACATCGCTGATTTGTACGAGATTATTCACAGAAGGCTGGGGCGATATGGAATCAATAAATGGAAAACCACCACCAGATTTAGGAAGTGTTGCAATAGCGTCAAAAACAGCCATGCCATCAAAAACAACTCGGCCAAAAACGGTGAAACCGCCATTCTGAAAATCAAGATTCTTGGAATTATCTGCTAGATTTACAAACCACTGACTGGTCGCGCTATCTGGGATATCAGGAAGTTTTGCCATCGCAACCGTACCGCGCGTATTCGAAATTTTGAATTCATTTTTAATTTGTGGAAGGGTAGTAACCGCAACGAGAGTTTTTTCGGTTCCGTTATCAACTATTCGATACCCTCCTCCTTGCACAACGAAACCGAAAACACTGCGGTGAAAAACACCGTTGGTGTAAGAGCCGTTGTTAATATAGGTTAAAAAATTGGCGGTTGTGATTGGCGTATGAGACTCAAACAATTCGATACAAAACGCCCCCATGTTGGAGTTAAAGCACGCAACGGAATTAGCAAATGACGCGGAAGTTACTAACAATAAACACTGTATTTGCAGCAATCTTTTGGAAAATGTTAATAAACATTGCTTCATTTTCATCATCCTTATTTAATAAAACTGGTTGATTAAGCCGCGACACGCGAAGCTTTTTTGCGTTCGTGTTCCAGTAAATAACGTTTGCGTATGCGGATCGTTTTGGGAGTAATCTCTACTAACTCATCATCGGCGATAAATTCAATGGCAGATTCCAGCGTCAACTGAATCGGTGGCGTAAGCACTACCGCCTCATCCGTTCCAGATGCTCGAATATTCGTCAGTTGTTTGCCTTTGATAGGATTCACCACTAAATCATTATCACGGGTATGAATGCCGATTACCATACCTTCGTACAATCGATCGCCGGGGCTAACGAACATGCGGCCACGCTCTTGCAATTTCCACAGTGCATAAGCCACCGCTTCACCATGCTCTGATGAAATTAGCACACCGTTTTTACGTTGCGGAATTTCAGAGCGCATCGGTGCAAATTCATCAAAAACGTGACTCATCAGACCTGTACCGCGAGTCATGGTCATGAAATCCGATTGAAAACCAATTAATCCACGTGCGGGGATACGATAATCCAAGCGCACTCTGCCTTTTGCATCCGACACCATGTCTTGCAAATCACCGCGTCGTTCTCCCAGTGCTTCCATGATCGCACCTTGATGTGCTTCGTCGATATCGACAGTCAACAATTCAAACGGCTCGCACTTTTCTCCGTTAATTTCGCGAATTACCACATTCGGACGTGATACCGCCAATTCATAGCCTTCACGGCGCATATTTTCAAGCAAAATCGTGAGATGCAATTCACCGCGACCAGAAATTAAAAAAGAGTCGGTTTCGTTGGTTTCTTCCATGCGCATCGCGACATTGGTTAACAATTCCTTTTCCAATCTCTCACGCAGTTGACGGCTAGTCACGAACTTGCCTTCTTGACCGGCAAAAGGGGAAGTGTTCACTTGAAATGTCATCGTCAATGTTGGTTCATCGACCGCCATGATCGGTAGTGCTTCAGGTTGATTGGTATCCGCCAAAGTGGTACCGATACTCAGCTCTTCGATACCGTTGATGAGCACGATGTCGCCGGCTAATGCCTCTTTCATTTGAATTCGTTCCAGGCCTTGAAAGCCTAGTACTTGATTGACCTTGGCTTTTTTCGGCGGATTATCTCCCATCAAAATCATGACTTCCTGTGCAGGCTTCAGTTTGCCGCGACGAATGCGGCCAATACCAATGCGCCCGACAAAACTAGAGTAATCCAGTGCGCTGATTTGCAGTTGCAACGGTTCATCAGGATTGCCAGAAGGAGCTGGTACATGTTTCAAAATAGTATCAAACAAAGGACGCATATCTTGCGAAGGTTTTTCTTGATCCAACGTTGCGAAGCCATTCAACGCCGATGCATATACCACTGGAAAATCCAGTTGCTCATCACTGGCACCCAATTTGTCGAACAAATCAAACGTTTGATCGACCACCCAACTGGCACGTGCTCCAGGGCGATCAATTTTGTTAACCACCACAATTGGTCGCAAACCCAATGCCAATGCTTTTTTCGTCACAAAACGTGTTTGTGGCATCGGACCTTCTACCGCATCCACTAGCAACAACACACCATCAACCATCGACAAAACCCGTTCGACTTCGCCACCAAAATCAGCGTGGCCCGGGGTATCAACGATATTGATATGTATTCCGTCATAATCAATGGCGCAATTTTTGGCTAAAATGGTAATGCCCCGTTCACGTTCGATATCGTTGGAATCCATCACGCGTTCAGAAATTTGTTGATGTGCGGCAAAGGTGCCAGCTTGGTGCAACAGTTTGTCAACCATGGTGGTTTTGCCATGATCAACGTGCGCGATGATAGCAATATTGCGAATGGGGCGAGACATAAAAAAATCCTCAAAAATAAGCTGTTAGTTTCTGTAAAGGGGGCAAATTATAACAGCGGAGGGTGAATAAGACTAATGTTTTACTGGTAGTGTAAGATCCACAAAAATCATTGGGAGCTCATATGACATCGAAAATTCACTATTTATCCACGAACGAATTGGATCGTTTGTCATTAAGTACGCAAGAAATCGTGGACCGAATTGAAAATTTGCTTGTTAGGCAAAGCCAAAAGCAAGCATGGAATGCTCCTAAATCAGTGATCACCCCGCCAGATGGGCGTTATATGATGGCAACCTTGTCTGCCTCAGATGATCCGCCATTTCTTGCCACAAAGTCGTTGATACTCAATCCGGACAATCCGAAGCAAGGCCTGCCAATCATTAACTCGTTGGTAACGTTACTGGATAGCCGAACCGGTATTCCGCTTGCGATTATCGATGGCAATTGGATTACAGCGATACGTACCGCCGGACTGACTGCGGTCGCGTCAAAATACCTGGCGCGAAGTGATTCATCAATTGCCGCTTTTGTCGGATGCGGCGTGCAAGCTCATAGTCATCTGCGCGTATTGTCTGAATCGTTCCCACTAAAAGCGATTCGCGCTTATAATCGTAGCACAAAAAGTCGTGATGTGTTTTGTCGAGCGGCTGAAGCCATGGGATTAACAGCGATTGCTTGTGAAACCCCGCGCGAAACCATAAAAGATGCTGATATAGTCGTTACCTCCGTCACCATTTCACCACAATTGAAACCATTTCTCGATGCCAATTGGTTAAAACCTGGAGTATTTGTTTCAATGGTCGACCTTGCTGCGTCTTGGTTGCCCGAGAGTATGAATACTTTTGACCAAATTGTTCTTGATGATCTTGAGCAAGAATCCAGCATGGAAAAACCTTTAGTCAACCCAGCATTGGTAAGCGGTGATTTGTTCGGCTTGGTCAATGGAAAAATAACAGGACGCAAAAACATCGATGATAAAACTGCTTTTGCATTCAGGGGACTAGCAATCGGTGATTTGGCGTTAGCGGGATTAGCTTATCAACGCTTTCGCAAAGGTTAAAACTATGCAGTCTCCGTTTAATGTTTCAGCTTTATCCTAAATTAATTTGAAAACGAGTTTGCTCGGCAATGAGAATATTTTTATTGTGCGTTTGTTTTCTGATTCATACTAACGCATACGCGCAAACAACGATAAAAGGCCTTCCCACCTCCCTAACTGTTTCATCGTACATCGAAGCATACTATAGCAACGACTTTACTGGACTGGCAGGGGGAACAAAACCAGATTTTTTAGTTAGCTTTAGCAAAAATGATCTGCCATCCGTTAATCTTGCTCTGATAAAAGGCTCGTATACTGGTAGCCACATACGAGCAAACTTGGGAATAGCCGGGGGTACTTATATGAACGCCAACTACAAAGCCGAACCTGGCTTGCTGAAACATTTTTATGAAGGAAATGTTGGCTTCAGATTATCCAAAGAAAAAGAATTATGGCTAGATATCGGTGTTTTTCCTTCGCACATCGGCTTTGAAAGCGCTGTCGGTAAAGAAAATTGGGTGCTGACCCGAGCTTTTGGAGCAGAAAATACCCCATACTTTGAGTCGGGTGCAAAATTAAGTGTTACTTCCGACAATAAAAAGTGGCATGCCAGTGTTTTAGTTTTGAGTGGATGGCAGCGTATTAAACCTGTCACAGGCAATACATTACCTTCCTTTGGAACACAAATTGTTTATAAACCTTCTTCAAATCTAACTTTAAATAGCAGCACTTTTTTTGGCAGCGATAAACCTGACGAATCCAGGCAAATGCGGTATTTCCATAACTTCTATGGAATTTACAAATTGAATGATTTGTTTTCTACCATTTTGGGATTTGATATTGGGCTGGAACAAAAAGCTAAAAACTCCTCAGCGATGAATCTGTGGTTCAATCCCATTGGTATTTTGAGATATACACCCAGCGAAAAAATTGGCATCGCCATTAAAGGAGAGTATTACCATGACAAACATCACGTCATCATCTCCTATGGTGAACCTTATGCTTTCAAAACATACGGTTTTTCTATTAACTTCGATTACCATTTTACCAACCACCTATTATGGCGGATCGAAGGGAGAACCTTACAAAGTGACCATTCAATTTTTGCTAGACAAGACGGTACGGCATCGAAAAGCAATTCTTTCATTACTTCATCGATTGCTATTAGCTTCTGATCGACTGTATCAAAAACATCCGCAGGAACCGAGGTTTCTTTTTAGCATGAGACGATTCACATCCGTTTCTCGCTTGAATAATCGATCGCTATTCTTTATCCACGCCGGACATTAAAAACTTGACCAGTAGCGCAAAAATAAACGGAACCGTGCTTAATCCAGAAACCATATAATGTTCGGAGGTAAATTGATCACCTTCATCCATAATAATGTAGCCAAAAAAAATTACGATTGGGGCAATCAGCGAAAGCACAATAACCAAATTAAAAAAACGATTCATAAAAATCCTCACTCAGAAAAAATCATTTGCCGAAAGTATAAGTCGGTTATTAGCGATTGCCCAGTCATATCCTTACCAAGCGAGTAGCTTTATATTGTTTTTATTGTTTGCTTTAAGCGTTAAAATAGCGCCTTTGAAGTTTGATTTTTGCGATGACTCATTGTGACAGAGCCTGTTCTGATCGTTACTAATTACCCTGACTCAACAAACGCTACTGCATTGGCTGAGGAATTGATTAAACAACATTTGGCCGCTTGCGTAAATGTTTCCAGTGCTGGCCGTTCGATCTATCGGTGGCAAGGAAAAATCGAATCCGCAGAAGAATTTCAGGTTTGGATCAAAACTCGGAAACAACACCATGATCGAGTTGAACAATTGATCAAGATGATGCATCCTTATGAACTTCCTGAAATAATTATGGTTCCTATCATAGGTGGTTCAACTGCCTATCTGCAATGGATTAATGATGAAACGAATACTATCTGAGAAATATTAAAAACCGATGTTAAAACGAATATTGATCGCGCTGATATTGCTTTCGCCCCTCTATTTGATGAGCGTCAATGCGATTGCGCAAGAAAACAGTTCTTCAGGCCTATTTTCTAAATTACAACAACTCGGCATTAAGCTTGGACAAAGCAATCCGCAAGAGTTGTTGCCACCGGACGAAGCGTTCAAAATTTCCGTTGAAGTACGCGATGGTCAAACGCTAGTCGCTAATTTAACGCCGGCAAAAGACTATTACCTGTATCGCGATAAAATCGTTTTTGAATCGAAAGGAATCGATACGGCGATCGAAAAAATTTCCTTGCCGCCTGGCAAGAAGAAGGAAGATCAAACTTTTGGCGCGACAGAAGTTTATTACGAACCGATTCAAGCGATTATCACGCTGAAACGCGACCATAGCGCAAGCGAACAATCCTTGACGCTTGCGGCTACGTATCAAGGCTGCAACGAACCCGTTGGCGTATGTTACGCACCCATTCATAAAGCAATTGATCTGACTTTGCCTGCGGTTAAAGCTGCTATCGGCGCTGTTGCCAATGCGGTCAGTTCTCCCGCAACGGCAGCACCTGTGGATAATGCCACTACTTTATTTCAACCTCCTCCGTCGAGTGGACCACGGATCGAAACTGAAGCCTATAAAATTGACCAGATGTTTAAAACTGGCGATTTCTGGCTGATTTTGACAGGATTCTTTGGCATCGGCCTATTACTGGCTTTTACACCTTGTATTTTTCCAATGTTTCCAATTTTGTCGGGAATTATTGCTAATCGTGGTCAGAATGTGACGAAAATGCACGGTTTTATTTTGGCACTCGCGTATGTACTCGGTATGGCAATCACCTATGCCATTGCCGGCGTAGCCGCTGGATTATCGGGCTCCATGTTATCGGCAGCATTGCAAAACGCCTGGGTATTGGGCACGTTTGCCGTGATTTTTGTACTGCTCTCTTTTTCGATGTTCGGCTTTTACGATCTGCAATTACCCGGAACATTGCAAACCAAACTATCAGAGGAAGCAAGCCAACTCAAAGGTGGACAGTTAACTGGCGTATTTGGCATGGGTGCTTTATCGGCATTGATTGTCGGGCCATGCGTTGCGGCACCATTAGCGGGCGCCTTGTTATATATCAGTCAAACACGTGATGTTGTCTTAGGCGGCTCGGCTTTGTTTATGATGGCGCTTGGCATGGGAGTGCCCTTGCTGATATTAGGCGCATCCGCTGGAGCGCTGCTTCCTAAAACTGGCGCATGGATGGAATCGGTCAAAAAGTTCTTCGGCGTGTTGTTATTAGGTGTCGCCATTTGGCTCATTTCTCCAGTAATCAATGAAGTGATACATATGCTGTTATGGGCAGCGTTATTAATCATTTCGGCGATCTACTTGCATGCCATCGATCCTTTACCGGAAAGAGCTTCGGGCTTGCGTAAGTTTCTCAAAGGAGTTGGCGTCATTTCTTTACTGGTTGGCATAGCGTTACTGATTGGCGTGTTATCGGGCAGTCGTGATGTATTGCAACCACTTTCTAAAATCGGCATCGCAAAATCGGATTCAGTCAATGGAATGGGGACAGCAGATACTGGAACAACCAGTTACGCATCGTTGCCTTTCCGGCGCGTCAAAAATATCGAAGCGCTCAATGAAATCATCCAGGAATCACGTGATCAGTATTTGATGATCAAAGTTACTGCGGACTGGTGTGTTTCGTGTAAAGAAATGGAACGCTTTACGCTTTCCGATGCGCAAGTACATGCTCGCTTAAAAGATGTCGTGTTACTCAAAATTGATGTCACCGAAGGTAACGCCGATGATATGGCCTTGTTGAAACGCTTCAAACTATTTGGCCCTCCAGGCATTTTATTTATTGACAAGCATGGCAACGACATTCCTGACGTCAGAATTATTGGCTTCTTAAATAAAAACGATTTTCTCAGTGTACTTAACGCTATTTTGATTTAATCAGTCAGCGCACTTAAGTGACTGAGAAATAATCTTTCTTTCGCAATAACAATCAACAAGATTATAAAGGAATTGGCATGGCCAAATTGAAACAACTGTTTATTTATGCACTGTTAGCAACTTTAGCCATTACCACAGGCTTTATGCTGCGCAGTCAATTGATGGGGGTCGGATCGCAATCACTGTCGAATGAACAAAGTAAGCAAGGTGCGCAAACACTTTTTTCTACTACCTTGCCCGATTTACAAGGCGTTGAACAAAATATTTCACAATGGCGCGGTAAAGTAATCGTGGTTAATTTTTGGGCAACTTGGTGTACTCCATGCCGCGAGGAAATTCCCGAGTTTATTGAAGCGCAGAAAAAATTTAATGAACAAGGTCTTGTTATTATCGGCATTGCCATCGATCAACCTGATAAGGTCAAAATGTTCAGCAAAGAGTTTGGTATCAATTATCCAATACTGGTTGGCAGTATGAGTACGTGGTCATTATTGGAAGCAACAGGCAATCAGCGGTCAGTGTTACCTTACACCGTTGTTTTAAACCGTGCTGGAGAAATCGTCGATAGTTATTTAGGGCAAATAAATTTAAAAAAATTAGAAAACCAAATTATTCCTTTGTTGAAAGAACAACCGAACAATCAACAATCCTAATTGATCGTTTAAGATCTTCTTTGCTGTATAGAAATACACCTAGCTAATGCTAAATGAGTGTTTGTGAAATAATTTTATTTGCCAAAAATTATCCTGTAATATCTCAACAAGGGATGGAATAGCGCATTTCCATTTTGTAACATCTCTCCAGCAAAGGAGTTTCGTTAGAGAACTCCTTATCAATACGATAAGTTACAATTCGGAATGCGCTCAACTCACAAGTAAGCTGTTAATCGATAATAACTAAAACATATTCCATCGCCTAGTTAGGAGATAGTGAACAATGATTACGATTAAGCGCCTCACAATTTTTCTGTTATTGACGCAACTCGTTTTACTATCGAGTTGCGCATTCTCTCCCAATCAACCTGGGATGGAGGAAAAATATCACGATGTGAGTCTTACGACAAAAGTCTATGAAGCCATTCTCGATGAACCTTCTCTTAGGCCTTTCGATATTAATGTCAGAACTCAAAAAGGAATCGTTGAATTGAGCGGATACGTCAATTCTCGCGACGACATGGACAAAGCAATTGCAGTTGCACGTAAGATTCCTGGCATCAAATCCATCAAAAATGACATGCAGATTCAGACGACTGGAGACTATTAGTTCCTTTCCAATTGAGTATTCGCTTAGAATGCCCAATAAGCCAAATTACTTTAGTCAAATGCTTCATTCTGTTGATAAAAATGACCGCACAGCACAGTGTCAGCTGATTTAGTTCTCATCGTTCATTTTTGCTATGTTTTATTTGTGGTAGGAAGCTTGCCATTGATTTGGCTGGGAGCATGGTTGAATTGGCAGTTTGTAACATCACCCAGATTTCGCTACCCCCATCTTGCCGCCATTTTATTCGTGGTAGCCGAATCTCTACTTGGCGTTGTATGTCCATTGACCGCATGGGAAAACGCTTTTCGGTACGTCGAAAACGATAGCAGCTTTATTCAACGGTGGTTGCATCAAATTATGTTTTATAACGTATCTGAACATATACTGACAACAATCTATATTCTGTTTGCTGTTCTTGTTGCGCTGACATTCAAATGGGTGCCAGTCAATTCACGGAGAAATCAAATCTTGTTGTCCAGAAACGATTGATCTGTTTTCAAATTTCAAATCTGGCATTTCTTGCTCGGATGCTGATAAAGCAATCATTTCTTCTATGTTTGGTTCGAACGATTCTTCATCAAAAGCAATGTCGCCTTCCAAATCAGGCTTGCCCTGCGCTTTTAGATTTACAAAATCGTAACGAGAAGGATCGGCCAAATGAGAAAGTTGGACGTTTTGAAGAGACCGAAACATCGTTTCTAACCGGCCGGGAAATTTTTTGTCCCATTGTTGCAACATCTCTTTGATGACTTGGCGCTGCAAATTCGGTTGCGAGCCGCACAGATTACACGGAATAATTGGAAAATCAGCGACTTCGGCGTAGGCACTCAAATCTTTCTCTTTACAATAAGCCAGTGGGCGAATAACGATATGTTTCCCGTCATCGCTCACCAGCTTCGGTGGCATAGCTTTTAATTTGCCTCCGTAAAACATATTTAAAAACAAAGTTTGCAAAATATCATCGCGATGATGTCCAAGCGCGATCTTTGTTGCACCTAATTCAGTGGCGACACGATACAACACGCCACGACGTAGACGTGAACATAAACTGCAAGTCGTTTTTCCTTCCGGAATCATTCGCTTGACAACACTATAGGTATCCTGCTCCTCGATGCGAAATGGAACGCCAATCCGAGTAAGGTACTCCGGCAATACCTGTTCAGGAAAACCAGGTTGTTTCTGATCTAAATTGACCGCAACCAATTCAAAAGGTATCGGCGCGTGCGCTTGTAAATTGCGTAAAATATCCAACAAAGCGTAGCTATCTTTCCCACCGGACAAACACACCATGACTTTGTCATTGGCCTCGATCATATTGAAATCAGCAACGGCCGTTCCTACCAATCGGCGAAGGCGTTTTTGCAGTTTATTTGCATTGTATTGGTGTTTGTTTTGCATGGATAATTACGTGTTTAGAGATACTGTAGCCAATCTTACAGTTTTAAAAAATGTCTCATTATTAGACAAATCCGATGGAACAATTTAGCATGGCTTCGTTCTAAAATGAGTTGCAAACGTTGAATTGAACGTTATTCTCAACCTGGTACACTGATAGAAAAATAAGATTCCATCCAATTAAATGGGACTGATTATACCAGCAAGCATTTAGATACTCTTATATGAAGCGTTTTATTGAGCTTTTAAACGCTGGAAATTAAAGTTTTAAAACGTTGCAGGTTTTTATGGGATATAAAATAATTTTGGAGAACAAATGAAAATAAGTAATTTTTCGCGCTTGGTACAACCATTGATAGCAATCGGTTTGTTAAGCATAACCCACCAAGCAATGGCAACGGCCACAGTGGATGTATACAAAAGCCCTACTTGCGGATGCTGTAGTAAATGGGTAGATCACATGCGCGAGAACGGTTTCACAGTTAAAACGCATGATGTTGGCAACAAAGAAATTCGCAAAAAATCCGGTATTTCCGAATCGCTCGGTTCATGCCACACCGCATTGGTCAATGGCTATGCAATTGAAGGTCACGTACCAGCCGCTGACATCATTCGCTTGCTAAAAGAAAAACCTAAAGCGGTGGGTCTATCGGTACCCGACATGCCGCATGGAACCCCTGGTATGGAAGGCTCTCGCGTAGATCCTTACAATGTGCTGCTGATTACAGAGCCTGATCAAGCCCGTAAAGATACTAGCATTTATAATCGCTACGATCCATATTCCAAGCAAGCCGAACAAGTTAAACCAGCCGCTACGGTGGATACAGAAAAAAACAGTTCCATCATGCGTTTAAAACCATAGCTTGACCGATGTTTAAATGTAATTTGTGGGTATACGGGCTTATAATCATAACCCTTTCCGCTTGCAAGGAAAAACCGAATTTCAGTTCTTTGCCAGGCATTACTGGAAATTCAGGTGCGCTGATTACGCAAAATTTTGATTCGGCACAAATTAAACGTGGTGAAGTAGTCTATCTCGACAATTGCGTGGGTTGCCACGGACCCAACGGAGCTGGCACACCTGATTGGCGAAAACCCAATGCAGATGGTAAATATCCACCACCACCATTGGATGGAACCGCACACGCATGGCATCACCCTACAGATGTGTTGAAAAAAACAATTTTGCGTGGCACGCCGCAAGAAATTGGCTCGATGCCTGCTTGGGAAGGTAAGTTGACGGATCAACAAATTGATGATGTCATAGTTTGGATTAAGTCTCTATGGCCTGCTGAGATTTACGATTTGTGGTACAAAAATTTCGAAAGCAAGCAATAGCATCGAATGAATGGCGTAACTGATCGTTTCAAGGTAACGTAAATCAATCCAATTTATTACGAATTTAATCTCTTTTGAAAATCTATCGGGTTGGCGGCTCTGTTCGCGATGAATTGTTAGGATTACCGGTAAAAGATCGCGATTATGTGGTCGTAGGCGCAACACCTGAAGATATGGTGCGATTAAATTATCGTCCGGTTGGAAAGGATTTTCCGGTATTTTTGCACCCTCAAAGCCATGAGGAATATGCATTGGCACGAACTGAACGTAAAACTTCCCGTGGCTATAAAGGTTTTGAAATATTTGCCTCACCGCAAGTGACCTTAGAAGAAGATCTAAAACGACGTGATTTGACGATCAATGCCATTGCTAAAGATGAATCCGGTCAAATCATTGATCCATTTGACGGCACATCTGATTTAAAAGCTGGGATTTTGCGTCATGTTAGTTCAGCATTTTCAGAGGACCCAGTGCGAATTTTACGTGCAGCAAGATTTGCAGCACGTTTTAATTTCCAGATCGCTCCAGAAACGCTAATACTCATGCAGACTATGGTGCACAACGGTGAAGTCGACGCATTGGTTGCGGAACGTGTTTGGCAGGAATTAGCGAGAGGCTTGATGGAAAATGCTCCATCAAAAATGTTTTTGACCTTGCGTAGTTGCGGTGCATTGGTACGGATACTCCCGGAAGTCGATACACTGTTTGGCGTTCCACAGCCTGAACATGCACATCCCGAGATCGATACGGGCATTCATGTCATGTTGGTTATTGATTATGCCGCAAAACAAAACTATTCGTTGCCCGTTCGATTTGCTGCGCTCATGCATGATTTGGGCAAAGGAGCAACGCCGCGTGAATTATGGCCACGACACATCGGTCATGAAGCACGCAGCATAGGCTTAACCGAAAAGCTTTGTGAACGGATTCGCGTACCGAAGGATTGTCGTGATTTGGCGCTGCTGGTCGCTCGCTATCACGGCGATGTGCATCGCGCGGGTGAGTTGAAAGCTTCCACCATAGCGGATATGCTACAAGCAGTAGATGCCTATCGTAAACCACAACGGTTTGAAGAATTTTTACAAGCTTGCGCGTGTGATTTTCATGGACGTCCTGGTTATGAAACAAAGTCTTATCCACAACTATTGCGGTTGCAACAAGCGTTTACAGCGGCACAGAGCGTTGATGCAGGTGCGATTGCAACAGTACTGCGAGAGAAAAATCCAGATTCAAAAAAACTTTTTAACTTGATTCACGACAAAATACGCGCTGCGCGCATAGCGCAAATAGAATCAGCATTATTCTGAAAACTCATCGGTAAAATTCTCATGCATTTGAGAGTAAAATACCGTTAACCTTATTCAATATTGACGAAACAAAATAAATTGTAGATTGCTCATCTCTTTGGGAGAACAAATAATGGTCATAAAAGAATGGTTCACTATCAGTTTTATTGCTGCAAGCATGCTATTAAGCAATGGAGTATTGGCAGAAAAAACCTTATTGAACGTCTCGTATGATCCGACACGAGAGCTCTATCAAGAATTTAATGCCGCTTTCATCAAACACTGGCAATCAAAAAATAATGAAAGCCTCAAGATTGAGCAATCACATGGTGCGTCTGGCAAACAAACACGTTCAGTTATCGAAGGCTTGCAAGCCGATGTTGTGACACTGGCTTCAGCCAATGATATCGATAACATTGCAAAAAAAACCAAGTTACTCCCAGAAAATTGGCAGAAACGTTTAGCGCTAAATAGCACCCCTTATACTTCCACGATCGTTTTTTTAGTACGGAAAGGCAATCCCAAAGGGATTAAAGATTGGGATGACTTAGCGCGTTCCGGTATTGAAGTCATTACCCCGAATCCCAAAACATCGGGTGGTGCGCAATGGAATTATCTAGCCGCTTGGGAGTACGGCAAACGCAAATTCGGCGAAGATAAAGTCAAAGAATTTGTCAGAAGTATCTATGGCAATGTACCTGTCATGGATTCCAGCTCTAGAGGCGCAACAGAAACGTTCATTGAACGAGGCATGGGGGATGTTTTTATTGCTTGGGAAAAAGAAGCTTTATTAACGCTAAAGAAACAGGGAGGCGATCAATTCGAAATAGTGATTCCATCTCTAAGCATTCTGGCGCAGCCTCCCGTTGCAGTGATTGATAAAGTCGTTGATAAAAAAGGTACGCGTTCGATTGCCGAAGCATATCTGAGATATCTCTATTCAGAAGAAGGACAAGAAATTGCAGCGAAGCATTTTTATCGACCCGCCAACTCAACCATTGCCAAGAAATACGCTCATCAATTTGCAGCAATAGAATTATTCAAAATTAACGATGCGTTTGGCAGCTGGGAAAACGCATACAAAACACATTTTTCAGAAAACGGAACATTCGACCAGATTCACTTGCAACAATAAATATGTGTCTTTAATATTTTAAAAAGGTATCTATTTTTAAATGGATAAGTAGCCGTACTGAGGCTTTTCGTGAATTAAATTTCTACTTAAGTTCAGCTAAAAAATATCTTTTGCGTCACGTTGTGCCGCTAATAATTCCGGAGTGAGATGGGGGGCAATAGTTTGAATAAGTTGTGAAAATATTTTTGGCGATGCGGCAACAATCTGTCCGCTTTGTAAATATTTTTCATCTCCTTCCAAATCACCGATTAATCCCCCCGCTTCGGTGATAAGCAAACAGCCTGCAGCCATATCCCACGGCGCTAAACCGATTTCCCAAAAACCATCGTACCGACCGCAAGCGACATAACATAAATCTAAAGAAGCAGATCCAGGTCTTCGAATACCTGCAGTACGCGGAACAATTGCCCTAAACATACTAAAATAAGCTTCCGCATGGGTAAAATCGCGAAAAGGAAATCCAGTGCCAATCAAACAGTCTTCTAAGCGGACACGTTTACTAACACGAATGCGACGATCATTCAGGAATGCGCCACCGCCTTTACTGGCGGTAAATAATTCATTCATTACCGGATCGTAAACCACCGCATGGGTCATCACGCCACGATAAGCCAATCCAATCGAAATAGCATATTTTGGAAAGCCATGTAAAAAATTAGTTGTGCCATCCAGAGGATCAATAATCCACAGATAATCGGACTGTTTCCGATCACCATGCTGTCCGCTTTCTTCGGCCAAAATCCCATGATCAGGATAAGCCGTTTTTAATACGCTTAAAATAGCATCCTCAGCCGCACGATCGACTTCACTGACATAATCACTATGGGATTTTTTGGTTACCGTAAGCAAATCGATGCTTTGAGAAGCTTGATTAATAATTTTACCGGCGCGGCGAGCAGCTTTAACCGCAATCGTAAGCATTGGATGCATAGTTTGATAATTTGATTTGTGAAAAAACGAAAACCAATGATTTTAATATGAATCACTTGTCAATGCATGATTATTCTAACCAATCGCCCAAATCATTCATCCGTTCAGAGAAAATAATTAGTCGATCAGAATTAAGCTAGGATTATTTCTATCTCTAATACTGCAATGTGCAATCTGTTACTTGATCGTCTTTGATTCAAAATTAGACAAGTCACATTCAAAAAAAACTATAATACCGTCGTAAAAATTCATGAAATATATCGAGGTAATAATTTGATGCCGTTTAGATTAAAATTTTTTAAGATACTGTTTTTTAGTTGGTCAATACTTAGTTTTTCGCTATTGGATGCGCCTGTTTATGCTGAAAACTGCTGTTCACAAAAAAACGCGACAAAATCTTTAGAATTGCCAGAAGCCACAATTCAAGCAGTAAACATCAACGCTGGCACTGGATGGGGAATTTTTAATGGCAGTATTTTCAATGGTAATAAAAATTACCATATCACTCAATTAATCATTAGCATGACCCCCATTCACGACCATCATCACATGAAGCATCATCATGAAGAATCAATGCAACCGAGAATCTATACGGTCAATATCGAGCTTCCTCCCATTACTAAAGGTGCATTATCAATTCCATTAGCTAACGAAGACTTGCATGTTCATAATTTTGATTGGAAAATTTTAAAAATTTTCGGATACCAGATTGATTAATTCATCGATAAGTTTTCTATAATTTATCAAATAAATGATTAATCGTTAGAAAGAAATTGGCGCTTATTGAAACGATGACGTTTTATGGGGCAACGACTTTTGAAAAATTCATCCGTACTTTTTTTAGGAGGAGGGAAGTACGGATGAATGCGAGGGAAGGGACAACAAAACAACAACTTCTATGGCAAAACAAACAACACACTTCGAACAACATGGAAGTCATTATGCACACAACTTTGTATTTTGGGAATGTGACAAATTGTCGCAGAGGAAAATACTAGTAATTAGAAACTGCAGTTTTCAAATCAAACTTAAAACTATGGCTGAGATTGCTGAAAGAAACAGGATGAACTAGAAAAAATAATTGACTGAAAAAATCCCTTCATTGTTATGATCGTAACGATTAAGCTCAACCCGTGCATCAAGATCTCGTGTAATGGCATAGCGTGTGACAAAGTGCGAAGTGAAGAATAGCTTTGTTTCACCTAACAGAAAGATTTGATAACTACCTGATAACTTGACGCGCCAATTTTGCGTCACATCATAATAAGCACCAATTTCTACATCTCCTCCGAAGCGATAATAATCTTTCAATCCTTTAGAAAATTCGGCTTTTACATCCGCAAATGAAAACAGCAGCAATGGTGAAAAAAAATCTGGCCGATAGGCTAGGCCTCTGCCATAACTTCCTTTAAAAGCATTGCAATAACTGCAATCATGATCTCTTAATGTGTCAATGCCGATATCAAAACGCCATGAGAATTTGTTGAATAGCGGGTCGTAAGGATTGAGTGCGGTGATTGCGAGAAATTTTGCTTGATCCAATCTGACTCGCTCAGATTCAAGGTAATAACGCAATTTAAAATCCATGAAAATGATTTCTGAGTTTTTATCGTATCCGGTATCTTTCGCCATCAAATCGTGATAAGCCGGACGATAGGCGAATTCGAGAAACGATTCATGATTATTGTGACCCGCACCAAGTTGCAAGCGATCTGTGCTATGTCCTTGATCAGGCCGCGTAGAAAAATGCTTGATGCGTTGGTTACCATCGTCGCTGATCGGCAAACGGCTACGCGCCAACAATACAGAGCGCGGTATTTTCACTTCTTTATCGGTTTTTCCCTGCATACTCAAATATTGCAAATAGTCCATATAAGCATTGAGTAGCAATGCCTTGGATTCATCAGGAAGCAGAACAAAACGCTCATCTTCAATGGTAGTTTTTTCTTTGATGATATCTTGAAAAAGCTTTTGTTCCTTGTCCGTCATCTGCGTGCGCTTATGGTTCATCTTGGTTAAAACTGCCGGACGATAGTCAACTTGTTTCACCAAATCTTTTTGAGCCATGACGAGCTTGATCGTATCGGTTGGTATTACGCTAAAGAAAAACTGATCTTTTAAGTGCAATTCGGGGTTGCCAATTTCCAATAATGACAACACATGATACGAACAATTTTCTTGAAAATAATAGTAATCAAAGTAAGTTCCACCTAACTCCCATAAGTGCAACAGCATCATATTGAGTTGATCTTCGGTGAATTTAAGCTGATATTCCCATAAATCGCGACTTTCCCAATTATTGTATTCTTGCACTTTAGTGTAGTAAGGAAATATTGCAAAACGCCCTTCAAACGATCCTATAAGTCCTTTTAAAGCATACAAAAAAGCATTGTCTGTATCGGGTACGGCAGCATAATTTGCGCCATAATTCATTAACTGATTGTCAGGTCCTGTTCTTCGGCTATCGATACGAATGAGCGTATGACCAAACATTGAAGCCGGATTATTGAGAAAATAAGATGCAAATACCAATGTAACCCCAACAGGGTCCAGTGTTGTTATCCAGCGATCTAATCGGTCGCAGTGTTGTATTGGAATCCGCTTGGGGTCGAATTGAAGTTGTTGCCTCAACCATTTGAATCGCGCTGGAAAATTACATTGTGGATGCTCTGCACCTTTCTCAACACTTTCTAAGGGCAAGAAAAAACTAGCAAGCGTCGCAGCTAATTCCGCTTCTGGATCATTTTTTCCAGAAGGCGAATTAAAAAAATCCATGCCGTCGGCTTCACTTACGACACCACTAAAAGTTTTTTTGTTGTATTTCAGCAATAAATGCCATACACGCTCGTTGCTTAATCGTTTCTGTTGAGCCTGCTGTTTTAGTTCAGCCAGATAGGCTTCGTTAGGAATCGCGTCAGCTAAATTGGCAACAAAGAAAATACAGAAGAATAGTAAGCAATATACCGATCGGACGTGAAGCACAAATAACGGAAAAACGGAGATTAACTAACGGACATAGTCTTTAACTATGCCCGTTGAAATGCATCGCTCAATTACTTGAGGGACGAAACTTGAATGTTACAAGATTTTGCAAGTTTTGGATTGCTGTTTATTTGGTTTTCGAGTTTTGCCAAGAGTTCGGCAGAAGTAGTTTGATCGTTTGAAACGAGGTGATCAAATTTATTTTGCGTCATCGCACCAAATTCCTGATGCGTATCACCTGGGCATTGATACAAATTAGCTAATGTCGAAAGCGTTTCACCTTTACCTTGAGCCATTTCTTTTACTAAGCTAGTGTAATTTTGCTGCGCAAAAACTTCTCTTTCTTTATCCAAGCTTAACAAACCATGGT